>CAYPVL010000116.1:0-8438 GCA_964414165.1 uncultured Cognatiyoonia sp.
GGCCTGCACGGCCATTTCGGCCTGTGTTTCATTGCCAAGGCTGAATTTCTCAAGCTTATCACCGGCCAGCGTGGTCAGCCGGGCCTCGAACGTCTGGCCGCGTGCTGATTTAAGCAGGGCCTTGACGGTCCAGTATTCCTGATTGCGGAAGGCTTCGATTTCCATCTCGCGTTCGACAAGGATGCGCAGACAAACCGATTGCACGCGGCCCGCAGATTTTGCACCGGGCAGCTTGCGCCAAAGCACTGGGGACAGCTTAAAGCCCACCAGATAATCAAGCGCGCGGCGGGCAAGGTAGGCTTCGACCAAGGGCTGGTCGACATCGCGCGGATTGGCCATCGCATCCATCACCGCAGCTTTGGTAATCGCATTGAACACAACGCGGCTGACGGGGGTGTCTTTCTTGATGGCTTTGCGCGACAGCAGCGCCTCGGTCAGGTGCCAGCTGATGGCCTCTCCCTCGCGGTCAGGGTCGGTTGCGAGGATCAGTTCAGGGTCGTCCTTGAGGGCGTCAACAATCGCTTTGATATGCTTTTTGCTGTCGCTCGCGACCTCCCATTTCATCTCAAATCCGGCGTCAGGGTCGACCGATCCGTCCTTTCCGGGGAGGTCGCGGACGTGTCCGAATGAGGCGAGAACAGTATAGTCGTTCCCCAAATATCCGTTGATTTTCTTGGCTTTAGCCGGAGACTCAACAACAACAACGGGCATAAGAATCCTTCCAAATCAATCCGGGGCCTTCTGGTCGCGGAACATGTGGTGTCCTTGTGGGGCTTGTCAATGCAGCTTGTTCAAGCGACTGCGGCTTGTTGCGCCTAACACCAACGCACAGGCAAGTGCGAGGGGAAAATTTGGGGGGCTTTGCGCCAAATGCACGCGCGTTTAATGCGCCAGTGACAGCAATCCGCCAGATTGCCGCTTGATCTTGCCCTTCAGTTCAAGATCGACAAGCACCGGGGCCACTTGCGTGGGATCATGCGACAGATCGCGGATCAATTGGTCTTCGGCCACAGGGGCTGGGCCAAGGCGCGACAGGATTTCGCCATGCAAGGCTGCGACGCTGCGCAGATCGTGCTGCGGTGCCGGGGCTTCCAGCGGTAATTCTGGTGCCGCCTCGGCGATGGGAACAAGCGCTTCGATCACGTCAGCAGCGTTGCGTACCAAAGTCGCCCCGTCACGGATCAACATGTTGCACCCGGCTGCGCGCGCATCAAAGGGGTGTCCGGGCACGGCCAGCACATCCCGGTTTTGGTCCAGCGCATTGCGCGCAGTGATTAAGCTGCCGGACTTTGCGGCGGCCTCGACCACGACGACGGCCTGCACAAGCCCTGAAATAATGCGGTTGCGCGCAGGAAAATGCCGCGCTTGGGGCTGCAAGCCCATCGCATTTTCGGCCAGACGTAGCCCGGCCTTGGCGATATCATGGGCCAATTGCGCATTTTCGGGCGGATAGATCACATCAACCCCGCCTGCCTGTACGGCGATCGTGCCTGTGGGTAATGCGGCCAGATGTGCGGCGGCATCCACGCCCCGCGCAAGGCCGGACACCACAACATAACCGGCTTGTCCCAATTCTTCGGCAAGCCGTTTTGCCATGCGCGTCCCAAGCGATGACGCATTGCGCGCGCCTACAAGGGCGACCATCGGGCGGGTGAGCATTTCCGTGCGCCCCAAGGCCCAAAGGAGAGGCGGCGCGTCTTCTATGCCCTTGAGATTTGCAGGATAGCGGGGATCGGTTTCGTTCAGCAGAACAGCCCCAGCACGCTTACCAGCCTGCAATTCGGCATGCACCACGCCTTCGGGACAAACGCTGTAATTCGCAACACCGGCAGCCTGTGCGACCTCTGGCAAGGCCATCAAGGCATTCGCCGCGGTGCCATGTTCGCTAATAAGCCGCCGGTAGGTCGCAATGCCAACCCGGCGAGAGCGCAGCAAGCGGAGCTGGTCGAAAATCGCACCGCTTTCTGGTGGAAGTGGGGGGGGGGTGGTGGAAGAAGTTTGAATTCCAGTCATCCCAGTCTCCGCTTGCTGCAGAATCACTCTACCCCGACGCGGTTAACAGCAAGTTAAGGTGGATCAGGCCGCTGCACCCCCGACTGTCAGCCCTCCGATCATCAAGCTTGGCTGGCCGACGCCCACAGGCACCCACTGGCCAGCCTTGCCGCAATTGCCCATGCCGGGATCAAGCGCCATATCATTGCCGATCCCGCGAATTTGCTTCAACGCTGTTGCCCCGTCCCCGATCAAGGTCGCGCCCTTCACAGGCGCACCGACCATGCCGTTCTTGACGCGGTAAGCCTCGGTGCAGGAAAAGACGAACTTGCCGTTCGTGATATCCACCTGACCACCACCAAAGCCTACCGCATAGATCCCGTCCTTGAGATCGGCGACAAGGCTTTCAGGGGCAGCGTCCCCGCCCAGCATGTAGGTATTGGTCATACGTGGCATCGGCGCATGGGCGTAGCTTTCGCGGCGCCCGTTCCCGGTCGGGGCCACGCCCATCAACCGCGCATTCTGGCGATCCTGCATATAGCCCACAAGAACGCCGTCTTCGATCAGTGTGTTCTTCGCGCTTGGTGTGCCTTCATCATCCACAGTGATCGACCCACGGCGATCCGGGATCGTGCCATCATCCAGCACCGTTACACCTTTGGCGGCAATCTGCTTACCCATCAGGCCTGCAAAAGCGCTGGTGCCTTTGCGGTTGAAATCGCCTTCAAGACCGTGCCCAATCGCTTCGTGCAATAGGATGCCGGGCCAGCCGGGGCCAAGCACAACGTCCATGACGCCAGCCGGGGCGGGTTCTGCATCAAGGTTCACAAGGGCGATGCGCAGCGCTTCGCGGGCGACACCTTCCCAATGGTCGCGCGCAATCAGCCCAATCAGGCCAGCGCGGCCCCCGCCACCGGCATTCCCCGCCTCGCGCTTGCCATTCTCTTCAACGGTGATGTTGATCCCGATGCGCGACATGGGGCGGGTGTCCGTGACAAGTGTGCCTTCCGGGCGTAGGATCACCACCTCTTGATGGGATGCGGCAAGGCTGACGCTGACCTGCACGACGCGCTTGTCCAAGCCGCGTGCAAAAGCATCAATCTCGCGCAGGATGTCGATCTTGGCGGGGAAGGTGGCCGCCGCCATCGGGTCTTCGTCGGTGTAGAGCTTGCGGTTGGTGCCAGCGGGGGCGGCAGCCAGCGTGCCACCACCATCGCCAACGGCTAAACGGGCTGTGCTGACGGCGCGGCGCAGGGCCTGTTCATCAATCGTTGTGGAATGGGCATAGCCTGCGGTTTCACCGCGCACGGCGCGCAAACCGAATCCTTCGGAGGCATCAAAGCTGGCGGTTTTCACCCGTCCATCATCAAACATCAGCATTTCTGACTTGCGGCGTTCGATAAAAAGCTCTCCGTCATCTGCGCCGGCGGTCGCCTCGCGGACCAAGGCAAGGGCATTATCCTGATCTAAATAAGTCTCAAACGGGCGAAAAGGGATGTGCGACATGGGGTATTCCTTTGGTGAGCGCAAAAAACAGCAGCCTTTTTGGCAAAAAGCGTCTGTTTGCCGCAACAGGGGTTATTGAGTTGTTCATCAGGATATGGGACATGGGCGCCGGGATACAACGGGATTCCGTCTGAACGGATGGATCAGCCAACCGCAAAAGCGCCTATTGGGCGCGGGAACTTAGGGTAGAATATGCGACTTACCTCTTTTGCAACATCGCTTTGGGCCGCTTTGGGCCTGTCACTGACATCCACCGCAGCCTTCGCGCAGGACGTCAACCAAGAGCTTGAGGTGCTGGGCGCACCGGTCGACGGCGAAACAGGCTTTCAGATTGCAGCCACGAAACTGGCGCGCGATTTGCAGTGGCTGGATGGGATGCTGCTGGTGATCTGTGCGGCGATTACGCTGTTTGTGACAGGGCTGCTGATTTGGGTGATTGTACGCTACAACGCCAAGCGGAACCCAACACCAGCGACCTTCACACACCATTCAGCGCTTGAGGTGGCTTGGACAGTCGTTCCAATCGCGATTCTGGTGTTCATCGGGGCGTGGTCCTTGCCCGTGCTTTTTGACCAGCAGGAAATTCCCGAAGCGGACGTGAACATCAAAGTGACCGGCTACCAGTGGTACTGGGGCTATGAATACACCGATGAAGAGGTTTACTTCGAAGGCTTCATGCTCCAGCGCGATGAATTGGAAGACTTTGGGTATGAAGACGAACACTATCTTCTGGCCACAGATACAGCCGTCGTCGTGCCTGTTGGCGCGACTGTTGTGATGACTGTGACCGGGGCGGATGTGATCCACTCTTGGACGATTCCGGCCTTTGGTGTGAAGCAGGATGCTGTACCGGGGCGCCTTGCGCAGCTGTGGTTCGCGGCTGAACAGGAAGGCATTTATTTCGGCCAGTGTTCGGAACTTTGCGGCAAGGATCATGCTTATATGCCGATCACAGTGAAAGTGGTCAGCCAAGAAACCTATGATGCATGGCTGGCCGAAGCCAAAGTTGAAAATCCTGTCTAAAGCGGTGGGTGGTATTTTGATCCACCACAGCAAAAGGAACTGATATGAGCGACGCAAGTCTGCAAAGCACACCAACCTACGAGGCCAGCATGGGCGACTATTTCGCCCTGCTGAAGCCGCGTGTGATGTCGCTTGTGGTCTTTACAGCGCTTGTCGGTCTGCTCGTTGCGCCCGTGGATGTGCATCCGTTCATTGGTTTCGTTGGTATCTTGTGCATCGCCGTGGGGGCAGGGGCCTCGGGTGCGCTGAACATGTGGTGGGATGCGGATATTGATGCGGTGATGAAACGCACCGCCAAGCGCCCCATCCCTGATGGGCGTGTGCAACCGGGCGAAGCGCTGGCGATTGGACTGGCATTATCGGGCTTTTCTGTCGTGCTGCTTGCGCTTGCCACCAACTGGCTTGCCGCTGGGCTGCTGGCCTTCACGATCTTCTTTTACGCGGTCGTTTATTCCATGTGGCTTAAGCGGGCGACACCGCAGAACATCGTGATTGGCGGGGCCGCCGGGGCGTTCCCACCGATGGTGGGTTGGGCAGTGGCAACAGGGGGCATCGCGCCCGAATCGATCCTGATGTTCGCACTGATCTTTATGTGGACACCGCCGCATTTCTGGGCGCTGGCCCTGTTTATGAAGTCGGACTACGGCGATGCGGGTGTGCCGATGCTGAATGTCACGCATGGCACGCGCGTGACGCGCAACCATATCCTTGTCTACGCAGTGCTGTTGGTACCTGTTGCGCTGGGCCTTGGGCTGACATCTGTGGGCGGCCCGCTTTACATGGCGGTGGCCGTGGCGATGAATACGTGGTTCCTCAAAGGCTGCTATGACATCTGGACGCGTGACACGGATGCGGCGAATGCGGATAATTTCGCTGTTGAAAAGAAGACCTTCAAAATCTCGCTTTATTATCTGTTCGCACATTTCGTGGCCCTCTTGGCCGAGGCGATCCTGCAAACCCAAGGATTGGGGGGCTGGGCATGACTTTGAAAGTTGAACATGAAATTCACCAGCGCCGCCTGAACAAAAACATCGGTGTCGGGCTACTGCTTGCCGGCTTCATCGCGATTGTCTTCGGGCTGACGGTTGTGAAGGTTTTGCAACTTGGCGAAGCGCAGGCGTTTGAGAAAACCGACCACGTGCTGCGCCCGCAACTGATCCCGCAGGAGGAAACCAACTGATGAACTGGTTCTTCCCAAATATCCAAGGGCCCAAGCGGACGCTGCTGCAAACACTGACTGTTGTTGTGTTGATGGGCGGGCTGTCATGGGCGTCTGTCCCGTTTTATGACTGGTTCTGCCGGGTGACAGGCTTTGGCGGGGTCACAAACGTGGCTGAGGTTGGGCCTGATACGATCCTAGATCAAACCATCACCGTGCGCTTTGATTCCTCGCTTGAGCGGGACATGCCGTGGACCTTCCGCCCGGAAAAACGCGAGATGGAAATTCGGATTGGCGAGACGGCGATTGCATATTATGAGGCGCATAACCCTACCGACGTTCCTGTCGCCGGCAGCGCCAGCTACAACGTGACCCCATATGAAGCGGGCGCATTCTTCGACAAAATCCACTGCTTCTGCTTTGAAGAGCAGATGCTGATGCCCGGTGAAACCGTGCTGATGCCTGTGAATTTCTTCGTGGACCCCGCCATCGTACAAGACCGCGAAGGGCAATACGTCCATACGATCACACTGTCCTACACCTTTTACCAGATTGACCTGCCCGAAGAAGAGGTGCAGGCCTATCTTGATCAAAACGCAGGCCCGGCTTTGCCGGTGCCCGCAAGCCAATAAGACGCACTCAGCCAGGGAATACTGCACATGGCACACGCTAAGAACCACGACTATCACATCCTGAACCCCTCGATCTGGCCGCTTTTGGCGTCGATCGGCGCGTTCCTTATGCTGTTCGGGGCTGTCCTTTGGATGCCCAAACAGGGCGGTGGCCCCTATATGTTCCTGATCGGCCTCGCGCTGGTGCTATACGTGATGTATGCATGGTGGTCCGACGTGGTCGAGGAAAGCAAAGTCGGCGATCACACGCCAGTTGTGCGCATCGGGCTAAAGTACGGCTTCATCATGTTCATCATGTCCGAAGTCATGTTCTTTGCCGCATGGTTCTGGTCCTTCTTCAAGCACGCCATGTACCCCATGGGCCCGCAAAGCCCCGCGATTGATGGGGTCTGGCCGCCAGTTGGGATCGAAACTTTTGATCCTTGGCACCTGCCACTGATCAACACGTTGATCCTGCTGTGTTCTGGTGCTGCTGCCACATGGGCGCACCACGCGCTTGTGCATGAAAACAACCGTCAGGACATGAAGTGGGGTCTGATTTTGGCCGTCGTTCTGGGTGTGATCTTCACAGGCTTTCAGGCCTATGAATACAGCCACGCAGCTTTTGGTTTCTCTGGCAACATCTATGGCGCGACCTTCTTTATGGCGACGGGCTTCCACGGCTTCCACGTTGTGATCGGGACGATCTTTCTGCTTGTCTGCCTTCTGCGCCTGAACGCGGGGCACTTCACCCCTGAAAAGCACATCGGTTTTGAAGCGGCAGCTTGGTACTGGCACTTTGTTGATGTGGTTTGGCTGTTCCTTTTTGCGGCTGTTTACGTCTGGGGCGGCTAAGCACGATTTTTGCGACGGGTGGGTCTCGACCCACTTGGCGAAACGGATTAAGACGCGCGGGGGACGCCTCGCGCGTTTGTTTTTGGGATAGCATTGTGCGGAATATCATCTTTCCAATCGTTTTGGGCGTCGCGGGTTGCGCGGTTCTGCTGTGGCTGGGGTTCTGGCAGTTGCAGCGGCTGGAATGGAAAGAGGACATTTTGGCGGGTATCGACGCGCGGCTGTCTGCCGATCCGATGCCGTTGCAACTGAACGTGTCGCGCGCAAACGATAACTATCGGGGCGTCAGCGTCATTGGGCGGCCCACCGGAGAAGAGCTTCATGTACTGGCATCTGGCACCGCCGCCGGAACAGGCTTTCGGGTGATTTCCAAGTTCCAGACCGCACAGGGTGCCGAGATTATGGTTGATCTTGGATTGCTCCAGCTGGACAATAAAAATGCGCCCCCCGCGACCGCGATCACCGAAATTACCGGGAACCTGATCTGGCCGGACGACAAGAACAGTTCGACCCCGGAACCGGATCTTGCGCTGAACACATGGTTTGCGCGTGATGTTTTAGACATGTCCCAGCACCTTGATACGCTACCGATCATGATCGTCGCCCGTACCAGCAGCGCGCCCGATCCGCGCCTGACCCCGCTTCCAGTGAACACCGCTAACATCAAGAATGATCATTTGAACTACGCGATCACATGGTTCCTGCTGGCGGCCGTCTGGGCCGTCATGACCATCTTCCTGATCCGCCGCACCCGCCAAAAGGACGCATAAATCATGCGCTATATTTCGACCCGGGGCAGCGCCCCTGTGCTAACATTTGAAGAGGCGATGCTGACCGGCCTCGCCCGCGATGGCGGGCTGTATGTGCCCGAAGCCATCCCGACCCTGTCGCAGGACACAATCGCTGCGATGGCCGGGCAATCTTATGAAGACATTGCCTTCACTGTGATGCGCCCTTTCATCGGCGACACGTTCACGGATGCAGAATTCAAAAAGCTTCTCAAACAAGCCTACGCCAGCTTTGGCCACGCTGCCCGCGCGCCGCTTGTTCAATTGGATACCAACCACTTCCTGCTGGAACTGTTCCATGGGCCGACGCTGGCGTTCAAAGACTTTGCAATGCAGATCATCGGGCAGATGTTCGAGGCTGCACTCACCCGATCCGGCAAGCGCGTCACCATCGTTGGGGCAACATCGGGCGACACGGGGTCTGCCGCGATCGAGGCGTTCCGGGGCTTGGACGCGGTCGATGTCTTCATCCTTTACCCCCACAACCGGGTATCCGAGGTGCAG
>CAYPVL010000117.1:0-1852 GCA_964414165.1 uncultured Cognatiyoonia sp.
AGACCTGCCGCTGACGATGTACCAGATCCAGTGGAAGTTCCGCGACGAGATCCGGCCGCGTTTTGGAGTTATGCGGGGCCGTGAGTTCTATATGAAGGACGGCTATAACTTTGATCTGACCAAAGAAGACGCGCTGCATGCCTATAACCGCCATCTGGTCAGCTACCTGCGCACCTATGAACGCATGGGTTTGAAGGCGATCCCGATGCGCGCTGACTCGGGCCCCATTGGTGGCGATGATACCCATGAGTTTCTGGTGTTGGCCGACACGGGCGAGAGCGAGGTGTTTTATGACAGCGCTGTCACTGATCTGACCTTTGGTGATCGTGAGATTGATTTTGATGACAAAGCCGCCTGCGCCGCCGTCATGGAAGAATTCACCACGAAATACGCCCGCACGGATGAAACCCATGATGAGGCGTTGTTCAACGAAGTCCCGGAAGAGCGCCGCAAGGTCGCCCGTGGGATTGAGGTCGGGCAGATTTTCTACTTTGGCACCAAATATTCCGAGGCCCTGAACGCTGCCGTGGATAACGGGAGCGGCGGCAAGGTCGATGTGCATATGGGCAGCCATGGGATTGGCGTATCCCGCCTGCTGGGTGCGATTATTGAGGCCAGCCACGATGACAAGGGTATCATCTGGCCCGAGGGTGTGACGCCTTTCCACGTTGGGATTTTGAACATGCGGTCTGGCGATGAGGCCGCCGATGCGGCATGCGAGGATTTATACGCGCAGTTCATCGCTGCCGGTCTGGACCCGCTTTATGATGATCGCGACGAACGGGCCGGGGCCAAATTTGGCACGATGGATATGATCGGCCTGCCGTGGCGCATCACTGTTGGTCCGCGTGGGTTGAAGAACGGCGTGGTCGAACTGACCTCGCGCCGCACAGGCGAAAGCGAAGAGCTTGCACCTGCGGATGCTGTTGCAAAAGTCGTGAAACTTTATAAAGGACACATCTGATGCCCATCTGGCTTGGTGATTTGCTGTTCTGGATCGTCGCGCTGATCGTGCTGTTCTTTGTGCTGCGCTGGTTGCAGGGCCGCAAGGATAAGGACGATCAGGACTAAGGTGTCAAACCTGCGCTTTGCCCGAATCTTTCAACCCTGCTAACTTGCCTGCAACAATAAAGACGAGGCAGAGCAATATGATCAGGACAATCGCCCTTGTGGCGGGGGTGTGCGGCGCGTGTGTGACGTCCCAGGCCCCGGAATTTGCGCAGCAATATCAGCAACGTCTGGCCGGGCAGGTGGATGCTTTGACATCTGTTGTGCTGGATTTTGACGGCTCGGCTTTGGCCGCAGGTCTGGGCCGTGAACAGGCTTTGGCGCAAATGGTCGGCACGCCGTTTCTTGAATCCCGGCAGGGCGATATGCGCCGCACCTTTACGCGCCATGCAGTGATGGTGGATAGTTTGGCGGCTTTGCGCGCCGCGACCCCGCTGCAGCGCCTTGCGATGCCGCATCGCTTTGCGGACCGCCAGACGTTGACGGCGACTTGGGGCGATTATGTGCCTGCGGTTCCGCTAAGTGTTGCGGGTGCCGTGGCTGCTTTGGCGGGGTTCGTTTTGGGCTGGCTTGCCGCGTTGGGTTTTCTTTCGCTTTGCGCATGGCCGCTGCGCGCAATCAAGCGCCGCACGCCTGCACCTGTCCCGGAACGCCGCGAACCTGCGTTGATGCGCCCCACTTTGGAAGTCGTCCCGCATGATCCGCGGCCCCGGCTG
Organism: uncultured Cognatiyoonia sp.; assembly: GCA_964414165.1. Lineage (GTDB taxonomy): Bacteria > Pseudomonadota > Alphaproteobacteria > Rhodobacterales > Rhodobacteraceae > Cognatiyoonia. Next base: position 1,725 of record CAYPVL010000117.1, read on the forward strand.
ATGGGCGCTGTGCGCACCTCAGCGATGGTCGCGTTTATCCTGATGGGCGCGGCCTTCCTCGCCCTCGCGATGGGGTTCACCGGCTTGCCCCGCGCGCTGGCCGGTTTCATCGCTGAAAAGGATCTGAG
>CAYPVL010000117.1:1862-8385 GCA_964414165.1 uncultured Cognatiyoonia sp.
CACCACAGGTTGCGCGCACCGACGTATCAAAGGGAAACCGATGGCCACCACCACACCTTTCGCCAAGTTCGAATGGATGATCGCATGGCGCTACCTGCGCGCAAAACGCGCCGAGGGCGGGGTCAGTGTGATGACTTGGATTTCGCTCATTGGGGTGACCCTTGCCGTGTTCGCGCTGATCGTGGTGCTGGCTGTGCGGTCGGGCTTTCGGGCAGAGTTTGTCGATACGATCCTGGGCGCGAACGCCCATGTGACCGTCTATAAACAGTCGGTGATTGAACAGACGGGGCAAATCACCCGGCGGATTTCCGACTATGAAGCCTTGGCCGAACAGATCGAAGCGATCCCCGGTGTGACCCGCGCTGCCCCGCTGGTGAAACAGCAGGTGATGGCGAATTTCGGCAACCAGAATGCGGGGATCGAGATTTACGGGATTTCCGAGGAAGATTTGCAAGGCATCCCCCGCATCACCGCCCCGCGCGAAAGCATGGGACAGTTGGAACGGTTCAGTGAGGGGATTGCGCTTGGGTCCGTGGCCGCCCGTGATCTGGGCGTGACGGTGGGTGATACCATCCGGGTGATTTCCCCGAATGGCGCGTCTACCGCGATGGGCCGCACACCGCGCACCAATGCCTATGAGGTGGTCTATATCTTCACCGCCGGGCGCTATGACATTGATAAGACACGCGCGTATCTGCCGATTGAAGATGCGCAGCTGTTCTTTAACAAAGACTTTGTGGCCGATGAGATCGAGGTCATGGTCGCCAAGCCCGATGACATTGAAGAGTTGAACGAACCCCTGCTACGCGTCGTCGGGGATGGCGCGCTGCTTTGGACATGGCGCGATAGTGCGGGGGCGTTTCTGCGTGCGCTCGCGATTGAGGACAATGTGATGTTTCTGATCATGTCGATCCTTGTGCTTGTCGCCTCGATGCTGATCATCGCAGGGCTTGTGATGCTGGTGTCCAACAAGGGCCGGGATGTGGGCGTCTTGCGCACGATGGGCCTGACCGAGGGCAGCGTGCTGCGCATCTTCTTTATCTGCGGGGCCGGGATCGGGACCGTGGGGACGATTTTGGGCGTGATCTTTGGTGTGTTCTTCGTGCTGAACATCGACACAATTTTCTCGTTCGTGAACTACGTGTCGGGCGGCGGCGTCTGGGATCCGTCGATCCGGGGGATCTATGAATTACCAGCCGAATTGAACGGGGTTGATATCCTGAAAGCTGTGGCGCTTGCGCTGGGCACGTCCTGGACGATTACCTTCTTTCCGGCGCGCCGTGCCGCCCGGATGAACCCGGTGGAGGCGCTGCGCTATGAGTGATCATGTGTTGCAACTTTCCGATATCTCAAAAGCCTATAACCACGGCAAGCGCAATGAGGTCACCGTGCTGAAAGGCGTAAACCTGAGTGTGAAAGCGGGCGAGGTGGTGGCACTTGTGGCCCCGTCTGGTGCTGGGAAATCCACCTTGCTGCATATCGCAGGGCTGCTTGATACGCCCGATAGCGGAACCGTGTCGATCAATGGTCAGGACATGACCGGCAAGTCGGATGCCAAGCGCACGTTGATGCGCCGCGAAGGGGTGGGGTTTATCTATCAGTTCCATCATCTGCTGCCGGAGTTTAGCGCGCAGGAGAACATCACCCTGCCGCAACTGGCCAACGGTGTCAGCGCGGCGGATGCGGATCAGCGGTCGATGATGTTGCTTGAAACGGTGGGTGTTGCCGAACGCGCGACCCACCGCCCGGCTGCCCTGTCGGGTGGTGAACAACAGCGCGTTGCCTTCTGCCGTGCTTTGGCGAATGAACCCGCGTTGCTGCTGGCTGATGAGCCGACAGGCAACCTTGACCCGGCCACCTCGGACAGGGTGTTTGAGGCTTTGATGGCTTTGGTACGCAGCACCGGTCTGGCGGCTGTGATCGCCACCCATAACCTTGACCTTGCCGCCCGGATGGATCGCACTCTGCGCCTGACGGCAGGCGTTTTGTCGGAGTAAACCCCATGATCCCTGTCACCGAAATCGAAACCGTCGCGCGCAAAGCCTTGCTGGCCCATGGTGCAGGCGACATGCAGGCCGCAAGCGTCGCCAAAGCCGTCGCCCGGGCCGAGGCTTTGGGCAATGTGATTTGCGGTTTGTACTATCTGGAAAGCTATTGCTTGCAGTTGGCATCGGGCCGGGTGAAGGGCACTGTGGTGCCTGTTGTCACCCAGCCGCGCGGGGCGGCGGTGATGGCGGATGCAGGCTTTGGCTTTGCCCAGCCAGCGTTTGAAGCCGCGTTGCCTTTGGCTTTGAAGGCCGCCCGCGCAAATGGCGTCGCGACATTGGCAGTCGCCCATGCGCATACCTGCACGTCCTTGGGGTATTTTACCGAGCAGATCGCGGATGCTGGCTTGATTGGCATTGGCTTTACCAATGCGTCTCCTGTCGTTGCCCCGCCGGGTGGGAATGCGGCCGTGATTGGCACGAATCCGATTGCCATGTCGGTGCCCGGCGAAGGCAAGATGGCGATGCATTTCGACTTTTCCACTTCGGCTGTGGCCTTGGGCAAGATTACGATGGCGAAAGCTGCGGGTGAGCCTATTCCCCTTGGCTGGGCTGTGGATTCTGATGGTGAGCCGACGACCGACCCCGAAGCCGCTTTGGGCGGCGCTTTGGTCAGTGCGGGCGGCTATAAGGGCTGGGGCTTTGGGCTGATGGCTGAATTGTTGGCCGCTGGCATGACCGGATCGGTCAATTCGCTTGATGTGAAGGGTTTGAAATTGCCGGGTGGTGCGCCGCATGATCTGGGGCAGTTCTATATTTTGATGGATCTGGGGACTTATGCGGATGCCTTTGCGGATCGCTTTGCCCGCGTGGCCGAGGCTGTGGCGGCGCAGGAGGGTGCGCGGATACCGGGGGCGGACCGGGTGGTGCGCACTGAGGTGGATGTGCCAGAGGCGTTGTGGACTTCGGTCATCGCTTTGCTTTGAGCGGTGAGGGGGCTCTGCCCCCGCGCTTCGCGCCCCCCGGGATATTTTGAAACCAAAGAGGTGTATTGGGCTGCGCTGTTTTGTGTGCGGTGTGCCCTTAGACCTTTTGGACGAGGAAGACGCCTGAGGCCATGAGGGCGAGGCCGCCGGCGCGAGTCCATGTGAGGGGCGTGATCGTGGCGTTGAAGAGGCCGAAGTGATCGATGGCGGCAGCGGCGCAGAGTTGGCCGAGCAGGACGAGGAACACCGCGTTTCCAAGCCCGATGATTGGCGCGATCCACGTGATGGAAAGCAGGTAGAACGCGATCAGAACCCCCGCGAAGAAAAGGTGTTTTGGCGCGAGGGTGAGTTTTGCGAAAGCCCCCGGTTGGGTCAAAAGTGCTGTGATCCCGGCGCAGGCGCAGGCGACGACGAACAGAATGAAGGCGGCCGCGGCGGGTGAGCCGATGATCTTGCCCAGTTGCGCATTCATGGCTGCAAGAACCGGGATGCCGATGCCTGCGGCCAGCATGATCAAGGTGTGATGGGTCATGGCTTGTCCTTGTCCGTCGCAGCGTTGACCCGGATCATGGTGGACCGCGTGGGCGGGGTCTTGCGTGATGCGAAGTATTGCTCTGGCGTGACGCCTGCGATTTCAAGGATCAGTTTGCGCCGCACAGTTTGGGCAAACGTGTCCCGGCTTTCGGCTGTGACCATGAAGGCACCGGGGCCGCCGATGATCCGTGTTTCGTATTCTTCTTCCAGATTGACCCCGGCCCGCCGTCCGTCTTCGGGGCGCAAGATCGGGAGGGCGTTGATCGTGATGCCTGCAGCGATGACCTCTTCGCGGGCTGTTGCTATGGGTGGCCTGGAAGAATTGCCGATGCTGTCCCCTGAGAAATCAATGACTTGGCGTGGTGAAAAGATGTCGTTGTCTTCGATCAACCGTTTGCCTTCAAGCAGTGCGCCGCCGATGGCGTTGCGCCCATAGACCTGACGCGGCGGGCCGATCAGCGCATCGGCGAAGGTTTTGGCACTTTCGGGCCCGTCGATAATCGTCCAATCCACCACTTGGGCCGTGTTCGTGGCCCATTCCACGTAAGTCACGGCGATATTGCCGTAAATGGACGCCTCGATCGCCGCCAAAACTTCGGGGTCGGTGATCGCAAGGGCATAGCCTTGGCGTTGGAAAACCAGCTCTTCCTCATCAATCGATCCAGAGCCATCGGCAAGGAGGACCAGTTCCAATCCAGCCTCGCGCGTTTGGGCACAAAGCGGGGTGGTGAAAAGCAAAAGGATGATCAGCCAGCGCATATCTTCACAATACCGCGTGTTGTGCGTCTGTCTATCTGACAAGGCTGTGATCCGGTCGGATCGGGGGCGAAGATAGCGAAGTTGCCTGCTAATGATGCAGAAAATCGTATTCAGGAGATCACCCATGCGCCTTTTCTCAACCACCCTTCTTGCCGCATCCCTTACCGCAGCAAGCCTTTCTGCTGGCCCTGTCAGCTTTTCTTCGGGCTGGTCTGAGCAGCGATTGTCTTTGTTTTCCTCAAACGATTATCGCTTTGGTAATCAATTAAGCATGACATCCGACGGGTCCGTGTCCATCGCCTGGACGCGCCTGCCGCGCAGTGAATGGGGCGCGACGGGGGCGTCTTGGACGTGGAATGTGCAACAATCCGTGCCCGCCACAAGCCTTGCCCAAAAGGGTGGGGATGATCGCAATCTGGCGCTTTATTTCGTGTTCCTTCCCGAAGATGTGGCGGCAGGCATGGAAGGTGCCGGTATTCGCCAGCTTTTGGGCAACCCGGATGTGAAAACGCTGATTTATACCTGGGGCGGCAATCACGGGCGCGGTCAGATGATCCAATCACCCTATTTGCCGGGGCAAGGCATGACCGTGGCGCTGCGTCCGGCAGGGACAGGATCGCATAACGAAAGCGTGAATTTGGCGCGCGATTATGCGAATGCCTTTGGCGGTCAGCCGGGTGCTTTGGTGGGCTTGGCTGTATCGGGCGACAGCGATGACACAAGCAGCGTGATCCAAGCCGCGATCTCTGGTTTGTCGCTGCAATGAAGTGGCTTGCGGTTGTTGCTGCGTTGATCGCGGGGCCGGTTGCGGCCTGCGGTGAACAGACCGACTGTGTAGTCGGGGATCGCACCTACCGCATTGCGGGGGCCGAGAATGCGTCGAATGGGGCGCTGATCTTTGCCCATGGTTATCGCGGGTCAGCCGCTGGCGTGATGCGCAATGGCGCGTTGAAGGCGGTGGCCGATGACTTTGGTCTGGCCCTGATTGCCTTCAACGGCGTCAATGGATCGTGGCAATTGCCGAACCGTCCGCGCAATCGGGCGATGACGGGCGCGGCAGAATTTTCCTATGCCGAGAATGTGTTGGCGGATGCGCAAGCGCGCTTTGGTCTGGACGCTTCCCGTGTTGTGATGTCGGGGTTTTCGGCGGGCGGTATGCTGACGTGGAACTTGGCCTGCGCGCGCCCGGATCTGTTTGCAGGCTTTGTGCCGATGTCGGGGACCTTCTGGGACCCGGTGCCTGAGACTTGCGCGGGTCCTGTTGCCAGCATCGTGCATATCCACGGCGATGCGGATGGCACAGTGCCTTTGGCGGGTCGGGTGATTGCCGATAGCAAGCAGGGCGAGGTGCTTGAGGCGATGGCGATGTATGCGCGAATTGGCGGGTTTTCGCAGGCCGTTGCGATGAATGTCGCGCCTGATTTGGCCTGTCGTGTGTCGCTCAATGATGCCGGGAACGTGCTGAACATTTGCATGTTCGCCGGTGGGCATGGGTTTGGGACCGGGCGGCTGCGGGCCGGGTTGGAGATGTTGGGGTTCGAGGCCCGTTAGGGCCGTCGCCCCGGACTTGATCCGGGGTCTCTGATGGATCGAAGGCAGCGCGGGTTGCAGATGAGGTCCCGGATCAAGTCCGGGACAAAGTGGTCTTAGGGCGCTCGTTGCGCGCAACAGAAGGGACGTGCCCGGACCTCGGGGAGGCTCTCCGTGCTTTGTGGGGGTGGGCATTTCGCTGACGTGGTTCTATTTGCAGATGTTGCAATCGCGCCCTCCCCGTGGGGGAGGTCCGGGCGCGGCCCGGCGATGCCGGGCGGGATGCTTATAGCTTTGGAACTAAATAGTTCATGCCGTTTGCGTCTTCCGCGCGAATAAAGCGACCGCTTTCTGCTGCCCATTCGGCGCAAGTTTTATCCAGCCGCCAAGTCTTTCCCTCGCGATCTTTAAATCTAACAGGGACGCGCCCTTCAGGATGCAAGGCTGCAAGGCAACAAATGAAAAGTTCAAAATTTATCTGCCGGTTTTGACCCGACTCTGTACGAGAAGATTTTTCAATTTTGTGGCTGTGCTTGTTGGTCCATTTAGACAATGGCGGCTTGCCCCCGCCATCGCCTGGAAAATTAAACTGCGCTGTGTGCGAATCGTGATGGATAGTGATCCGGCTCAAGCCTGTTTCTGAGGGCACATCTATACTGATAGGGAACGTGTGGTCTCCCTCAAACATCCAACTCCTCCACAAACTGCGCGTTTTCCTGAATGTACTGG
>CAYPVL010000118.1:0-8235 GCA_964414165.1 uncultured Cognatiyoonia sp.
GGATGCCTTCTAGGCATCCGAAAATCCCCGACCTGATCGGGGACCTGTAATTGGCGGTGGGCCGCATTGGCCTGCCCCACAAAATGCCCACACTGGTGGGGACTACTTGGGCAATTCTGCTCCAATAATACGGCTGGCACGCATCAGACCGTTGTACAAAGTATAAAGCACTTAGGAGACTAGAAATATGCGTCACGCACGTGGATACCGCCGCCTGAACCGCACCCATGAACACCGCAAAGCGCTGTTCGCGAATATGGCTGGCTCGCTCATTGAACATGAGCAGATCAAAACAACATTGCCAAAGGCAAAAGAACTTAAGCGGATCATCGAAAAGCTGATCACGCTGGGCAAGCGCGGTGACTTGCACGCCCGCCGTCAGGCCAATGCCAAGCTCAAGCAAGAGATGCACACAGCCAAGCTGTTTGACGTCCTTGGCCCCCGCTACAAAGATCGTCAGGGCGGTTATGTGCGCGTCATGAAGGCGGGCTTCCGCTTTGGTGACATGGCGCCAATGGCCATCATCGAATTCGTTGATCGCGATGTAGATGCAAAAGGGGCCGCAGATCGCGCGCGTCTTGACGCTGAAGAGGCTGACGCCGACGCATAATTGCGAAGTTGACCTTACGTTAATTGAAAACCCTGCCGCATTGCGGTGGGGTTTTTTTAATTCTGCCGGTGGGTTGGCTTTAATTCACTTTTCTTTTTTTCTGTTATAGAAAATCCCTTTTTTAATTGTCCATTTAGCGAAAGAAATGCCCGCAATATTGCCTGATCAGGCTGCGCCAATTTGCGCAACTGATCTGAAACTTGCTTATTAACCATAGGTATACCTCTGCTGACCATTGCAAAATGCACTTGACGATTTCACCTGCAACTTGTCTAAAAGGACATGTCTTTGCAGTCTGGTATTGATCACTACACGTCGCTGATGGCCGAATTGGCTCCGGGTGGTTTTACTTTCGCCCTCCATATTCGATTTGGCATGCCGCTGCTTAATCATCAGACATATCCCAAAGGCTGGACAGATCGATATACAGAGGAGGCGTATGCGCTCCGCGATCCGATTATCGCCTGGGGGTTGAGCCAGATCGGAACGCAACGGTGGAGCGAAATAGATATCCCGGATCCGTTTAAGATCCTGGACCAAGCGCGAGAGTTTGGTATGCACTTTGGTTTCGCAGTGTCTTGTGGACCGATGAGCTCGCGTACGATTGCTTCAGCTTCCCGAGCTGATCGTGAATTCGACGATGCTGAGATTGAGATGTTTGCAAAGCTGATTTGCCAACTCCACAACATCACAGAGCCACCACGATCATTGACGGATGCTCAAGTAGAAGCCCTCCGGTGTATTGCCGAGGGAGACCGTCACGCTGCTGCCGCTGCGCGATTGAATATATCAGAGAGTGCTTTGAAGGCACGCCTCGCATCTGCCCGCTCCAGTCTGCTTGCTAGGACGACGGCAGAAGCAATTCAACGCGCCCGGGATTATCGTCTGCTCTGACGTCTCTTCCATAAGCATAGACCGGTCTGGGTTAATGAAACCTTAAATCTTGCACCGGAGACACACATGCTAGGGACAACGCTGTCGTTCGCCAATTTACACAACCATGGGGAGTTGTTTGCGAACATTCTTCGCGCTAGGCGCGAATCATTCATTGTTAGAAACCAGTGGAATCTGCCCGCAACAATGGGCAAGGAATACGATCAATACGATACGCCGCAATCCCGTTGGGTGGCTGTTCATCATGATGATGGGCAAGTCCTTGCCGGTGTGCGTTTGACCCCGACCACCGCCCGTTGCGGCATCTATAGCTATATGATCCGTGATGCGCAGAACGGTTTGCTGGATTCAATTCCAACGGACCTTCTTTATGATCAAGCCCCCGTCGCCGAGGGCACATGGGAGGTGACCCGCGGATTTGTTGCTTCAGGTATCCCTGCCAACATCCGCCAAAAGGTGCGGCTGCGTCTTGTGACGCAGATGCTGCGCACATCCCGTGAAGAGGGTATTCGCACCATGCTTGCCCTTCTTCCGTCGAATTGGGATCGCTGGGCCGCCCGTTGCCAGCTGGATATGAAGGCGGCCGGGCGTAAAATGAATATGGGTGGCATTGATCATCAGGCGGTCTGGATCGACTTTTCGACGCAGTTGCACTGACTTCCATCATGCCAGCGGGCAGCGTAGGCTGCCCGTATGGCCGATTTGTTTGACACCTCCACCCCATCCGCGACCCCTACGGGCCCACGTCCCCTAGCTGACCGCTTGCGCCCGCAAGCATTGGACGATGTGATCGGGCAAGAACAGGTGCTGGGGCCGGATGCCCCTTTGGGGGCGATGCTGGCCTCTGGGTCTTTGTCATCCCTCATTTTCTGGGGGCCGCCCGGTGTTGGCAAAACGACCATCGCCCGCCTGCTTGCGGATGAGACGGACCTGCATTTCATCCAGATATCCGCGATCTTCACAGGTGTCCCGGACCTGCGCAAAGTCTTTGAGGCCGCCAAGATGCGCCGCGCGAATGGGAAGGGCACTTTGTTGTTCGTGGACGAAATCCATCGTTTTAACAAAGCCCAGCAGGATGGCTTTCTACCCCATATGGAGGATGGCACCATCTTGCTTGTCGGCGCCACAACCGAGAACCCAAGCTTTGAATTAAACGCCGCCGTCCTTAGCCGGTCGCAGGTTTTGGTGCTTGAACGTCTGTCACTTGATGACCTTGAACGCCTTGCAAAACGCGCCGAGGAGGAACTGGGTAAACCTTTGCCTTTGGATGCCCCCGCCCGCGCGGCCTTGCTTGAGATGGCTGACGGTGATGGCCGTGCTTTGTTGAACTTGATTGAACAGGTCAGCGGGTGGTCAGGCGCAGATATTGGCGTGGAACAGCTTGCCTCTCGCCTGATGAAGCGTGCTGTGAAATACGACAAAGGCGGGGATGAGCATTACAATCTAATCTCTGCATTGCACAAGTCTGTCCGCGGCTCGGACCCGGATGCCGCGCTTTATTGGTTTGCCCGGATGTTGGCTGGTGGTGAGGACCCCCGTTACCTTGCCCGCCGCATCACGCGCATGGCGGTCGAGGATATTGGCCTTGCTGATCCGCAGGCCCAAGCCGTGTGTCTGCAGAGTTGGGAGACTTATGAGCGCCTCGGCTCGCCTGAGGGCGAACTCGCTTTGGCCCAAGCCGTGACCTATCTGGCCCTCGCTCCGAAATCTAATGCAGCCTATGTCGCCTATAAGGCTGCGATGAACGGGGCGAAGAAAACCGGGTCTGCGCCGCCGCCAAAGCATATCCTAAACGGTGCCACGTCGATGATGAAGGATATGGGGTACGGGGCGGATTATGCTTATGATCACGATGCCGAGGATGGGTTTTCGGGACAGAACTATTTCCCTGATGGCGTGCCCCGTGGGGAATACTACGCCCCCGTCGATCGCGGGTTTGAGCGGGAATTGAAAAAGCGCCTGGATTATTTTGCGAAGCTCCGCACCAAGCGGAATAATTGACAAAGCCGCAGATAGGGGCCAATGCCTGCCCATGTTTATAACAACCCTTTCTGTGGCCCTTGGCGGGGCAATCGGCGCGACCTTGCGCTTTCTGGCGGGGGCCTTCGTGATCCGCGTCTGGGGTGAGGGCTTTCCGGTCGCGATCATCACTGTGAACGTGATCGGCTCGTTTCTGATGGGGGTCTTCGTGGTGTGGTCTTTTCAAAAGGGCATGACCCATTTGAACCCCTTTGTGATGACAGGTGTTTTGGGCGGATTCACCACATTCTCGGCCTTCTCGCTTGAGGCTTTCACCTTGTTTGAAAAGGGGCAGGCCGGTGCCGCCCTTGTGTATGTTGCCATTTCAGTTTTTGTGTCCATCGCTGCCCTTGCTGCGGGTATTGTGCTGGCACGGGGGATTTTTGCATGAGCGGTGTCCAGACACGCACCATTGGCCCGGATGATGGCGATCAACGCGTTGATCGTTATCTGCGCCGCCTTTTTCCGCATTTGACCCAAGGGCGCATCGAAAAGATGTGCCGCAAGGGCGAGTTGCGTGTGGATGGTGGGCGCGTCAAATCAAATACCCGTCTTGAAGTGGGCCAGTTGGTCCGTATTCCGCCGTTGCCCACGGAAGCAGAGGCAGACGCGGCCCGCGCCATGTTCAAGCATGGTGTGACCAAGGCTGATGCCAAGATGATCCAGTCTTGTGTGATCTATAAAGATGACCAGATGATCGTGATCAACAAGCCTGCAGGCCTTGCCACCCAAGGTGGAACAAACACCACCCGCCATGTGGATGGGCTGTCTGAGGCGTTGATGTTTGGCATGGAAGAAAAACCGCGCCTTGTGCATCGGTTGGATAAGGATACCTCTGGCGTACTGGTTTTGGCGCGCACCCGCATGGCGGCCAAGGCCCTGACCGAGAATATGAAACACCGCGAGACCCGCAAAATCTACTGGGCTGCGGTCGCTGGCGTGCCCCATCCCCGTGCTGGCACCATTAAGTACGGTTTGGTCAAACAAGGCGGTGGTCGTGGTGGCGAAAATGAGCGCATGCGCTGCATTCACCCGCGCGACGTGGACAGCACCGAAGGCGCAAAGCGTGCGACGTCGGATTATGCTGTGATGGACAAGCTGGCCAATCGCGCGGCATGGGTTGCTTTGGTCCCAATCACGGGTCGCACCCATCAGCTGCGCGCCCATATGGCCGAGATTGGACATCCGATTGTGGGGGATGGCAAATATGGTGGCCAGTCGCAGGACAATATGGGCGATGGCTGGGGCGCTGGGATGGGCGAAGAGATCGGGCGTAAGATGCATCTCCATGCCCGCAGTCTGACCATTCAACACCCCGAGTCGGGGGCGATTCTGCATCTGACCGCACCATTGCCCCCACATATGGCTCACACGTGGGATTATGTCGGTTGGCATGTGAGCCATGCGCCCGTTGACCCTTTCAATATGCCGGATGCCTAGGAAATGAGCGATTGGGAAGCAAAACGCTTTTGGAAAGAAGCGACGGTTGTGGCGTTGGACGATGGGTTCACTGTGCAATTGGATGGGCGGGCGGTGAAGACGCCTGCCAAGGCTTTGCTTGTGGTCCCAACCGAGGCTTTGGCTGGCGCGATTGCCGCTGAATGGGACGCGCAGGTCGAAAAAATTGATCCGACAACCATGCCCGTCACCCGCGGTGCGAATGCCGCAATTGATAAGGTGGCGACCCAAAAGGATGAGGTTGTCGCAATGCTGGCGGCGTATGGGGACAGTGATCTGTTGTGCTACCGCGCGGCGGGGCCTGAGGCGTTGATCAAACTACAACGCACCGCTTGGGATCCCCTGCTGGATTGGGCAAGGACAGCGTTGAACGCCCCATTGATTTGCGCCGAAGGGGTGATGCATGTGCCCCAAGACCCGCAAGTGCTTGCGCGGCTGCATGATGAAGTTGCCAAGCTTTCTGCGTTTGAACTGGCTGGGTTCCACGATCTGGTGAGCATTTCAGGATCGCTGATCTTGGCGTTGGCCGTTATCCATAGTCACCTGCCCGCCCAAGAGGCCTGGACGCTATCGCGGGTGGATGAAGACTATCAAATCAGCCAATGGGGTGATGATGAAGAAGCCAGTGAATTGGCTGCGCTGAAACGCGATGCATTTATCAATGCATCCGCCTTTTATCAGGCCTGCTTGACTTAAGGTTAAGGTGCGTCGCTTTTAAATATCCAAATAAATCACGGTTTTTTTGACGTTTGGACAGGCATTTTCTTTTTCGTGCGACTTGACGAAGTGCCGTGATTCCCCGCACTCTATGCCGTGATTGGGGGGCGACCCCTATTCATAACAGAGACTGCCGGGCTAACCGGTTCAAGAACTCACCCCTGCACTCGGGGTGGAAACTCAGGAAGAGGTAAACATGAAAACAACCGTATTTTTCGGCGCACTGGCATTTGCTGGCTTGTCCGCTGTAGCGGCTTCTGCGGCAACGCTTGACGACGTCAAAGCACGCGGATCGCTGAACTGTGGTGTGACAACTGGTCTGACCGGTTTCGCAGCACCCAACGCATCTGGTGAATGGGAAGGCTTTGACGTCGGCGTATGCCGTGCGGTTGCAGCTGCCATCTTTGGTGACCCGACAGCCGTCGAGTTTGTCCCAACAACAGGCCAAACACGTTTCACAGCGCTTGCGTCTGGTGAAATCGACATGCTGGCCCGTAACACCACATGGACATTTTCCCGTGACACCGACCTGAAGTTCACATTCGTTGGCGTGAACTACTATGATGGTCAGGGCTTTATGGTCCCATCCGCATTGGGTGTGTCTTCCGCGACCGAACTTGATGGCGCAACAGTCTGCATTCAGACCGGCACAACTACCGAGCTGAACCTTGCTGACTATTTCCGCAGCAACAACATCTCATACGAGCCGGTGCCAATCGAAACCAACGCCGAAGCACAGCAGCAGTATCTTGCTGGCGCATGCGACGTTTACACAACTGACGCATCCGGTCTGGCCGCGACACGTGCCACTTTTGAAGCACCTGGTGAGCATGTTCTGCTGCCAGAAATCGTCTCAAAAGAACCACTGGGCCCATTGGTCCGTCACGGTGATGATGAGTGGGGCGACATTGTCCGTTGGACATTGAACGCGCTGATCACAGCTGAAGAGCTGGGCATTTCTTCTGCAAATGTAGAAGAGCTGGGCGCAGCCCCCACCAACAACCCAGAGATCAACCGTCTTTTGGGCACTGAGGGTGAATTGGGCGCGATGATCGGCCTTGACGCCACTTGGGCCAAAGCAGCCATCAAGGCTGGCGGCAACTACGGTGAACTGTTCGAAAAGAACATTGGTGAGAACACACCAATCGGCCTTGCGCGTGGTCTGAACGCACAGTGGACCGAAGGTGGGCTGATCTACTCTCCACCTTTCCGCTAGGAACTGATCCAAGGAAAGGGCCCGGTCACATGACTGGGCCCTTCTCCGCATACGGTACTGCTTTCCAATCTTTAAGCTGTTGACGACTTGCGCATCCCGCGCGTGCTGACACCCAAAAATGGGGCGCACGCAATCCAGATCGGGAGCCACCGGGAGATATGTATGTCTACGATGTCTGACGCCCCGAAGGATTCCTTCCGGCTAAGCCAACTCATTTACGACACCCGCTACCGTTCAATCACCATTCAGGTGGTTGCTTTGGTTTTGCTGTGCGTGGCATTTGGGTGGCTGATCAATAATACGATTCAAAACCTTGCCGTTCTGGGCAAGGAATTCGACTTTGGATTTATTCGGTCGGTCGCTGGTTACGATATTAACCAGATGCTGATTGATTATGACAACCAGCAAACCCATGGACGCGCCGCCCTTGTCGGCATTTTGAATACGTTGCTGGTAGCCGCCCTGGGTTGTGCCACGGCGACCGTCTTGGGTGTTTTCATTGGGATTTTGCGCCTGTCTAAGAACTGGATCGTGCGCAACCTCATGGCGGTCTATGTTGAAGGTTTCCGCAACGTGCCCTTGCTTTTGTGGATTATCCTGATTTTTGCGGTCACGACAGAAAGCACCCCGTCACCCAGAGATTTCCGAGGCGAAAATCCAGAAGCATCAATGGTGCTGAACAGCGTCGCAATTACGAACCGGGGCGTCTATGTGCCGACGGTACGCTTTGCGAACGGGCCATCCACTCCGCTGGCTGAGGGCGACTATGTCGCGCAGCTTGCTGAATGGAAAGATGATCGCCGCGCTGCGGTCCGGGATCGCGGTATTCTTGCGCGCACGTGGATGTCGACGACGACGCTGCCCGCCCGGACCTATGTGGCCGCCGTTCAATCGGGGTTCATTGACTGGCTTGTTGTTTTCATCGCCCTTGGTGGGTCGTTTTATGCCGCGCGACTTGTCAAACGAAACGCGCTTCAGACCCAACAAGATACGGGCGTCTTGCCGACCACATGGCCGCTCCGCCTTGCCATTTGGCTGATCCCGGTCACGATCGTGTTCTGGATTATGGGGGCCTTCCTGGATTTCCCCGAGATGGCTGGTTTCAACTTTAAAGGTGGCCTGCATCTGCGCAATTCCCTGATTGCGCTGTGGTTGGCCTTGTCCCTTTATACCAGCGCATTCATCGCAGAAATTGTGCGCGCCGGTATCTTGGCCGTCAGCAAGGGCCAGTCAGAGGCATCTTTTGCGCTGGGCATGCGGCCGAACTGGACGATGAACCTTGTGATCTTGCCGCAAGCTTTGCGCGTCATCATTCCGCCGC
>CAYPVL010000119.1:0-7911 GCA_964414165.1 uncultured Cognatiyoonia sp.
ACCTGCTTCAAGACAGTCGCACATCAGGTTGAAATGCTTGGATTCTTCATCTGCCGCCTTCACCCAATCGTCATAAAACCCAATAGGCATGGTCACATCCGTGAACCGCGCAATCAGGTCCCAATGCAGATCAACCGCGTTCAATTCAATATGGGCCACCGCATGCAACATCGCGATGCGCCCTTCAGGCGAGCCAGGCTTGCGACGGGGCACATCGCGGGGATCAAGTAAGGCGGGCGCATCAGGGCGGGCGGGGAGCAAAGGCGGCGCACAAGCACCGACCTCGGGCACCTCACCTGCAGCGCGCGCGGCCTGCCACTGCGCCGCAAACCCACGCGACAAAGCCGTCTTCGCGCGCCCGTCTGCTGTCTGCAACACGGCCACAGCCATCTCTGCCAATGGCATCATCGCGCATCCCCCATGTTTCTTTTGAATAAAAATATGGCCGCCGGAGGCCTCATTTTTCGCAGAAAAATGGTCACCCCTTTACAGCGTCAAGCACGGCATCCACATGGCCGGGCACCTTCACCTTGCGCCAGACCTGCTTGATCGCGCCATCCGCGCCAATCAAAAACGTCGCCCGCTCAATGCCCATATATTGCTTGCCATACATGTTCTTTTCGACCCACACGCCATAACGCTCGCACACATCTCCGTCTTCATCAGACAGCAAAATCACGCCTAGATCGTGCTTCTTGATGAATTTGTCATGCTTGGCGACAGAATCCTTGGACACACCCAGCACCACAGCACCGGCCTCGGCAAATTCTGCGTCCATTTCGGTAAAACCAATCGCTTCTTTCGTGCAGCCCGGCGTGTCGTCTTTCGGATAAAAGTACAAAACCACCTGCTTGCCTGCAAAATCAGACAGGCTGACCTGACCGCCGCCATCACGGGGCAGATCAATGGCGGGGGCGGGATCACCGATTGCAAGATCAGACATGGTTTTTCCTTTGAATAAGTTTCCCGTTTTGTTTTAGGCCCAAATTGGCAAAGATAAAGGGCAGGGACACGGAAAGGCAGGCATGACGGACACCCAAGAAGAGGTCACACCACCCGCACCCGCGCCGAAAAAGCGCGGGGCCAAAGTTGTGCGGCATTCTTTGCGGGCGATCTGGTTGTTGCTTAGCTTGCCTGTGGCAATCGTTTTGATCCTTGCCCTTATGCTGATCGACCGCGACGTGACAGCGCCCTCATGGGTCAAGACCCGCGTGCAGGAACGCGCCGCGCTGATCCTTGCCGGGGGTGATGTGGCTTTTGGGGAGATCACGATCAACGTCGGGCGCGATCTGCACCCGCGCGTCACCCTGCGCGATACTGTCTTGCGCGATGCCGAAGGCGCACTTTTGGCCGAGGTCGATGAAATTGCGGGGCTTATGTCGCCGCGCGGTTTGATCTTTGAACGCGCCGCACGCATGCAAGAGGTCGCGTTGCGCGGCGTCTCGCTTAACCTTGCGCGCGCGCAAGACGGCAGCGTCGCCCTATCGTTTCAGGGCAATGGTGCAGCACTTGAAGCTGCGCCCAACATCACCGGCCTGATCGCGCAATCCGAAGCCGCCTTTGAACGCCCCGCGCTTGAGGCGATGGAGCAGGTCCGCATCAGCGACCTTTCTGTCACATACACAGACGCGCGCGCAGACCAGACGTGGACCATCATAGACGGCACCGCGATGCTTGATTTGCGCGGGGATATTACGGCGATCAGCGCCACACTGCCTTTGCGCAACGGTGACACGATCACCGACATAGACCTTGCCTTCCAAAGCCCTCACGGCAGCCCCGCTGCCACCGCCACGGCCAGTATCCAGAATATCGCTGCTCGCGATCTTGCACAGCAATCCCCCGCATTGGGTTGGCTTGCGGTTGTCGATGCGCCACTTTCGGCAACCATCGCGACCGCTTTGGATGACAGTGGCACGACGCTGCCCTTGCATGCCAGCCTCACCCTCGACAGCGGCGCATTGCGCCCCAACGCGCAGGCCACGCCAATCCGCTTTGATCAGGCCGGGATTGATCTGACCTTTGATCCGGCCAGCCGGATCACAAAGTTCACAGCACTTAACCTGACATCCGAGCGGGGGACCTTTACAGGCGACGGTCAGGCGATCCCGCAAGCGTTTGAGGATGGTCTGCCCAAGACCTTCGTCGGGCAGTTCAACTTTAGTGACATCAGCTTTCACCCGCCCAATCTTTATGAAGCCCCCCTTGATATTGCTGCTGCAAACATTGATTTGCGTCTTTCGCTTGATCCGTTCCGCGTCGATATCGGGCAAGCAGTGGTCACTGACCCGAAACTGTCGCTGATCGCCAAAGGGGCTGCATGGGCAGGGGACGGCGGTTGGAGCACACGGCTTGATCTGACCGCCGACAGCTTTGGCACCGATAGCCTTGCCGCCTTCTGGCCGCCGCGTGCGTCGCCGCGGGCACGCGATTGGTTTCTGAACAACGTCACTGGCGCGACCTTTTCGGATGCGACCTTTGGGTTGCGCACACAGCCGGGGCTGCCCCCGGTGATTGCGGCAGGCTTTGGATTTTCTGACGCCAAAGTGACCTTCATGAAAACCATGCCGCCGGTCAACGCAGCGCAAGGTTTCGTCAGCATCGCGCACAGAGAAATGGCCGTGTCGATTGATGCAGGGCAGGTCAGCGCGCCAACAGGCGGGCAGGTCGATATCGCCGGGTCCAGCCTGATCATCGCCGAACTGGGCAAGCGGGATACCCGCATGGTGCTCGCCCTTGAAAGCCGCAGCGCAATCACTGCGGCCTTGTCGCTGCTGGATCAAGAACCGATGCGCGTGATGTCCAAGGCCAACCGCCCTGTGACACTTGCCGACGGGCGCGCGCGGCTTTCAGGTGAAATCAGCTTTCCGCTGGGGCGCAGGCCCGCCCCCGGCGAATTGCAATTTGACGTTAAAGGCGTCCTGTCACGCCTGCGCAGTGATCAAATCGTCCCCGACCGCACACTTGCAGCAAGCGCCATCACAGTGCGGGCCACCAATACAGAGCTGCTTTTTGAAGGCGACATTACACTTGATGGCGTCCCGCTGCGCGGACGTTACAGCACCGGGATTGGCGCAGATGCCGATGGACGCGGAGAGATTGCGGCGCAAATCACACTCTCGCCCGAGGCTTTGGATGCGTTTGATGTGAAACTCCCTCCCGGCTTTGTGGCCGGGCGCGCGCGGGGCGAATTGTCTGTCGCGCTTGCGCGCGGCAAGCCTGCGGCCTTTGAAATTGCCTCAAACCTGCAAGGGGTCACACTGGCGCTGCCACCGATTGGCTGGTCCAAAGGGGCCCAAGCTGATGGGCGCTTGCTGGTCAGCGGCACGCTTGGCGCAGTGCCCAACATCACACGACTAGAGGTGGGCGGTGGCGGGCTGACCGCACGCGGCGCAATTGATTTCAACGCCGACGGCAGCTTAAACCGCGCGCGCTTTAGTACCGTGCGCCTTGGCAATTGGCTTGATGCGCCGATCACTCTGCGCGGACGCGGGGCGGGGCGGCCTGTGGGCGTTGAAATCGCAGGTGGGGCGATTGATTTGCGCCGCGCGCGCTTTGGTGCGGGCGGTCAAGACAGCGGGCCGCTCTCCATCGCACTGGATCAACTGCTGATCACCGAAGGGATCGCGCTTTCGGATTTTCGGGGTAATTTTGATGGCACTGGCGGCTTCTCGGGGCAATTCCAGGGGCGCGTGAATGGGGCTGCGTTGATCCAAGGGACTGTTGCGCCGCGCAATGGGCGGTCCGCGGTGCGACTGGTGACGGATGACGCAGGCGGCGTGGTGCGCGCGGCGGGGTTTCTCAATAACGCGGTCGGCGGCACGCTTGATCTGACGCTGCTGCCCTCGGGCGGGGCCGGAACATTTGATGGGGCGCTTGCGGTGCGCGATCTGCGGGTCAAAGACGCGCCTGCCATGGCGGCGCTTTTGGATGCGATCAGCGTGGTTGGCCTGTTGCAGCAACTTGACGGGCAGGGGCTGGCCTTTGATGCGGTGGATGCCACCTTCCGGCTGACGCCCGACCAAGTGATCGTCACCCAATCAAGCGCCACAGGGCCGGGGCTTGGGGTTTCGCTGGACGGGATCTATGCGCTTGCAACGAAATCTGTTGATTTTCAGGGTGTTATTTCACCTTTTTATATCCTCAACCAAATCGGATCGGTGCTGACCCGCCCCGGTGAAGGGCTGATCGGTTTCAACTTTAACATCCGGGGCACGGCTGCTAATCCCTCTGTCAGCGTGAACCCCCTGTCGGCGCTGACGCCGGGGATGTTCCGCGAAATTTTCCGCCGTGCTCCGCCTGAGGTTTCGCAGTAATGCAGCTTTCTGATTTCGACTTTGATCTGCCCGAAACCCTGATCGCCACGCGCCCCGCGCGCCCGCGCACATCCGCCAAACTGCTTGTGGCCAAGGGCGACCAGATCACCGATCTGCATGTGCGGGATCTGGTCGATCAACTGCGCCCCGGCGACCGGCTGATCCTGAACGACACCAAAGTCATCCCCGCACGGCTTTCGGGCCTGCGCCACCGGGACGGCGACGCCGGACCAAGTGTGGCCAAAATCGAAGTCACGCTGCTGGAACCCCAAGCCAGCGGGCAATGGATGGCGTTGATCAAACCCTTGCGCAAGATCAAGGACGGCGAGGTGATTGTGTTCTCCGATGCCCTTAGCGCTGTGGTCGATAGCCGCGCAGAGGGCCAAGTGAATTTGACGTTCAACCTGACCGGCGATGATTTCGACGCAGCGCTGGCTGCCGTTGGCATGATGCCCCTTCCACCCTACATCGCCGCCAAAAGGCCCGCAGATGAGGCCGATAAAACCGACTATCAAACCTATTGGGCAAAGCACGCGGGTGCCGTGGCCGCCCCCACCGCTTCGTTGCATTTCGACAAAGATCTCCTCGACAGGCTTGCCGCCAAAGGCATCACCTTCACTCATGTCACGTTACACGTCGGGGCCGGGACCTTCCTGCCAGTGAAGGTCGATGACATCTCTCAGCACAAGATGCACGCTGAATGGGGACATGTGACGCCCGAGGCCGCCGCCGAGATCAACGCCACCAAAGCTGCGGGCGGGCGCATCATCCCCGTGGGTACAACCGCGCTGCGGCTGATCGAAAGTGCAGCCAAGGATGGACAGATAAAGGCATGGGAAGGCCCCACGGATATCTTCATCACACCGGGCTTTGAATTCCAAATCGCAGACGGGCTGATGACGAACTTCCACCTGCCCAAATCCACGCTGATGATGCTGGTCTCGGCGATTATGGGAACCGAACAAATCAAAACGATCTACGCGCATGCCATTGCGCAAAGCTACCGGTTCTTTTCCTACGGAGACTCATCATTGCTTTTGCCAAAACCGGGCAAATAAATCGGCAAAGGCGAAATGCGACGTTAAGGGTCGTATGTGATATTGAAGCCAACGCGCGGTTGGCCCATCTGGGGCGCAAGCGTGATGGGAAGGACCCCTGATATGATCCGTGTATTTGCGACGTCTTGGGCTTTGTTCATCGGCATGTTCATGCTGATGATCGGCAATGGGCTGCAGGGGACATTACTGGGCCTGCGCGGAGAGGCGGAAGGCTTTTCCACCATCGAAATCTCAATCGTGATGTCGGCCTATTTCCTTGGGTTCCTGTTTAGTTCCAAAGCAACGCCGGTGTTGATCCAAAGGGTCGGGCACGTGCGGGTGTTTGCAGCCTTCGGATCCATGGTATCAGCCGTTCTGATCCTTTACCCGGTGCTGACCGAACCTTGGGCTTGGGTCCTTGGGCGGGTGATCATCGGGTTTTGCTTTTGTGGGCTTTATGTGACCGCAGAAAGCTGGCTGAACGATGCATCAGACAACACAAACCGGGGGCAGGCGCTATCGCTTTATATGATCGTACAGATGGCAGGGATCGTGGCGGCGCAATACATTATCACGCTGGGCGATGTGACGGGCTTTATCCTGTTCATCATCCCGTCGGTGCTTGTGTCCTTGGCCTTTGCGCCAATCCTGTTGTCGGTGCGCCCGGTGCCTGCGTTTTCACAAGCCAAGCCGATGTCGCTGAAAGATCTGGTCGCAGCCTCGCCGCTTGCCAGCGTGGGGATGTTCCTGCTTGGGGGTATCTTTGCGGCACAATTCGGGATGTCAGCGGTGTACGGCTTGCAAGCCGGGCTCAGCGTCGGACAAATTTCGATCTTTGTCTCAACGATCTATGTCGCGGCACTGATCGCACAATACCCCATTGGCTGGATTTCAGACCGGATCGACCGGCGCATTCTGATTGTTGGTTGCACATGCGTCGGGGGCTTGGGCGCGCTGCTGCCATTTTTCCTTCCGGGCAATTTCACCATAATTCTGATCGGTGCGGCTTTGATCGGGGGCACGTCCAACCCGCTTTACGCGCTGCTGATCGCCTATTGTAATGACTATCTTGAAAAGGAAGACATGGCCGCCGCTTCGGGTGGGTTGTTGTTCATCAACGGGGTCGGGGCCATCGCGGGGCCACTGATCCTTGGCTGGATGATGGAGCAAATTGGGGCCGAAGGCTTTTGGCTTTTCTCGGCCACACTGCTGCTGTCCATCGCGACCTACGCGCTTTTCCGCATGACCCGCCGGACACGGGGCGATATGGACATCGAACAGGTGTCCTATACCCCGGTCACGGCGGCAACCACACCCATCATCGCCGAGATTGCGCAGGAAGTTTACATCGAAACCGAAGAAGAAGAGGCCGCCAGCGCGCAATAACCCTTGCCAGACTGGGGGCTGCCTGTTTTTGTGCAAACAGTTGCGTTGTTTGGTGTGAGGAGAGACCCCAGTGAAAACCCCGCAAGAGGTGCTGGCCTATTGGCTGGATGAGATTGGGCCCAAAGGCTGGTATGCAGGCGGCGAAGCACTTGACGCGGATATCCGCGATCAGTTTCTGACCACATGGGAACATGCCGCAGATGGGAACCTTGGCTTGTGGCTGACTTGCCCGTCAGAGGCGCTTGCCTACATCATCGTCACAGATCAGTTTTCGCGCAATATCCACCGCAATCAGGCCGCAGCTTTTGACACAGATGCCATCGCGATGGCTGCAGCCAAGCTTGCGATCAATAACGACTGGGACATGAAGATCGACGAACCGGCACGCCAGTTCTTTTATCTGCCGCTCATGCATTCCGAAAACCTGTCCGATCAGGACCGCGCCGTGCGGCTGATCCACACGCGCATGCCCGAAACAGGGGGCGACAACATCGACCACGCCAAAGCGCACCGTGAAATCATCCGCCTTTACGGACGCTTCCCGTTCCGTAACGCCGCCCTTGGACGGGTAACAACACAGGCCGAACAGGACTTTATGTCCGGTGGCGGATATGGTGCTGTTTTGCGTAAAGTGCAGGCGGAAGCGGCCTGATCATATGCTATGCATCATGCCCATAGCTGGCATGCCGCAGGGTCACTAGAGGTCTGCTGCGATTTAGTTTAACACTCAACTAAATTTTTCTGTGAGGAGACACTGAATGGCTGCCAAGACCTTTGATCTGATCGTGATCGGTGCCGGCCCCGGTGGATATGTTGCTGCAATCCGTGGCGCACAACTGGGCATGAACGTGGCGATTGTCGAACGTGAACATATGGGCGGCATCTGTTTGAACTGGGGCTGTATCCCGACCAAGGCGCTGCTGCGATCATCCGAGGTGTTCCACCTGATGCACCGCGCCAAGGAATTCGGCCTGAAGGTTGAAAAGCCCGACTTTGATCTGGACGCGGTTGTGAAACGCTCACGCTCGGTCGCGGGGCAACTTTCGGGCGGCATCGGCCATCTTATGAAGAAGAACAAAGTCACCACCATCATGGGCGAGGCGACGATCCCGGCCAAAGGCAAGGTTTCGGTCAAAACCGACAAAGGCACTGAAGAATTGTCGGGCAAGAAC
>CAYPVL010000120.1:0-7829 GCA_964414165.1 uncultured Cognatiyoonia sp.
AATTTGTTTTTTTTACCATTTACTTCGTCTTCATTACCTGAGTTGAAGAGACCTCCGAGTTGTTCAAAGGCGGCTTCTAATTCTTCAGGAGATTCTTCTGATTGATTTTCTTTGGTTTTATTGACTCTTTCAGAACCATCATTTGAATTGCTATCTTGTTTAGGAGAATCCGCACAAGTAAACAGCGTACAACTGAATAGCGTAATTAGAATAATTTTTTTCATAAGTGATGGACTGTAATTTTATTGTTCTTTAATCGCTGTATCATTGCGAAGACTTGATTTGGTATTGCATCAGCGTCAATGTCATCATAACCATAGCAAGTTTCAATTTCATTTAGGTCCTGTTCCATTATTGTTATATATTCATCAAATTTTTCATTGTATGCACTTTCTAACTGAAGCATAGAAGGCATGACTTTGTGCTGTCGAATGGATGCCCAGCCTAAACCAGCACCAGGGGTAGAAGCCAAAGCATCTCCATAGCTAATCCAACCACTTAATTGATTCATTTTAGTTTGGTAAAAATTTTGTAAATATTGAAAGTATGCATGATGTTTCATGAATTTTCTATGACCTTTGCTAATACACTCCTGGCATTCTTCTATTTCCTCGCAATAAAGAAGCATCTCTTCCCCATCATTGCCTTGTTCCTCATATACTTCGTCTTCTTGAGATAGCATCTCAACTTGTCTTCGTAGCTGCCGTATTTCGCGGCGTAATTGCGCAATTTGTTCTTGGGTGCGGTCAACAGGCAAGGTTCTTTGGTCTCCATCGGTAGGTTCGCCAGGATTGTTTTCGCGATAATTTCTATCAAAATCATCATCGCTTTCATTCATTCTTCTCTGCAATTCCGTTACTTCTTCAGCGGAAAGTTCCCTTGATTCTGGATTTGATTCTATGCGAACTGGACGATAGACTTCGAAAACATCTGAAGCCCTCGCAGATGCATTACGAACACGTGGATTTTCAATAGCTATTGGTGTTTGATTAGCTACATTACTCGTTCGATAATTGAAAAATACTGGTGATTCTCCTTGCCCATCAACGGGAACCGGTTTTGGCACATTGGACTGTGCCATTGTATAGGCAGAAAGGCACATGGCAAACCATAAAACAAGGGTAGTTTTTGATTTTTGTTTCCTAAGCAAGAACAAGCCTAGCAGCACTATGATCAAGGAGAGTAAGCCAATAATAACATACATCAATGTGTTATTTTTATCACTTGGGGTAGTTGATGCAATACCCATATTATTTGAAGATGCTAGGTTTTTATCATTAACGTTAGTTGCAATTCCCATTTTTCTTAAATGACTATTATATTCTTCCAAATCATCAGTGATTCTAATAAGGGATTTGGTTGCTGGAAATTGTAAGCCAACTTTTACGATGATTAAATAGGGAATACCAGCTACTTTTGAGGATACTCCGATACCGGCCATACCCATGGTCCTAAAAATCTTATCTGCAAACTTGTCTCCCTCGGTTGAAACCTTAGATTCTATAGCTTCCCAACTTTTTTTATGAAAGCTTAACTCTATGTTATGGTCTGGAGCTTTTGAAATGATTCGAACCATAACCGGAGCCTTTACATCTAGATTTTGAACCACAAAACGCTGAAGGGAATCGATTCCCCCAGTGGTCCATTCCATAGCACCTTTATAAGTACCATCCTTCAGTTTGGTCAATTTTATCTCATGGGTCTTGATCTTACCAAAAGGATCTATTAACTGGCTAGTTCCCAAATGACCAAAGAGTAAAAACGATAGGACGATTATTGTTCTCATAATTATTATATTTTCAACAGGTATTTTATTTAAAAGTATTTGCAAGCTTATCAACATCAGAATAGCCCACACCCGAAAAATTCAACTGGCTTAAACTTATTCTAGCGTTAGATGAGTCTTCCAACTTTTCGCTTTCATATTTAATGCTGAGGTTCGTAATTTCAGCGTTGCCAGAAGCTGCGCTTGAATTTGATAAGTCGATACTACCCACCATTATAGCATCTGGGCTTTTCTTTTTAGAATCAGGAAAAAGTTCATAATAACAAGTAAACAGTTTGCCTTCTTTACTTTTAAACCTTAACTGAATAGAAGCAATAAGTAGTTCAAAAGAATCAGCGTCATAGCGCAACTGAATGCTCTCGCTTCCCTTTTCAAGCTTTTTTGTAAATGTCATCAATGCCATGCGCTTATTGGTTTTTCTATCCTTAGAGATAATACCCGACGCTTTTGTATAGGCCCAGTCTTTTCCATTAATTGTACATAAGAAAGTTTCCTTAGATGTTTCTTTTACTTGTTTTTCATCTGTGCTCGTTTTAACAGTAATTGGTGAATCTTCATCAGTTTTGCTAGCCTCTTTTTTTGAAACGGTATTACAGCTTAGAATTAAGCTGAATAAGAATAAAACCACTAAATGCTTTATGCTTCTAGGTTTAAAATTGGTTTTCATAGTCTGCTGTATAAATGTTAAATTCAGTTTCTTCAAGTGACGTGCAAATCATGTGTATAGGCTCAGGATTTCGTTGCGAGTAGTCAATCATTTTCATTTCTAACACTAGGCCATCAACCATACTTGTCCATGATTGGTTCATACCTTTTAAACCTTTTATTTTTTTTGATTGCAATCTTGAAAATGCTTTTTGAATACTAATACCAGCATCTTGTGTTACCCAAATCTTTCCTGATAGTTGCGGCCCAGTAACTTGGTATTCTTCGCATTGGTAGCCTATAATTTCTTTTGTTTGACCTGTTGTTGTAATGGTAAATTCATTTATATTCATTTCTGCTTCGTCAACTTCTTCTAAATCAATTTTAAAGGATGACATACTTTTTTTGTTACCTAAATTCATAAAGGTGTGTACGGCAGTATTAGGAAGGTCCATTACCGTAAAAAATTCTTGAGCATTCTTCATTTTAAATGAGCTAGCCATATATTCATGGTCGTTGGTCAAGTAATAGATTATTTCAGTAGAGTCATTTTCACTAATTAATTCCATTACGTACCTATGCGTAAAAGAGTAGCTGTCTAGTTTTGATGCTTTTTTCTTTTTAAAAAGTTTGCCCTTATTATTGAATACGGTATCAAAAGTTTTTTCTGTTTCTCGAGCAGCTTTCTCTTCAACTTTTCTTTCTACAGCTTCTTCTGCTGCTCGTTCTGCTCTTTTGGTTATTTTTTTCCAAAACTGCGCATGGCTTGTTGTAAAAAAACAAATTGCTACTAGTGGTAAGATCTTTTTTATAGTTCTCATTTTTTTTGACTTTTATTAAATCGTGTTTCTTTAATTATTATGTTTTTGTGTGTAATCTTTAGAACATAAGTACCATCCTGCAAATGATTAATGTTTAGATAAATCTCTTTTTCTTGTAATCGATCAAGTGATCCTTTAAGGCTATCATCTTTTTGCTTCATGGTCAACTTGACTTTGAGGCAAAAAAAATCAAGACCTCATTCAAGAGCGAATGTAGATGCAGTTTTTAAAAAGTATTATGAAGTATGTAACAGGAGCTATAAGCTATGTAACATAGCTCTTGTGTCTTGTATTTAAAGGGTTTTCGGAGTGTCTATTTTGCTTCTGAAAATTCTGATGGGGTGCAATTATACGCTTCTTTAAAGCATTTACTGAAATAAGCATGATTATTAAACCCTACGCTGTAACCTACTTCTGATATATTAATATCAGAACTTTTTAGAATCTGCGCTGCTAGTTTTAAACGTTGAGACCTAATAAATTCAGAAGCGGAAAGTCCGGTTAGAGCTTTTAGCTTTCTGTGTAATTGCATACGACTCATATGTGTAGCTTTGCTGAATTGTTCTGTTGAAAAGCTTGATTCTACTAATTTTTCATCGAGAATCTTTTGTACTTTTTCAAGGAATTGGGTATCAACTGAGGTAACCGCTATATCCTTTGGCTTAAGAATAACTTCTTGACTATAACGCGCCCTTAATCTATTTCTTTGGGTGATAAGGGAATTCACTTTTGACATCAGTATTTTTTTGTTGAAGGGCTTCGTGATGTAATCGTCTGCCCCTGTCTCAATACCAATGAGTTCATTTTTGTCACCAGCTTTGGCCGTTAAGAGCACTATGGGAATATGGCTTGTTTTTTCATTCTTTTTTAGGGTCTTGGTCAGTTGAATTCCATCTTTTATGGGCATCATAATATCTGATATGATGATGTCAGGTATAAGCTCCAGAGCTTTTTCAATTCCCTCCTGCCCATTTTTCGTCAATACCGCTCTATACTCTTGTTTAAAGGTATCTGTAAGGAGAACCCCTACATCGGGATTGTCTTCGACCAAGAGCGCAATGGGAAACTCTTTGTTTTCTTCCCCCTCTGGGTTTTGCCGCATTGGTGAGGCAATGGATCTTCGTCCGGGTTGGGATAGGGGTTCTTTGATTTCCTTGATTTTCGCGTTCTTAAAACTGTCTTTGTCAAGTTTTATGACAACCTCAAACAAGGTCCATTCCTCCATCTTACTCGAAACGGTAATATGGCCTCCATGAAGCTCGACCAGCTCTTTAATTAAGGATAAACCTATACCGGTCCCTTCGTTTTGTCCATCAGTTTGATAGAAACGGTTAAAGAGGTGCCTTGTTTGATTTTTGGTCAACCCTTTACCCGAATTTTTGACCTGAATTTTTAGAACATCGTTTTCAACGGTTGAAATGAGTTCGATAATACCTTGTTCAGGGGTGTATTTGACGGCATTGCCCAGTAAATTCACAACAATATTCTCAAGGGCATCACGGTCAAACCAAGCTCCTTGCTCTTTGTTGTGGATGGTTGTTTTGTAAGAAATATTTTTTTGCTCTGCCAAATAGGAAAACGACTCACTCCAAGCAGCAATTAGTTGGGTGGGATAGTTCTTTTCGAGCATTAAACCCCTGTTGCCGCTATCAATCTTTGAGAGTTCTAAAAGCTGATCTACCAAGGTTTCCAGCTTTTCGGAGTTCTTTTTGGCCAATTCAAAGTGTTTTCTCTTTTCAGAGGAGAGATCAGGATTCTCCAAGGCGTCTGAAATAGGAGCTTTTATAACGGTTAGGGGCGTTCGAAACTCATGGGAAATATTGGTAAAGAAGTTGGTCTTAAGGGTGTCAATATCACGCAGTTTTTTATTGGTCCGTTGCCGGTTGCGATATAAAATGAACAAAAAGAGTCCGGCAAGGGAGGTAAGCCCAATGCCTCCTAACAATAGATTGCGCTGGCTCTTTTGTTTTTGAATTTCTAATTCATTTTTTGATTTTAATAAGGCAAGTTCTTGTTCGTTTTTCTTTTTGAGTTTCAATTGTTCTTCCAATACAAATCGATCACTATTTTGTTGTTGGCTTCTTGCTGCAATTTGGTCATCGAATTGGATTTTGGTTTTGTAGGCCTTCTCAAAATCCTGAACCATATCGTAAAACTTTGTTTCAACCTTGAGTAATTCTATTTCGTAACCTTTTTGGTTGGTAGGATCAGGATTTAATCTTGCCTTATTAAGATGGAAAAGAGCTTTTTCTTTATTTCCCTCAGCAATCCATAGCTCGGAAAGTAGCAAATGGCTTTGCCCTAATAAGGGTGCTCCTTTTGGTAACTCTAGCAAATAACTTCCTAAGTTGAGTTGGGCCCTTGCTTTATCAAGATTACCCTGTGTAAAGTAAACTTTTGCTAACCCTAAGTTCGAGACATCTTTTGCGGTAGGGTCATTATACTTGACTCCTTGGGCATAAATTTCTTTGTAAATGGCAATTGCTTTATCATACTCTTGCTCTTGCATGGCCGATTTGACCAAAAGACGATTTGCCTCATAGATTCCTGGAGGATAATCCACTCTTTTAGAAATGGCCATGCTTTTATTAATATAGTCTCTTAATTCATCTCTATTCCAATTTACTTGGGTATATAAATTTGCTGTGGAGATATATACCCTAGCTAATAAAGAACTCTCCTTTTGATTTACTCTATATAAAGAATCTATTTTTAGGTACAGATTCATTTTATCTCTTAAGTCGTTTTCTTGCCCGGCGTACATAGCATAAGTAGTGGTTATGCCCTCTAAGTAATTTGCTTTTTTGGATTCTTTAAGAATTTCTTCGTAGATATTCTTCATAGCAGCCATGTTACCTTTGAAATATTGGTGATTGGCCAACCATATTTTACTATCAATTGCGAGTGTATCCCATTTGCCCTTCGTGCCAATGGCATGGGCTTTTTTATAATGATATTCCGAAGAGTCCATTTGCCCTCTTACAAAATGGTATTGTCCTAGGTCTTGATGATAGTAGTAAGAAGCTAAAGAGTCGTTAGAATGCCTATTTAAATTCTTTAACTGATGAATATAATAAAGTGAAGTATCAGCATTTTTAAAAATGTGCTTTTTGAATTGCTTGTGTAATGTCAATACATCCTCAGATTTTTGCGATGAAACAACTATCGTAAAGAAAGCAATTATCAAAAAATAGGGGAATCTCATAGATTTAAAACTACAAAATCGGATTTATTCTTAATCTATAGATAGTCATTTGGTTGCTAAAAATAGAACCCGAGTTCTAATCAAAGTTTTTCTAATTAATTACTTGCTAAAAGCTGTAAGTTGGGTACTGCCAATGAGTTTACCATTCTTATTGTAACTTTCTTGCTTAATCATGCCAACACCTTCGGAGAACCATACTCGAGAAGGAAAAGTTTGTTTAACCATCATAGCTTTAATCTTATTGTCTGTATAAATAACATAACAGTCAAAAGTGCCGGCAGATGTGGTAACGCTTTCTTGTTTTTCTACTTTTCTATTTATTAAATCTACTGTGGTATTCATATTCATACCACCCATACTTATTTTCATAGTTACGTTTGCATCGGTCAATTGTTGTCCAACACTTAGATTGTTGGGTAGTTCTAAATCGGTTCCAGAGATGTCCATTTCCATGTCTTTATATTGCTGCAACATGCTCTTTGGCACAAGAGATTCGTAATCTACTGTCACCATATTTCCTGTGCAGGTAAAACTATAATCTGAATTATATATATCTTTTCCTTTTTCATCTTTTAAACTCATTTTCATGGTCGCAGATGTATTCTCCCCAACTGTAGAGACGTTACTAACTTTATAGGAAGCGGTGCCTTCAGTTTTTCCTTTTTTGTTATAATTAGTATACTCAAAGGAGGCTCCCTCAATCATGGGGTAGTATTTACTACAATTAGTTTGACTTAAAAGAGACTGCGAGGAAAATATAGTTAATAAGAGTATTAGTACTGTATTTTTCATTTTAAAGTGTTTGGTTTTCAGGAACTTAATTTACAAAGAATTCACCACACCAATTATAAGAAAATGTATACTCGGTATTAAAAAGTGTATTAACGTTAATTAATTTTATAGACGATAAGGCTGTTTTCTTGATCTTTGGCAACCAATTCTAATTTCTTATCACCATCCATATCTATTAAGTCTATTAATGAATTACCATAAACGGGAAAGTTTGAAATAGGTTTTGCTTGGCTGTCATAGAGATATATCTTCTGGTTTTGAATATCAGTCACCGTAACATATATTTTGTCGTAGATATAGAAGATTTTGGGTGAAGTATAAACGCCCAATTCAAGCTCAACTTTTTTACCCTTTATACTTAACACATTATCGTTCATTAAAACCAAAGTTTTACTAGTTGCATATATACCATGGTCTTGGTTTAAATTAAAATTGGTGGTAATAACTTTTCCTTTTGTATCTATTTGGTAAAATATTCCCTTCTTATCAGTTAATGAGAACTTGTTCTTGTAAAGAAATATATCATTGTTAGAAAAATCAATTTTATTGGAGACTTTGATTCTATCTTGCCCAGCCCGAT
>CAYPVL010000121.1:0-7744 GCA_964414165.1 uncultured Cognatiyoonia sp.
AAGTTCCTTTAATGTGTATGACCGGGAGGTCGTTTGTTTGTGTGTGCGGCGGGAGGTCTGCCGCGTTTCGATGAGACTAAGATTGTGCTTCTCAAGCCGTCTGGGTAGGCCTGCAGCCTTCACGCCCGCGCGAGCAAAATGTGATTGGGGTGAGGGCTTGACCTGAGCCTGAATTGGCCCACTGGCCGCTTTCTGTGCATTTGTGCAAAGGTTTGCGCATCAGCCCGCACAGATCCGGCCTTAAATTGGGCATTTGTCTGCCTGTTTGGGTTTCAGCCGTTCACAATATTTCAGGAAACGCAAAACCGTGATCGGCAGAGTTTTTCAAACCCTCGCAACTGCGTGAGCCTTTATGTCTGGATGTGTCAGCGCCCTCGCCCTTGCGTGAGGTTTTGTTGCAGGAAATTGCCATATTCAATGGGGCGGAATCGGCGAATCTACGAAGGGTGGAATGCCTGCGGCCTGCCGCCAAACAGATTCGGGGATGTTGCGCTGCGTTGTTCCATCAAAGAAGACGTAAGCGCGCGTTGCTGTGTTATCGCAGCAAATCTTTGGATCGCCTAACGCGGCTTTCCCCAGTGCAAACGCGCCGGGAACACGGCTTTGGATTTGTTGGCCGCGCTGGTTGTTTCGGGCGTGCGCTGCTGCTACCACGATTTGCGTGTCGTTTTGGTAAATCCGCGCCTCTGTTGCGGGATTGAACCTGTCGCCGGGTATTATCGCGGCAAAGTATGGCATGTCTGCTGGTGGCCGAGTCACGCAGGCTGTCAAAAGGCAAAGCGCGATTGCTGCCAGCCTCACGTAATGGCTTCCAGCTTTTCTTTGCTGATATCGCCGGGCACGACCGTGAATGGGATCGGCAGGTTACCCGCTTGCCGTGTGAACTGCGTCACCAGCGGCCCCGGTCCTTTGCCATCCGATGATGCCCCCAGCACAAGCACACCGATTTCGGTGTCGTTTTGGATTTCGGCCATGATCTCGGTCACGGTTTCGCCTTCGCGGATCACAAGTTCGGGCTGGACGTTCTGCTTGTCGCGCATCCATTTGGCGAAAACCTCAAAGTGCACTTCGATCCGCTCGCGTGCTTCTTGGCGCATTAATTCACCCACGCCAATCCAGTGGTTGAATTCGTCGGGTGTGATCACTGAAAGCACCGTCACCCCGCCACCTGTATGCGCGGCCCGCATTGCGGCAAAGCGCATCGCGTTCAGGCATTCGCGGCTGTCATCAAGTACCACCATAAACTTGCGCATGGGTTTGTCCTTCGCTGGCTAAGGCCACATTGTCGCAAGCATAGGGGCGAGGCAAGCGGGTTGAATGTCGTGCTGTTGGAACAATTAAGACTGTGGCCTGGCCTGCGCTGTGTTTTAGGCATGTACGGTTTGATGGTGCGGAGCCTCCGGCGGGGATATTTGAAAACCAAAGAGATATGGGGTTTCGCTTTACGGGTAGATGTTTTGGCCAATTGCTGTGAGGGCTGTTTCCCCTGCCGAGATTAAGCGTGCGCCTTTGTTATAGCTGTTATGAAATGCGCAATGCGTCGTTGCTTTGATGTGCAAACTGGGTCAGGTTTTGCCCATAGGAGCATTTGAGCCCATGTCATTCAAACGCAAACTTATTGGATTGCTGGTGCTTGCAACCGCAGGCACGATTGCTTTGAACGTCTGGTTAAACCGGATGGAGGCCGAAGTGCTGTCGCAGGCCAGTGAAATCGCGGGTGGTGCTGTCTTTTGCTGGGTGGATGGGCAGTTCGTGCAAGGCGATGTTCCGACAACCCGCCTTTTGGCCCAAGGTCGCGTGCCCTTTGATCCTTTGGCGGATTTCAAAGACGCCATTCTTCACCTGAGGCAGGCCAAGCCTGTGCATTTTGGATTTGTTGTTCCAGGCGGGGACGATGCCGAGGGGCGTTTTTGGGCATGGTCTTATTGGCAGCGTAGCTATTGGGAGGACGAAGGCCTTGAAAAATTGCATCTGCTTGGTGGCCCCCAAATTCTATCGGAATGCCGGGGTCGCTGATGCGATTGGCCCGGTTTGCTTAATAAGTTGGCATTAACCAATTTTTAAGATTAACCTTTTGGCACGATAATAAAAGCCAACAACGAGGGAACGAAAATTATGGAAAATCTGATTGCTCAGGTTGTCGGTGGCGCGCTTGGCGGCACGGCTGGTGGAAAAGTTGCATCCGGAAGTTCAATGGGTGGCATTGGCAATATGCTTGCCGGTGCTGCTGGTGGTCTTGGCGGCGGTCAGCTGCTGGGTGGCCTGATGGGTGCTGCATCTGGCGCGGCAACAGGTGACGTGGCCGGTGGCATGGACTTTGGCGCGATGGCGGCCAATCTGGTTGGCGGCGGTGTCGGCGGTATGGTTGTGCAGATGGTCGTCGGCATGGTCATGAAGAAAATTCGCGGCTAAGCCCGCGTGCGTTCGGTGCCGCTGAAAAGGCGGCACCGTCACTCTATCCGCGCAGCAGCCCTACGATATCATAAGTCTTCTGTAAGATCGGCGCTGCAATCGCGCGCGCTTTGTCGGCCCCTTGCGCCAATGTTCGGTCAATCTCGGCAGGGTCATCCAAAAGCCGCTTCATTTCCGTTGAAACGGGCGCGAGTTTTGCAACCGCCAGATCGGCCAGCGCAGGTTTGAACCGTCCCCATCCGGCCCCTGCATATTCTGCAATCACGGCCTCGGGCGTTTCATCGTTCAGGGCCGCATAGATATCGACAAGATTGCGCGCTTCGGGCCGGTCTTTCAGGCCATCCAAAGTTTCGGGCAGTGCCTCTGGGTCGGTCTTTGCTTTCTTGAACTTCTTCGCGATCAGATCTGCATCATCAAGCATGTTGATCCGCTCCATGTCGCTTTCGCCTGACTTGGACATCTTCTTTGTCCCATCGCGCAGGTTCATCACCCGCGTGGCGGGGCCGTCGATGACAGGTTCCGTAATCGGGAAAAAATCGACCTTATAGTCGTGGTTAAACTTGGTGGCGATATCGCGGGTCAGTTCGACGTGTTGCTTTTGATCTTCGCCCACGGGGACATGCGTTGCGTGATAAAGCAGAATGTCAGCCGCCATCAGCGACGGATAAGCATAAAGCCCAAGCGAAGCCTTTTCGGCGCTTGATCCTGCCTTATCCTTGAACTGCGTCATCCGGTTCATCCAACCGACCCGCGCCACGGTGTTGAAGATCCAGCCAAGTTCGGCGTGGGCGCTGACTTGGGATTGGTTGAACAGAACAGACTGCGCCGGATCAATGCCGGATGCCATCATGCCCGCCGCCACTTCGCGCGTGCCTTGCTTCAACTCAACCGGGTCCTGCCAGACGGTGATCGCGTGCAGGTCAACCACGCAGTAGATGCTTTCGTAGTCTTCATCCTGCATCTGCACCCAGCGCTTCATCGCGCCCAGATAATTGCCAAGCTGCAAGCCGCCAGAGGGCTTGATGCCGGAAAAGACGCGGGGGGTGAAACTGGTGTTTGTCATGGGATCATCCGGGGTGGTCATCTGCAAAATCGCCCGCTACCCATGCCAGAGGAATTGCGCAGTTTCAACAGGCCCGATGTCAGACAACCAAAGCCCCTTTAACGCATTGCCCCCGGTGATCGTGATCATCTGTCTGATCATGGCTGGGTTAGAGCTTGCGTTCTTTGCGGGCAATCAGGGTTTGCTGGGTGGCGTGCAGGGCGTGACGTGGCGCACGAACACGGCTGCGGGGTACGGATTTTCGCCTGCGGCGCTGGATCAGATCATGGTGCGCGGTGACTATGGTTTCGATATGCTGCGCCGCTTTGTGACCTATCCCTTCGTCCATTGGTCCTTTCAGGAGGCAATGTTTGGGCTGGTGATGACCCTTGCCTTGGGCAAATTCGTCGGCGATGCCTTTGGAAATCTGGCCACATTGGCGTTGTGGTTTGTGACTGGTGTGGCGGGTGCCTTTGCCTTTGGTTTGATCCTGACAGGGCCGGTGCCCTTGGTTGGGGCTTTCCCGCCAGCTTATGGTTTGATCGGGGCTTATACCTATCTGATCTGGCTGCGTCTTGGACAGGCAGGGGAAAAGCAACTGGCCGCTTTTCGTCTGATTGGCTTCCTGATGGCCCTACAGCTTGTTTTTGGCTTGTTCCCCGGCGGCGCGCCCACATGGATCGCCGAGATTGCGGGTTTCATCACAGGCTTTGCCCTTGCCCCGCTACTGGCACCCGGTGGTTGGCAGGCTTTTCTGGCGCGTATGCGCCAGCGTTAGCGGCGCAGCGCGGCTTTCATATCGCTTAGTCGGACGGCCCCGAGCAAGTGTGCAAGGCCGAAGTAGCTGACGATCCCGATCAAAACGAGGATCAGCAGCGCGACATAGCGCAGTGTTGGCATCAACAGATAGGGTCCGATGATCAGTTGCGCGCCCCAAAGCACGGCCCCCATCCCAAGGGCTGCCAGTATGATCGGCCCGATCCGCTTTTTGAACCGTGCATCCAGCACCGCCGCATCCCCCATTGCCCGCGACCCGTTCCAAAGAAGCGCGACCATGGCCCAGCCAGTCAGTGTCGTCCCGATGGCCGCGGCCGTAAAGCCGATGAGGGGCGCAAGCCCGACGGCAAGCACGGCGTTCAACACCATCGCGGCAAGTGCGTAATAGAAGGGCCGCTTGGTATCTTCGCGCGCAAAGAACAGTGGTTGCAGCGTCTTTTGCAAAACGAAAGCGGGCAGGCCAAGGCCATAAATCGCAACGGCCAGTGCCGTGGCTGCTGTGTCATCTACCCCGAAAGCGCCGCGCTGGAACATGACGCTGACCAGCGGGATTGGGATCACGATCAAGGCAACAGCGGCAGGGATCGTCAGCGCAAGGCTAAGTTCGGCGGCGCGGTTGAACGCATCCTTGCCCCCGGTCACATCATTGGCGCGCAAGCGGCGGGACAGGTCAGGAAGCAGGACGACGCCGATAGCGATGCCGACGACGCCGAGGGGGAGTTGATATAGGCGGTCTGCGTAATTCAGCCACGCAACTGCTCCTTCAAAGTAACTCGCCACCTGCCGTCCGACCAGCAGATTGATCTGCAAGACCCCCCCTGCAAGGGCCGCGGGGGCTGCGATCAGCGCAAGCCGCTTCAGTTCAGGCGTCAATTTCGGCTTGCCCAGAAGAAGCGTGAACCCAGCACGGCGCGCCGCGAACCAGACAAGTGCAAGTTGCGCAAGGCCCGCCACGGGGACCGCATAGGCCAGCGCGTCGCCAATCCGCAGGGCGTTTTCAAATGGGGCGCAATCGCAAGTAAGCGAGGCGATGACCATTGCAGCCACAAAGATAATGTTGAGCAAGACGGGTGCTGCGGCAGCGGCTGCAAACCGCCCCGTCGCGTTCAAGACGCCCGATAGCAAAGCGGCGAGCGAGATGAACAGGATATAAGGAAACGCCCAGCGCCCGTAGTCCACAGCCAGATCGAAGCGTTCGTCTTGGATGTACCCGCTGGCAATCCCCGAGACGAGCCAAGGCATCGCAATAATGCCAAGCACTGTGAAGATGGTCAGTACAAAAGCCATGCCGACAAAGGCGTCTTGTGCAAACTTTTGGGCATCCTCGCCCGCTTCAAGCTTTTTAGAGAACATCGGCACGAAGGCCATGTTGAACGCCCCTTCCGCAAAGAAGCGGCGAAACAGGTTGGGCAGGGAAAAGGCGACCAAAAACGCCTCGGCGACAGGACCAGTGCCAAGGAAGCCTGCGATCATGATATCGCGCACAAAGCCAAGAACGCGACTGAGCAAGGTCCACAATCCGACTGTAAAGAGACCCGCCATGAGCCGAATAGGTTTCATGATACCGCGTTCCTGCGTTTTACCTAGATTTTGGGTGTAACGCTGGGCTTGTGCATTGGCGATAGGCGATTTGTGCAGATGATGTGTAACGCACAGAAGAAGTTCGGTGCGGGTCACCCCTCAGGAATGCATGCAAAAACTATTTCAAGCATGAAAATGGTGCAAATATACAAGATATGCGACAAAATATGGCAGAATTACAATTTTTGAATGCAAGTGAAACTTTTTGCATACAATGTTTTTCGGATAATTCTCTTGCATGCGCAAAAAGGAGAAATCAAGCCATGTTGAAAAAGATTGCCGCAGTCGCGGCCCTGACACTTTCTAGTACACTATCACTCTCTGCAGATCCTTACGCCGACTATCGTGGCACAACACTGACTGTCTCTTGGCCAACACTGGGGCATTTTGCGGCTGGTGCCGATGTTATCGCGGCCTTTGAGGCTGAAACAGGCATC
This sequence comes from uncultured Cognatiyoonia sp., assembly GCA_964414165.1. Taxonomy (GTDB): domain Bacteria; phylum Pseudomonadota; class Alphaproteobacteria; order Rhodobacterales; family Rhodobacteraceae; genus Cognatiyoonia. The sequence goes on from CAYPVL010000121.1 coordinate 6,250, forward strand.
AATGTTGAGGTCGAGGCAATCTCTTATTTGGGACTTCGCGACCGCCAGCTTGAAGAGCTGTCAAAACCCGAAGGTACGTTTGATCTGATTTCATGGGTGATCATGTGGAAAGGCGAATACGTTGAAAAAGGCCTGCTACAACCGCTTGAACCTTTCTTTGCTGATGAGACTTTGACGCAACCTGACTATAACATGCGTGACATACCACGCCCCTATCTCGTCAGTGGTGGCATGGTTGGCGGCCCGAAGGGATATCTGGATGGCGAAGGGGCTGTTCTTTATGGCGTCCCATATGGTGCCGAGACGTCTATCCTTGCCTATCGCACAGATATTTTTGAAGAAAACGGGCTTACCCCGCCGCGCACTTATGATCAATTGCGCACTGCGATCCTTGAATTGCAAGCGCTTGGTATACCGGCGATGACGTCACGTGGGCGCAGTGGGAATGATATTACCTTTGCTTGGCTTTTGCATTTGGGTCCAATGGGTGGGCGTATTTTTGATGATGATTGGGAACCGGTCATCAACAGCCCCGAAGCGGTTGAGGCGGCAGAGTTCCTGCGCCTTGTGTTCCGCACTGGTCCCGAAGGAATGGACGAGTTCAGCTTTGGTCAGTCCACATTTGAATTCCTGATCGGGAATGCTGCCATCTACCTTGATAATTTCAAGATTGGGGGCGCTTTGCGTAGTCCGAATTTTTCGGGACTTAGCGACAAGATCAGCTTTATGGCCCATCCCAGTGACCAAAGTTGCAGCGCCGAAACTGGCGGTTTCGCGATTGGTATCCCCAATAACAGCCAAAACAAAGAAGCGGCCTTTTTGCTTTTGCAATATTTGACGTCCAAGCAAGGCGATGCTGCGACGACCGCAGCGGGAGGTGATCCAATGCGCCTTTCAACTTTTGCGGCTGTTCAGCGTGAACGCGTTGAATCCAGCGCCATTATTGAATCGCTGTTGTGTGCAGACACCGACTGGCGGCCTTTGATCCCAGAGTGGAATGCAATTCAGGACGATGTGCTAAGCCTTGCTTTGCGTGAGGTTGTCACCACAGGCCGCCCGGTTCAGGACATCATGGATGACGCCAATGCAAAGCTCCGTCTGCTCATGGACGAGGCTGGTTACTATACTGAATAAAGCACCTATTGGCTCAGGGCGGCTTCTGCCCCCTGAGCGATAGCATCGCGCAACTTTTTCTCAAGCGCTGTCCGCTTTGCCTCTGCATAGTATTTCATGCCGGTCATATCCTTGACATAGAACGTATCCACCACCTGTTCGCCATAAGTCGCGATCACGGCTGAGGCGATATAGACGTGGTTATGTGCAAATGTTCGGGTCAAATCGAACAGAAGTCCGGGGCGGTCGCGGGTGTCGACCTCGATAATGGTGTAGATTTCGGACCCCTCATTATCGAAGGTGATCGTTGTCGGCACCTTGAAGGCCCGTTCGCGTTTCTTGATCTTGTCGCGGTCTTTGATGGCATCGCGGGCCACCACAT
>CAYPVL010000122.1:0-7622 GCA_964414165.1 uncultured Cognatiyoonia sp.
CGCGCGGGAACCTGCCGATGAAAGAGCATGTGATGGATGCGGCCATGACCCTGATGCCGATGATCGGCAAGGCCAAGGTTTTGCGCAGCTGGGGCGGGATTATGGATATGACGTCTGATGGGTCGCCGATTATTGATAAGACTCCGACTGATGGGCTCTTTATTGATTGTGGCTGGTGTTATGGCGGCTTCAAGGCGGTGCCGGGGTCCGGCTTTAGCTTCGCGCATCTGATGGCGACGGGAAACCATCATGCGCCTGCCGCGCAGTACCGCCTTGATCGATTCCGCACAGGCGCGGGACTGATGGATGAAGAGGGCACCGGCTCTCAGCATAACTTGCATTAAGGGGCGGATGACGTGTGGGGCTTTTAACATGTTGAAAAGGCTGAAAAGATGCGCCTGACCTGTCCATATTGCGGCACGCGTGATCGGCGCGAGTTTTACTATCAGGGCGATGCCGTCGTGCTTGGCCGCCCTGCTGTGGATTCAGGATTGGATGCATGGGATAACTACCTACATTTGCGCGATAATCCGGCGGGCGACACCCGTGATATGTGGCAACATACCCCTTGCGGGGCGTGGATTGTGGTGGACCGCAATACGGTGACCCATGCGGTGCACGGCGCGACTTTGGCCGAGAAGGCCAAGCGATGAGGTTGCCGATATCAACGCCAGAGGCTGAGACCATCAATTTTACCTTTGACGGGGTGGCCTATCAAGGGCGTCAGGGCGACACGCTCGCCTCGGCCTTGCTTGCCAATGGTGTCCGCCTTGTGGGCCGGTCGTTCAAGTACCACCGCCCGCGCGGCATTCTAACGGCTGGATCTGAAGAGCCGAACGCGCTTGTCACCGTCGGGGAAGAGCCGAATATCCGCGCAACAACCCTTGATCTGTTTGAAGGGCTCGCGGCGCGCAGCCAGAACGCGTGGCCATCGTTGAAAACCGATGTGATGGCAGTAAATGATTTGATTTCGCCGTTTCTGGGGGCAGGGTTCTACTACAAGACGTTCATGTGGCCCAAGGCGTTTTGGGAGGCGGTTTACGAACCGATCATTCGCCGCGCCGCCGGGCTTGGGGCGCTTTCGGGTGAACACAATAAAGACGACTACGAAAAGGCTTTCGCCTTTTGTGACGTGCTGATCATTGGCGGCGGTCCTGCCGGGTTGATGGCGGCTTTGACGGCAGCAGAAGCTGGGCAGGACGTAATCATCGCCGATGAAGATAGGCATCTGGGTGGCCGCCTTTTGGCTGACGCACAGATGGTCGATGGCATTCCGGGCGCGGAATGGGCCGCAAAGATGCAGGCCAAACTTGCCGCCATGCCAAACGTGCGCATCATGCCCCGCACGACCGTAACCGGGGCCTATGATCAGGGCACATATGGCGCATTGGAGCAGCTTTCGCGCAAAGGGGTCGGCCCGCGCGAATGCTTCTGGCGGATTGTGACGAAACACGCGGTGCTTTGCGCAGGCGCGCTTGAACGTCCCATTGCCTTCCCCAACAACGATCGTCCGGGGATCATGATGGCAAATGCGGTGCGTGCCTATGTGAACCGTTGGAACGTCGCGCCGGGGCAGAACGTGACGATCTTTGGCAACAACGATGATGCGCATCGCACGGCCCACGATCTGGTCCGGGCTGGTGTGAATGTCGTCGGGGTGATTGACACCCGCGCAGATGCTGCGGTTTCAGGCGAAGTCCCGGTCTATCTGGGCGGGCAAGTTGTTGCGACAAAGGGGCGGCAGGGGCTGACAAGTATCACGGTCAAACACAGTGGTGGCACGCGGGAAATCCGCACGGATTGTCTGGCGATGTCGGGCGGGTGGAACCCGACTGTGCACTTAACGTGTCACATGAATGGAAGACCAGAGTGGTCTGAAAATATCGCCTCTTTTGTACCTGTGGCTGGTATGATTCCGGGGATGGTGACTGCAGGGGCTTGCCGGGGTGTCTTTGATACGGCGGGTTGTCTGGCCGACGGGGGCAAGGTGGTGGCTGACCTGCTTGGGGCTGATCAGCCCCAAGTGCCAGCAGCTGATGACACCCCCTACAACATCACCCCGTTCTGGGCGGTTGAGGGCAAGGGCCGCAAGTGGTTGGATTTCCAGAACGATGTGCATGTGAAAGACATTCGCCTTGCCGCGCAAGAGAACTTTAAATCCGTCGAACATATGAAGCGGTATACGACCCAAGGGATGGCAACGGATCAGGGCAAATCGTCGAATGTGGCCGCCCTAGCGGTGCTGGCCGATGCAACCGGGCGCGGCATTCCCGAGACCGGCACGACGACCTTCCGCCCGCCTTATGTGCCGGTGTCCATCGCGGCGCTGGGCGCGGGCAGTCAGGGGCATGGGTTTGCGCCTGAGCGTTTGACCACGTCCCATGCTGCCACCATCGCGCGCGGGGCGCCGATGATCGAGGCAGGGCTCTGGTATCGCCCCAGCTATTTCCCTGCGCCGGGTGAGACGACGTGGCGCGAATCTTGCGACCGCGAAGTGCGCATGGTGCGCAAGACGGTTGGGGTTTGCGATGTGTCGACCTTGGGCAAGATTGATATTCAGGGGCCTGACGCGGCAGCCTTTCTTGATTTCGTTTATGCCAATACATTCAGTAGCTTGAAGCCCGGCAAGGTGCGCTATGGGTTGATGCTGCGCGAAGACGGGCATGTGATGGATGACGGGACGACGGCCTGTCTGGCCGAGGGGCACTACGTCATGACCACGACGACGGCTGCGGCAGGCCAAGTGATGACCCACCTTGAATTTGTCTGCCAAGCGCTGCGGCCCGACTTGGATGTGCAGATTGCGTCTGTCACTGAACATTGGGCGCAGTTTGCGGTCGCCGGGCCGCGCGCGCGTGAGTTACTGAACGGTATTTTGGACGCCGAGGTCGATGACACCTTATTCCCCTACATGTCCTGCGGCGAGGTCTCGATCAGCGGTATCAAAGGCCGCCTGTTCCGCATCTCATTCTCCGGCGAACACGCCTATGAGGTCGCGGTGCCCGCCCGCTACGGCGACAGCCTATTCCGTCTGCTGGCTGCACAGGCCGAGGCGATGGAGGGCGGGCCTTACGGGATGGAGGCTCTGAATGTTCTGCGCATTGAAAAGGGCTTTATCACCCATGCTGAAATCCATGGGCGCGTGACCGCCTTTGACATTGGGATGGACCGGATGGTGAGCCGTAAGAAGGATTGCATCGGGCAGGCGGCTGCACAACGCCCCGGCCTGAAGGGTGATGCGCGCCAACAGCTTGTTGGTCTGAAGGCGCGCGAAAGCATGTCGGGTGGTGCACATTTGTTTGTCGCCGGGGCCGAGGCCACGCGCGTCAATTCCCAAGGTTATGTCACCTCGCATTGCTATTCGCCGACGCTTGATGGCTACCTCGCCCTTGGTTTTCTTGAAAACGGGCGGGCGCGGATTGGCGAGGTGATCAAGATGCGCGATCATTTGCGCGATTTGACGGTAGAGGTTGAAGTTTGCGACCCCGTCTTCTTTGACCCAGAAGGAGGGCGCTTGCGTGGTTAAGCTGATTGCAAAGACGCCCTGCGCAGGGCTTTTGCCGCTTGAGATCGGGACTGTGATGATAACTGAGGTTGTGATCGAAACCGCGGTTTCCATCGCGCCCTTCAAGGGCCAAGAAAAGACAGTCAGCGCAACAATGCCCGTTGCCTTCCCCAAGCCGAACCGCGTGTCCGGCACATACCCGCGCGCAATCTGGATTGGTCCAGGTCAGGCCCTTTTGATTGGCGGTAAAGTGAACGATCTGCCAGCCGCCGTCGTCGATCAGACCGACAGTGTGGCAATCGTGGCGATCAAAGGTGCACAGGTCGCTGATGTGCTTGCCCGGCTTGTGCCCGTTGATCTGCGCGCGATGAAATCCGGGCATACGGCGCGCACGTTAATCGGGCATATGACCGGATCAGTGACCAAAACGGGCCGCGATGCGTTTGAGGTGATGGTCATGCGGTCGATGGCGGGCACTTTGGTGCATGATCTTGAACGGGCGGCGCGGATTTATTTCGCGCGCTGATCCGGTTTTCTGCGAAAACAGGACGCCTCCGGCGGGCATATTTTTATTCAAAAGAAGACCATGGGGTTGCTCGACTCTTGTGTGGGGCGGCGCGATAATGCGCGCATGAGTTTGCCACCCGGTTTCCTGGATGAATTGCGCACCCGGCTGTCCATTGGGCAGGTCGTCGGGCGCAAGGTCATGTGGGATACGCGCAAAACCAATCAGGGCAAAGGCGATTTCTGGGCGCAGTGCCCGTTTCATCAGGAAAAGTCATCCAGCTTTCATGTCGATGATCGCAAAGGGTTTTATTACTGCTTTGGCTGTCATGCGAAGGGCGATGCGATCACCTTCGTGCGCGAAACCGAGAATGTGGGCTTTATGGAAGCGGTTCAGATTTTGGCCGGTGAAGCGGGCATGCCGATGCCCGAACGCGATCCAAAAGCGCAGGAAAAGGCGGATGAGCGCACGGTACTGGCTGACGTGATGGAGCAGGCGGTCCAGCACTTCCGCCTGAACCTGCAAACCGCCGCCGCAGGTGACGCGCGCGATTATCTGGCCCGCCGCGGTCTGGATGCCGACGCGCAAGCGCGCTGGAATATCGGCTTTGCCCCGGACAATGGCGGTGTGCTTGCAAGTCTGACCGGGAAGGGCGTCGCCCAGAAGCTGGTGATTGATGCAGGGCTTGCGGCGGAAAGTGATCGCGGCGGCAGCCCATATGATCGCTTCCGGGGCCGCATCATCTTTCCGATCCGCGATGTGCGGGGCCGCGCGATTGCGCTGGGCGGGCGGTCGCTGGATCCGAATGCGCGGGCGAAATACCTGAATTCGCCCGAAACACTGCTGTTTGATAAATCCCGCACGCTGTTCAACCACAAGAACGCGCGCGAGGCGGCGGGCAAAGGGCAGCCGCTGATCGTTGCCGAAGGCTATATGGATGTGATCGCGTTGGTCGAGGCGGGGTTCACCGCCGCCGTCGCCCCCCTTGGCACTGCGGTGACCGAACATCACCTGGCGATGCTTTGGCGCATGGCGGATGAACCGATTATCGCGCTTGATGGCGACACCGCTGGTATTCGCGCCGCGATGCGCACGATTGATATTGCGCTCCCGCTGCTTGAGGCCGGGAAATCCCTGCGCTTTGCGATGATGCCCGAAGGACTTGACCCGGATGATCTGTTGAAACAACAGGGCAACGGGGCGATGCAAAAGCTGCTCGATCAGGCGATCCCGATGGTGCAATTGCTTTGGCAACGCGAGACGGAGGGCAAAAATTTTGACAGCCCTGAACGTAAAGCTGCGCTGGATAAGGCCCTGCGCGATAAGATTAAATTGATCCAAGACCCGTCGATCCGCAGCCACTATGGACAGGCGATCAAAGACATGCGCTGGGCGCTGTTTTCAAATCGTAACGCGGCCCCTAAGCGGCAGGGTGGCGGGCAATGGAACAAAGGGCAGACGTCTTGGCAGCGGGACACAAAGCCCGTGGCCTCAAACAAATCCTCGGCCCTTGGGGCGGGGGCTGGGCACGAAGATGTGCTGCGCGAAGGCGTGATCCTTGCGACGCTGCTAAAGACTCCGGCGGTGTTTGCGCAGTTCGAGGGCGATCTGGAACGGATGGTTTGTCTTGACGCAGATCATGGCCTGATCCGTGATGCGATCCTACGGCACGGCGAAGCTGCGGATTTGATTGACCGGGTCAGTGCAGATATCGGACCCGGCCCCCTTGATAATCTGTTTGCGCAGAACCATGTGGCAATCACACCAGCTGTACGACGCGCCGGAGAGACAGGCATCGCGACACTGTGTTTGGCTGAAGAATTCGCAAAACTCACCGCCCGGCGGGGGCATGCCCGAGAAATTGCCGAAGCCGTAGAAGACCTTGATGGCAGCGCTGATGAAGGGCTGACATGGCGCCTGAAAGAAGCCGCCCTTGCCCTTGATCAGGCAGGGCGCGGCGACAATGAGGACAAGGCCGAATATGAGGTCGGAGATAATGGTGCGCGAATCAAACGCGACGAACGCAGTGCCCTTGATTCGCTTTTAGGGGGAATCAACTTTGCCAAAGGCGGCAAACGCCCTAAGTAGTGGGACAACAGGTCGCGCAACAGCCTAGGAAAAACAGGGGTCAGGTGGTTGCGAATCACCTCATTCCGGGATTGATTCGAATATTAACCGAATCGCCTTAAGGTGATTCGCTTACACTGACACGAGGGAACAGCCGATGGCCGCGAAAGACAACGACGATCGCAAAGAGTCTGATGCCGACGACGCTGCCCTGGATATGAGCCAGGCCGCCGTCAAAAAGATGATCGCGGATGCCCGTGAACGTGGCTACATCACCTATGACCAGTTGAACGCGGTTTTGCCCCCCGATCAGGTGTCCTCTGATCAAATCGAAGACGTCATGTCGATGCTCTCGGAAATGGGCATTCAGGTGACCGAGGAAGAAGAATCCGAAGAGGTTGACGAAAATCAAGGTGGCACTGCTGTTGCCACCGTCGCTGGCGCGCGCGAACTGGCGCTGTCGTCGGGCGAAACCGAAAAATTAGACCGTACCGACGACCCCGTCCGCATGTACCTGCGCGAGATGGGCAGCGTGGAACTGCTGTCCCGCGAAGGTGAAATCGCGATTGCCAAACGGATCGAGGCTGGTCGCAACACGATGATCCTTGGGCTGTGCGAAAGCCCGCTGACTTTCCAGGCGATCACGATCTGGCGCGACGAATTGTTGTCCGAAGACATTTTGCTGCGTGATGTGATCGACCTTGAAACAACCTTCGGCGACCAGTTGGGCGAAGACGGGGAAGAAACTGTTGTCACGGCCCCTGTTGCGCCGGGTGCTGCCCCAGCTGCCAAGGAAGAAACACAAGAACTTGACGCTGACGGCAATCCGATTGCCAAGGATGATGACGATGACGATGAAGATCAGGCCAACATGTCCTTGGCTGCGATGGAGGCCGCGCTTAAGCCGCGTGTGCTGGAAACGCTTGATCTGATCGCGCGCGATTTTTCCAAGCTGTCTGACATGCAGGACGCCCGCATGTCCGCGACCTTGAATGAAGATTCATCCTTCTCGGACAAGGAAGAAAAGAAATACCAAAAGCTGCGGTCTGAAATTGTCGAACTGGTGAATTCGCTTCATCGCCGTGAATTTATCGAAGCCTATCGCGGGCGCGAACTTGACCCGAACTGGCTGGGCGAGATTGGCGAAAGGGCTGGGCGCGGCTGGCAGATGCTGATCGAACGCTCGCTTGGCAAAATCGAAGAACTGCGCGGCGATATGGCCCAGGTTGGCCAGTATGTCGGCGTGGATATCACCGAATTCCGCCGCATCGTGCAGCAGGTCCAGAAGGGCGAAAAAGAGGCGCGTCAGGCCAAGAAAGAAATGGTCGAAGCGAACCTGCGTTTGGTGATTTCAATTGCGAAGAAATACACGAACCGCGGCCTGCAATTCCTTGATCTTATTCAGGAGGGGAACATCGGCCTCATGAAGGCTGTCGATAAGTTTGAATATCGTCGCGGCTATAAATTCAGCACTTACGCGACATGGTGGATCCGTCAGGCGATCACGCGGTCCATCGCTGATCAGGCCCGCACGATCCGTATCCC
>CAYPVL010000123.1:0-1933 GCA_964414165.1 uncultured Cognatiyoonia sp.
CGCGGGCAGAACAACGTACAGGGGGCGTCAGACGCGGGCCTCATCCCGATGTTCCTGCCCGACTATCAGCCCGTGGGCGATGATGGGGTGCGCAGCGCGTTTCAAGAGATTTGGCAAGAAGGATCAATTGATTCCAACAAGGGCCTGACCGTCACCGAAATCCTTGATGACGTGCATGCAGGGAACACGCGGGGGATGTACATCCTTGGTGAAAACCCCGCGATGTCCGACCCTGACGTCGAACATGCCCGCGATGCGTTGGCGAAACTTGACCACCTTGTCGTGCAGGACATCTTCATCACCGAAACGGCGAACTATGCCGATGTAATCCTGCCGGCCTCGGCATTTGCGGAAAAATCGGGCACGGTGACGAACACCAACCGGCAGGTGCAAATGGGGCGGCCAGCGGTATCCCCTCCGGGCGATGCGCGCGAGGATTGGTGGATCACGGTGGAACTAGCGAAACGGATCGGGCTGGGGTGGACCTACACACACCCTTCCGAAGTCTTTGCAGAAATGGGGCAGTCAATGAAATCGCTCTCCAACATCACGTGGGACCGTTTGGAGAACGAAAACGCCGTCACCTACCCATCGCTCTCCGAAACCGACCCCGGCCAGCCGATTGTCTTCGCCGACGGCTTCCCGCGCCCCGATGGGCGGGCACGGTTCACGCCTGCGAACGTGATTGCACCGGATGAGACACCCGATGCAGACTTCCCGATGATCCTGACCACAGGGCGGCAGTTGGAACATTGGCACACCGGGTCCATGACGCGGCGGTCCAAAGTGCTGGACGCGGTGGAACCCGAAGCGAACTGCTCGCTTCACCCATCCACCTTGCGCAAGCTCGGCGTGGAGCCAGGGGGCTTAGTGACGCTGACCACGCGGCGCGGGGCGATCACGATCATGGCGCGGGAAGACCGGGCCGTTGCACCCGACATGGTGTTCCTGCCCTTTGCTTATGTCGAAGCGGCGGCCAACGTGTTGACCAATCCGGCGGTCGATCCCTACGGCAAAATCCCCGAATTCAAGTTCGCAGCGGTGAAAGTGGAAAAAGCAGACACGCAAGTCGCGGCGGAATAGGCCCGGCACCCCCACCGGGTTAAATGAACGCTTGTTCAAAATCATTTGACGGAATCGGCCTTCCCCGCCCAATATAAACGCAGGGGTGTGTTGTAGGAGGCGGCGCGTCCCTTGGATTGAAATGATCCACACAAGGGAGGCTGCCGCATGAGTTCCGCCATTTCGGATCGGTCTTTGGTATCCGTGCCACATCTTCTGGCGCGCAATGTCGCACAGTACGGGAACAGACCGGCCTACCGGGAAAAAGAATTCGGGATCTGGCAAAGTTGGACGTGGATCGCGGCTGCAGCTGAAATCGAAGCACTTGCGCTCGGGCTTTTGACGCTTGGCGCGGCCGAGGGGGATCACATCGCGATCGTCGGGCGCAACCGCCCGCATATGTATTGGGCGATGGTGGCCGCCCAGCAGGTCGGCTGCGTGCCCGTGCCGCTTTATCAGGACGCCGCGGCGGAAGAGATTGCCTACGCGCTTGATCACTGCGGCGCGCGCTTTGTGATTGCGGGGGATCAGGAACAGGTCGACAAGATCGCGGACGTGCGCGAAGGGCTTAGCATCCTTGAACATGTGATCTACCTCGACGGGCGGGGCCTGCGCAAATACGACCACAGCGCGATGACGTCCTACAAAGACGTGCAATCGCAGGGCCGGGCGGATGGGGACAAGGCGCTGCTGGCCGCGCGCATTGCGGCGATCCGTTATGAAACGACCTGTGTGATGCTTTACACGTCTGGCACGACGGGGCGACCCAAGGGCGTGGTCTTGTCAAACCGGAATGTGATCGAAACCGCCAAGAATTCGTCCGAATTTGATCATTTGCGCGTGGATGACGAAATTCTGGCCTATCTGCCGA
>CAYPVL010000123.1:1943-2596 GCA_964414165.1 uncultured Cognatiyoonia sp.
GGCCTGGGTCGGAGATTTCATCTTTTCCATCGGCCAAGCAATGTGGACCGGGTTCTGCGTGAACTGCCCTGAGTCTGAGGCCACAATGATGACTGACCTGCGCGAAATTGGGCCGACTTACTTTTTCGCCCCGCCCCGCGTGTTCGAAACGCAGCTCACAACGGTGATGATCCGTATGGAAGACGCAGGGCGGTTCAAGAAATGGCTGTTTGACCGCTACATGAAGGTGGCCAACCGGGTCGGGCCGGATTTGCTGGATGGCAAACCTGTGGGCCTAGGGGGGCGGCTGTCCTATGCGCTGGGAAATCTGTTTGTCTACGGGCCGCTGAAGAACACGCTGGGTCTGTCCCGCGTGCGCGTCGGCTACACGGCGGGCGAAGCGATTGGGCCTGAGATTTTCGATTTCTACCGCGCGCTTGGGATCAACCTTAAACAGCTTTACGGGCAGACCGAAGCGACAGTTTTCATCACCCAGCAACCCGATGGCGAAGTGCGGTCCGACACGGTCGGCGTGCCCTCGCCGGGGGTCGAATTGCGGATCGCGGATAACGGAGAGGTCTTCTACCGCTCCCCCGGTGTCTTTGAATCCTACTACAAGAACGCCGAAAGCACGGCCTCAACCAAAGATCCCGAAGGCTGGGGCGCGACCGGGG
>CAYPVL010000123.1:2606-7558 GCA_964414165.1 uncultured Cognatiyoonia sp.
GATGCGGGCTTTATCGAAGAAGGCACCGGGCATCTGCGGATCATTGATCGGGCCAAGGACGTGGGCAAAATGGTGGATGGATCGCTGTTTGCGCCAAAGTACGTTGAAAACAAGTTGAAGTTCTATCCCAACATTCTTGAGGCCGTCGTGTTCGGGGCTGGAAAGGAACGCTGCACAGCCTTCATCAATATCGACCTGTCTGCGGTTGGGAACTGGGCCGAACGGAACAACATCGCCTATTCGTCCTATCAGGAACTGTCGCAGCACCCGCGCGTGTTGGATATGATCGAGGACCATGTGTCGGAGGTGAACGTGTCGGTTGCCGCCGACCCGATGCTGGCGGCCTGTCAGGTGCACCGCTTCCTTGTGCTGCACAAGGAACTGGACGCCGATGATGGCGAAATGACCCGCACCCGCAAAGTGCGCCGCGCCGTGATTGGCGAAAAATTCGCCGATCTGATCGCGGCATTGGATGGGGGGGCGTCCGAGATTTATACCGAGACGGAAGTAACCTATGAGGATGGACGCAAGGGCAAGATCACGGCAACTTTGGACATTCACGACGCGGCGGTTGTTCAGGCTGAAAGAAGGGAAGCGGCGGAATGAGTGCCAAATTTATCGTATGCCAACTGCAACGCTGCCTTAATGCGGACTGGACTAGCTTGTTCGCCAATCTCGTGAACCATTTCGCGGCAAGCTTCCAATGGACACGAGCGGTTCAAGGCGTGCCTTTTGGCTTCAGCAAACAGAAGATCGGATGGCATTTCGTCAGTTTTAAACATTGTTTTCTCCACAAGTATTTTGTGGAAATTGACGCGTTCGCCTTAACTGCTGCTAAAACCACCGTTCGGTACGAAAATGCTTGATAGTTATGTTACGCCCGATGGACGCACGATTGGCGGCACGCTGATGGATATGCGCGGGATTACTTTGCGCTTTGGTGGGGTCGAGGCGATCAAGAACATCTCTTTTGATATTCGCGAAGGCGAAATCCGCGCGATTATTGGCCCCAATGGCGCTGGCAAATCGTCGATGCTGAACGTGATTTCAGGCTTTTATCATCCCCAAGAAGGCGAGGTCTGGTTTCGCGGCGAAAAGCGCCCGCCGATGAAGCCCTTTCAAGTGGCGCGTCTTGGCATTGCCCGCACATTCCAGAACATTGCGTTGTTTGAAGGCATGTCGGTTCTGGATAACGTCATGACGGGGCGGCTGAACCATATGAAGTCGGGGATGCTGGCGCAGGCGCTTTGGGTTGGGAAAGCCGAGCGGGAAGAGACCGCGAACCGTGAAGCGGTTGAGCGCGTGATTGATTTTCTGGAAATCCAAGCGATCCGCAAAACACCCGTGGGCCGTCTGCCCTATGGGTTGAAAAAACGCGTGGAATTGGCGCGCGCGCTTGCGGCAGAGCCAAAGTTGCTCCTTCTTGATGAACCCATGGCGGGTATGAACGTCGAGGAAAAAGAGGACATGTCCCGCTTTATTCTAGACGTAAATGATGAGTTCGGCACCACGATTGCCTTGATCGAACACGACATGGGCGTTGTGATGGACCTGTCTGACCGGGTGGTCGTGATGGACTATGGCCGCAAAATCGGGGACGGGACGCCGGACGAGGTGCGCAACAATCAAGAGGTGATTGATGCGTATTTGGGGGTGGCGCATGATTAGATTGGCGCTTGGTTTGACCCTTTTGCCCGCGCTGGCGCAGGCAGATGCATGGGAGGCGTTTGTGACACGCTGCCTTGTGCCGATGGAGGCCACAGTTGCCCTTGATGTTTCTGATTTCACGTTCGACCAAGCCAGCGACGTAGGCGACGTCTATATCCTTGAAACCGAAACCTATCAGGTGCGGGCCCTTGTCGGTGATCAGTCGGGGATTTGGACACCTCAGGCCTGCCAGGTATCCGCCTACACCGAAGACAGTCGTGCTGATCTGTTTACCGGTTTTGCTGCTTGGGAAAAGGCCGCGATTGCCAGTGGTCGCTATGAACCAGCGGACAGCGATCCCGCCTTATTCGACCAAACTTGGCCGACGGGCCTTTTGTCCGTTGGGTTCCGCGAACCGCGCATTCAGGTGGATATGAACGCGGATTGGTCCAAAACCCCTACCTTCGTTGCCATTCAGGAGACCTACCTTGAATCCTAATCGCAGAACCGGAGGCACCCATGTCCGCTGATTTCCTCTATGGCATCGAAGTCGTCATCAACGGCCTCATGGCGGGCGTGCTTTATGCGCTTGTCGCCTTGGGCTTTGTGCTGATTTTCAAGGCCTCTGGCATTTTCAACTACGCCCAAGGGGTCATGGCGCTGTTCGCGGCGCTGACCTTGGTGGGGATCATGGAAGGGCAAGTGCCCTTCGCCCACCTGATCAACGCGATCTTCGGGACAGAGGTGCATCACTTTGGCTGGACCGTGCCTGCATTGCTGGCGATTGTCTTTACCCTGCTGATCATGGTCGCCTTCGCGTGGATGGTACAGCAGTTCGTCTTCCGGCATCTGGTCGGGCAGGAACCGATTATTCTGTTCATGGCGACCATCGGGCTGGCGTATTTCCTTGAAGGCGTCGGCGATCTGATGTGGGGGTCCGATATCAAAACCCTCGCGCTGGGCTTGCCTCAAGGCGGGTCGATCTGGGTCGAGGAAGCGACGCAAAGCCTTGGGGGCGATGACTTCTACGGCTTCTTTATCGACAAACTGGACATGGTGGCGACGGTTGTGGCAGCGGTGCTTGTGATCGGGCTGATCATCTTTGCGCAATACACCAAGCAAGGCCGGGCGATGCGCGCCGTGGCGGATGACCATCAGGCCGCTTTGTCGGTGGGGATTTCGCTGAATTATATCTGGGTGCTTGTGTGGTCGCTGGCTGGGTTGGTGGCGCTGGTCGCCGGGGTGATGTGGGGGGCGAAGTCGGGGGTCCAATTCTCCCTGTCTCTGATTGCGCTGAAAGCGCTGCCGGTGCTGATGCTGGGCGGCTTTACGTCCATCCCCGGAGCCATCGTAGGCGGGCTGATCATCGGGGTCGGTGAGAAGCTGTTTGAATACACCATCGGGGCACCGTTCCTTGGCGGGGCAACCGAGAACTGGTTCGCCTACATGCTGGCGCTTTTGTTCCTCGTGTTCCGTCCGCAAGGGTTGTTTGGGGAGAAGATCATTGAGCGTGTTTGATGAAGACATTAAAGACCTGAGAGAAAAGGTTCATGCAATTGATAAATCCTTTAGCGCACATCAATCAAAAAAAGAGACTGAACGGGTTTGGCTTGCAATTGTTGGCCTGTTGATTGTCGCTTGGCTCGGGGTAGAATCTTACTTCGAAATCCCGGCACGAATAAACGATGAAATTAACGAGCGAATAGCGTCAGATACTCACTTGTCCGCTCTCAAATCTATTGAGGCTGAGAGATCTCGACTTATCAGCGCTCAAAACGAGATGAAGCAATTTGTCCAAGTAATTTCGCCTGCTACAATTACGGTCGTCGATGTCAAGTCCACTAACGGTTATGATTATTTCAAGTTTGAAACTGAACTTATAGACACCGCACTTGGTGGAGATGCTTGGGATAGATCAATCCTTTCCAGCTATAATCACAGAACTGGCAGGGTGCGACCAGTTTGGTTGTGGCGTGAGCGTAGAGATAAATTTGGTGCGCCAGGCTCGCATGGCCGATATGTTTTCAAAGACCATGCAGATGCGGGCGATTGGCAGGAAAACGATACAGTATCCCTCTTCATAGGAACCTTTAAGATTTCAGAAGACGAGGAAGAATAGATGTTCTACCGCGAAGCAGGTGATTTCAAGACGTCCTACGCGGACGACAGCCAGACCTTCCCGATCAAGTTCGATCGCTACCGCTATTGGGCGGTGATGTTCGTGGCCTTCGCCATCATCCCGTTCATGATCAACGACTATTGGGCCAACGCGATCTTTGTGCCCTTCCTGATCTACGCCATCGCGGCCATCGGGTTGAACATCCTGACGGGCTATTGCGGGCAGGTGTCGCTGGGCACGGGCGGGTTCATGGCTGTGGGGGCCTATGCCTGCTACAAGCTGATGACGGCCTTCCCGGATGTGAACATCGTGATCCATATCATCCTGTCAGGGGGGATCACGGCAGCAGTGGGGGCGGCGTTCGGGCTGCCTTCTTTAAGGATCAAAGGGTTCTATCTGGCGGTGGCAACACTGGCTGCGCAGTTCTTTCTGGTCTGGCTCTTCAACAAGGTCAGCTGGTTTTATAACTACTCGGCCTCGGGCCAGATCAACGCGCCCGAACGCTTTGTCGCCGGGGTCGCGGTGACGGGGCCCAATACCGAAGCTTGGGCGCAATACCTGATCTGCCTTGTCTTCGTGACCGTCTGTGCCTTGATCGCCCGTAACCTGACGCGCGGGACCATCGGGCGGTCTTGGATGTCGATCCGGGATATGGATATCGCGGCGGAAATTATCGGGGTGAACCCGTTGAAGGCCAAGCTGTCTGCTTTCGCGGTGTCATCCTTTTTCATCGGCATTTCGGGCGCGCTGTTCTTTGCAGTCTACCTTGGGGCCGTGGAAGTGGGCGAGGCGTTCGGGATCCAGAAATCATTCCTTGTGCTCTTCATGATCATCATCGGCGGCTTGGGGTCGATCTTTGGCAGCTTTGCCGGGGCGGCGTTTCTGGTGCTTCTGCCTGTGGCCTTGAAAGTAATCGGCGTGGATTGGCTGGGCTTTCCCACTGATCTGGTCGCGCATTTCCAACTGGTCATTGTGGGGGCGCTAATCATGTTCTTCCTGATCAAGGAACCACACGGGCTGGCGCAACTTTGGCGCGTCACGAAAGAGAAATTACGGCTTTGGCCGTTCCCTTATTAACGACGATACGTGGGCCAAATTGCCCACCCTACGACATCAACCAATGGGAGGAGACCATTATGAAACTGAAAGCACTTGCAGCCGCAGCCCTCGCGGGCGCATTGGCAAC
>CAYPVL010000124.1:0-7509 GCA_964414165.1 uncultured Cognatiyoonia sp.
GCGTCAGACAGATCATTGACGCGGCGCGCGCGGTCGATGCCGACAGCTTCGCAGATTTCTTCGGCTTTGGTGCTCCCAATGCCAGTGATGTAAGTCAGGGCGATTGGAACACGCTTCCCTGTGGGAATGTTCACGCCAGCAATACGTGCCAAGGTGGTATATCCTTTTCGTTGCGGGTCCGTGGTTCCAGACCCTTTTTTCACAACGGAAGCCCGGACCTTTGAAGGGCGCCGGGCTGCGTCATATCGAGGTATTCATACGGGGCGCGACCCCATGCGATTCCCTTGCGGGATGGTGGCTTTTAGGAGTGTTTGAAAGAAGGGTCAAGTCCGAACATAAGCAGCTTCGGCGCGCCGATTTTTCGCAGAAAAATCGTGACCACTACTCAAGCACTTTCGCAATGCTCCCTGCAACATCATCCATGCTGGCCAATCCATCCACAGACGTCAAATCACCCTTGGCATAGTAATAGCCAATCAGCGGCGACGTCTGCTTGTAGTACGCCATCAAACGCACCTTCAGACTTTCTTCATTGTCATCGGCACGGACAGGCTGACCTGCAGCCGCAGCCTCGGCGGCGCGGCCAACGATGCGATCGACAAGAACGTCATCCTCAACTTGCAACTCGATCACATGATCTAGGCTTTCACCCATCTCGGCCAGCAAAGCGCCCAAGGCATCTGCCTGCGCCAAAGTGCGCGGGAAGCCGTCAAAGATGTAGCCCGTCGCGTCGCTCTCTGCCTCAAGCTGTTCGCGGATCAACCCGATGACGATTTCATCCGTGACAAGGTTCCCTGCATCCATCACGGCAGCAACCTTCTTACCCATCTCGGTCCCCGACGTGCGCGCTGCGCGCAGCATGTCACCGGTCGACAGTTGGATCATGTTCCGCTCATCCACAAGCCGTGCGGCTTGGGTGCCCTTCCCGGCCCCTGGAGGCCCCAGCAGAATAATATTCATCGACGCGCAGGCCCTTTCTTCTTGCCGCTGCGCCTCCCACGCAATTGCGACTTTTCAATCAGACCCTCATACTGATGGGCCAAAAGATGCGACTGAACTTGCTGGATCGTATCCATCCCAACCGACACGATGATCAAAATCGACGTCCCGCCAAAGTAGAACGGGATGCCCGCCTGCGCACGCACGATTTCGGGCAGCAAGGCGACAAGGGCCAGATAGCCAGAGCCAAGCACCAGAATGCGGGTGACAACATAGTCCAGATATTCTTCCGTCTTCTTGCCGGGGCGAATGCCGGGGACAAAGCCGTTCTGGTTCTTCAGGTTCTCGGCGACTTCCTCGGTCTTGAAGGCAACTTCGCGGGTATAGAAGTAAGTGAAGAAGATGATCATGCCACCAAAGAAGATCAGATAAAGCGGCTGACCGGGGCCAAAATAAGCCAGCAAAGTCGACATGAATGGGGAAGACCCGGTGCTGAATGTGCTGATCGTTGTGGGCAACAGAAGCAGCGCAGAGGCAAAGATCGCAGGAATAACACCGGCTGGGTTCACCTTGATCGGCAGGTGACTGGTGGAACCGTCATAGACCTTCATGCCACGCTGTTGGCGCGGATACTGAATGTGCACTTTGCGCAATGACCGCTCCATAAAGACGACGAATGTCAGGACAACGACCAACATCACAAGAATACCCACGATCAGCGCAGGGCTGACAGTGCCCGAACGACCTTGGGCCAGGAAGGCACCCAACTGGGGTGGAATTTCAGCGATGATCCCGACAAAGATGATCAGGGAAATACCATTACCAATGCCGCGCGCGGTGATCTGCTCACCCAGCCACATCAGGAACATCGTACCGCCAACAATCGAAATGATGCAGGAGACATAGAAGAAGATATCAGGATTGGTCGCCAAACCGCCTGAGGCAAGACCGGCGGCAAGGCCGTAGGCCTGTGCAGTCGCCAGCACCACAGTGCCATAGCGGGTGTATTGGGTCAGCTTGCGCCGGCCTGCCTCGCCCTCTTTCTTGAGGTTTTTCAATGGCTCCCACATCGCACCTAAAAGCTGAACGATGATTGATGCCGAAATATAGGGCATGATCCCAAGGGCAAAGATACCCATGCGGGACAGGGCACCGCCTGTGAACATGGACAAAACACCACCGATACCGGTGGCGGCCTGCTCCATAAACTCGCGCAATTGTTCGGGGTCGATGCCCGGAACGGGGATATATGTCCCGATCCGGTAGACGATCAAAAGACCAATCGTGAACCAAATGCGCTGGCGCAGCTCAGTGGCTTTGCCAAAGGCGCTCCAGCTAAGGTTTGCGGCCATTTGCTCTGCTGCGGATGCCATGCGTCTCTCTTCTCATAAAAAACGCCGCGTGTCGGGTTCCCGATGCGCGGCGTTTGGGAAAACTTGAGCTTATGTAAGCGACGCAATGGCCGCTCACAAGGGCTTAGGCGGCCGCGTCAGCCTTGGCAGGGGCTGTGACGGTCAATTTACCGCCTGCCTTTTCAACTGCGGCGACCGCGCCAGCGGATGCGCCTGTGACGGCGATCGTTACTTTGGACGTGATTTCACCCTTGGCCAAAACGCGCACACCGTCTTTGACGCGGCGCAGCGCACCGGATGCAACAAGTGCTTCCTCAGTGATATCTTTCTTGGCGTCCAGCTTCCCCGCGTCGATGAATTTCTGGATCAAACCAAGGTTGATCACAGCAAATGTCTTGCGGTTTGGCTTGTTGAAGCCACGCTTTGGAAGACGCTGGTACAAAGGCATCTGACCGCCCTCATAGCCCTTGATGGCCACACCGGAGCGTGATTTCTGACCTTTAATACCACGACCACCCATTTTACCCATGCCAGAGCCGGGACCACGGCCAACACGCTTTTTGCGTTGGGTTGCACCTGGATTGTCGGAAAGTTCATTCAGTTTCATGTCGCTTCTCCTTTTGCCGGAGGACCCCGTCCAGCGACGGAAAATGGGGCACACGGCGTGTCAAATATGAATCGGTATAGATACCGACCAGCGGCGTATAGACGGGGGTGCGGGATGCGTCAAGAAATGATGCGCGTGGTACATTGCGACAGCAGCATGGGGCTTTGCATATGCAATCACAGATTGCGAATAGACCAGACACCTGTGAACGTGCCATGTTGATGCTCACTGACAAAAGGCGGATCAATGACAGGCGAACATCACGCACAGAATTCTTCGACAGGGCGGCTATCGGGGATGTTGCCTGCCGCACTTGTGTTGTTGATTTCGC
Organism: uncultured Cognatiyoonia sp.; assembly: GCA_964414165.1. GTDB lineage: Bacteria > Pseudomonadota > Alphaproteobacteria > Rhodobacterales > Rhodobacteraceae > Cognatiyoonia. The sequence goes on from CAYPVL010000124.1 coordinate 3,230, forward strand.
TTGGGATTACGTTCGCAGGCTGGCGGTACGAACTGAAACGCACCGACGAGGCATCCTATGTGCGTTTTTTTGAAGCTACCAAAAGCGTGGAAAATGATATCATTGCGACGATGCGGGCCTATGCGCAGTTCCTGCGCGGGGGTGTCGGGCTGTTTCATGCTGCCGAGGATGTGACGCGCGATGATTGGCGGCGCTATGTCGCCGATCTTGCGCTTGGGGAAACATATCCGGGCATCCAGGGGATCAGCTTTAACGCGGTGCTCCACAATGACGCAGAACGGTCTGCCTTTCAGGCCCAAGTCCGCAGCTCTGACCGTCCTGATTTCACTATGCGTCCGCCCACAGATTTTCCGCTGTCCGTCCCCATTGTGTACATTGAACCCATGACTGCGCGCAACGCGCCCGCGATTGGGTTTGATATTTACTCAGAAGACCGACGGCGCGCAGCCATTGATCGGGCCATCTTTACGGGGCAGATTAATATGACCGCCAAGATCATGCTTATTCAGGAAAACGATCAGGACGTTCAAGCAGGGGTTTTGCTGATGCTTCCGATCTTTGATAGCGGTGATGTGCCTGCGACACCCGATGCAAGGATATCTGAAGCCAAAGGCATGATCGTCAGTATCTTTCGTCTAGGGAACTTGATGCAACATGTCATGGAGCGGCACACCAGAGATTTTGCAGATGAAATCGCCATCGTTCTATCAGATGGCCCCGCGTCTGCGGACGACAATGTCTTGTTCGCATCCCACACCAATCTGAAAGATGCCGCGCAAAACGCACAGCACACCTACGCAGATCAGTTTGACATGTTCGGTCAGGTCTGGACACTGACCGCGGCCTCAACGGCAAGTTACGAAGCGCGCATCCGGCAATCATCACCGGCCATTGTGCTGGGCTTGGGGATTATCGTGTCATTGCTGCTGACAGCATTGGCCTGGGCACAGGGGCTGCGTACGCAGGCAAGCGAGGCAGCAGCGCATAAGGCCAAGCAGAACGAACGTCACGTCGCGCTTTTGCTGCATGAGGTCAATCACCGGGCCAAGAATATGCTGTCTGTGATCAATGCAATTGCACGACAAACGGCGTTGAATGACCCGGCCACTTTCACGGCAAGCTTTGCCAAACGCATTAAATCGCTTGCGGCCAGTCATGATCTGCTGGTCGCAAACGCATGGAAAGGGATCATGCTGGATGAACTGGTGACATCACAACTGGCCCACTTCAAACAACTGTTGGATGATCGCATCACAATGCAGGGGCCGTCTGTGAAACTTCATGCAACAGCGGCCCAGAACATCGGCATGGCGCTGCATGAACTTTCCACAAACGCAGCCAAATACGGCGCACTGTCACAAGAAACCGGGAAAATCTCTGTCGCATGGGATGTGACGCAAGACGCAGATGACGTCGCCCAGTTCACCCTGTCATGGACCGAAACCGATGGGCCCGCAGTAACCCCGCCTGTCAGAAAAGGCTTTGGGACGGTCGTGCTGGGCGCGATGGTCCGCAGCAATCTTAAGGCCGAGGTTGCGATGGATTACGCGGCACAAGGGATTGTCTGGCGCATGTCCTGCCCACTGTCAGCCTGCGCCGAGCCCGATCCAAAGCTATAACCCGTTGTCCGTGCGCAACCGAAAGCCCTGATCGCGCAGGGTTGCGACGATATCTTTGGTGTGGGCGACATCACGGGCCTCTATCACCACTTCAAGTTCGGCCTGCTTCAGGGCAACGGTCTGCATCATGCGCTGGTGAATAACTTCAACCACATTGGCGCCGGCTTCGCCGATAATTCGGGCAATGGTGGATAGCTGCCCGGGCGTATCGTCGATTTCAAAGGTCAGCCGCGTGATACGGCCATCGCGCACAAGACCGCGCAGGATCAGGGTCGACAATAGACGGGAATCGATATTTCCGCCGCAAATCACAAGGCCGACTTTCTTTCCTTTCAGCTGATCAAGCTGGGTCTTGATCACGGCCAAACCGGCACCGGGGGCACCCTCGACCACCAGTTTTTCACTGGACAAAAGATCAAACACCGCATCCTCAATTTCAGCCTCAGTGGCGGTATATATCTGATCCACATGGGTTTTTATGATCTCAATATTGGCTTTTGAGGGGGCCTTGACGGCGATCCCTTCTGCCAGGGTCGGCTGCCCAAAGTGGGTGTTTGTGCCATCAACGGCGGCCTTCACCGCATCAAACGTCTGGGCCTGCGCGCCGATGACCTGCACATCTGGATTCATCGCTTTGGCCGCAACCGACATGCCCGCAATCAGACCGCCACCGCCGATGGGAATGACGATCACATCCAGATCAGGCTGCTGGTCAAGCATCTCAAGCGCGACCGTCCCCTGCCCGGCTGCCACAACCGGATCATCGAACGGATGGATAATGGTCAGGCCTTCCTTTGCCGCCATATCTTGCGTGAACTGCACCCCGTCATCAAACCCCTTGCCGTGAAGCACAACCTTCGCCCCGAAATCCTCGGTCCGTTGGATTTTGTTAAAGGGGGTCGCCTCTGGCATGACGATGGTGGCTTTGATACCAAGGCGTTCAGCATGATACGCGACGCCTTGGGCATGATTGCCGGCACTACAGGCGATGACGCCACTCTTGCGCTGATCGTCGGTGAGGGTGAGCAACTTGGCCAGCGCCCCACGCGCTTTGAAGGCATTGGTGTGCTGGAGGTTCTCAAGCTTCAGGTAAAGATCAATCCCCAACTGCTTGGATAGACGCGCTGCATAGACCGTCGGGGTCAACATCGTCGCATGGCGGATCGCGTCATGGGTCGCTTGGATGGTGGCAGGGGTCAGGGTCATGGGGCCGTCCTTTTGGGGTCGGTTCATGAGTTGCGGTGTGGGGGTGGGTTGTCAAGCGCGGGGTATCGCCTGATCGCTGATCAATGTGGAACACAAGCCGGACCGCGCCCGGACCTCGGGGAGGCTATCCCTGCTTTGCAAGGTCTTCAATTTCGCTAACGTAGTTCACCTGACAGGTGTCGCAATCGCGCCCTCCCCGTGGGGGAGGTCCGGGCGCGGCCCGGCGATGCCGGGCGGAAGACCACGTTATTTGTCAGCGGAAATTTCAACCGTCGAGTAAGCCTTTTCAATCAATTCATCAAAGCGCCTCACGGACGCCTCAGTTGATGTGAGTAATTCTTCTGCGGCCAGACGTTGACGCAAAAGTATTGATATAACTTCATCCCACTTTGAGAGAGCCGCAAAGCCTGAAGCCGCCTGTATTGTCAGATTGTTGTTTGCAATCGTTTCCTTTGCCAGTCGAATATCAGCATCAATGCGATCAAATGCGGCTTGGCAGTTTTGAGAAACATCGAATTGGTCCCCGAACAAATTACCTACATCAAACATTACCCTGCTGCGCTCAATGCGTAAGTAACCCTCAGTTCGGTTTACCAGCGACTCAAACTCCATATTCAGCCTGTAAGCTTCACCTCGCTTTTCACTAATAATCTCGGCACGTTTCGATCCAATCCCCAAAAGGGAAAGCAGTGATGAAAAGAAATCCATATCTATGCCCCAATAAAAAACGCCCCGCAGTTTCCCACGAGGCGCTCTTAATTTCCAGTGGCAGGATCAAGCCCCACCAAAAGGGCTAACCTCAGCCCTTCTCCTCAATAATCTCAACCATGTGAGACACTGAATTCACCATGCCGCGTACGGAAGGTGTGTCTTCCAACTCACGGGTCCGGTTCATTTTGTTCAGGCCCAGGCCGATCAGCGTCGCGCGCTGTTTGGCGGGGCGGCGGATGGGGGAACCCACCTGCTTGACGACGATTGTTTTAGCCATATCGCTGTCTCCTTATGCGTCTGCTTCAGCAGTGGCTTCGGCCGCGGGGGCCTCGTCACGCTTGGGCAGGATGTCTGCGACCTTCTTGCCACGACGTTGGGCAACCGAACGAGGCGAGCTCTCTTTGGTCAGACCATTCATTGTGGCGCGGATCATGTTGTAGGGGTTGGCCGAGCCGATGGACTTGGACACAACGTCCTGCACGCCCAGCATTTCGAACACAGCACGCATTGGACCACCGGCGATGATCCCGGTACCAGCCGGGGCTGTGCGCATCACAACTTTACCAGCGCCGTGACGGCCGTGCATGTCGTGGTGCAATGTGCGCCCTTCACGAAGAGGCACGCGGATCATTTGACGCTTGGCTTGCTCGGTCGCTTTGCGGATCGCTTCTGGCACCTCTTTGGCTTTGCCTTTGCCAAAGCCGACGCGACCTTTTTGGTCACCGACGACGACGAGGGCTGCGA
>CAYPVL010000125.1:0-7259 GCA_964414165.1 uncultured Cognatiyoonia sp.
AACAGACAGCGCAAACTGGAAAAGGCAGGTGTCTAGGAAACTAGGGGCACCTCAACGTGCTTCAACCTCGTCATCGGTTGCGCAAAAAAGGATAGCAGCTTCTACAGAAGAAGCAAAAAATGAAAGTGCTAGAAGTACTAAGAATATAGTCGCAAACAATGGCCAATTCGACACATAGTCAAGTTGGGGATTGACGAGATAAATACCGGCTAGCACGATGACGAGAAGAAGTAGAACAACATGGTATGTCTTGGCAGGCAAGTGGTCGTCTTTGTCGCTCATCACATCGCTCGATATTGTTATTTATTAACCAATAAGCAAATTTTTGCTATTTTCAAGATTGTTTATCTTTTCGCTAATAAATTGAAAAATAGAACTGGATAACCGTCTGTCGCAACTTACTTCGGCTTTCTTAGCTTGGCCTAACACGAAATCCCATTTTTGGGCAATCGAGAGAGGCTTGACGACCGCCGACCCTCACTCCTCCACCTTCCCCCTTAACTTCTTCACCTCCCCCCTGATCTTCTTCCCCGCCAGCCGGCGCTTCACTGATCCATAGGTCGGCTTTGTCGCCAGCCTCCGCTTGGGCACCACCGTGGCCTTCAACACCAACTCCGCCAGCCGCTCCCGCGCGATCTCGCGGTTGCGCGCTTGGTGTCGCGTTTCCTGCACAAAGATCACAATCGCCCCGTCCGTCGTCCAGCGCCGCCCGGCCAGCCGCTTCAGCCGCGCCTTCACCGCAGGCGGCAGGTTGGGCGAGCGTGCGGCCTCGAACCGCAGTTCCACCGCCGTGGACACTTTGTTCACATTCTGCCCGCCGGGACCGGAGGCGCGGGTGAACGTCTCGGTCAGTTCCCAGTCTTCAATGGTGATGGAATCGTTAATACGCATCCGGTTTCGCGGTCTTTTGGTGGCTGAAATTGTTGTACAAACCATAAAACACGCACGATGCGTCTTGTACAAACCAAAAGAAAAAGGGCCGCCCCGGCGATGGGGTGGCCCTTCCCTGAATTTTCGGAGGTGGGTCGGTTAGGTTTCCCACCTTGGGTTCATCTTAGCCAAAGGTTGCCTTAGCCAAGCGTTCCCCAAGTTGTCCCGACACACTTCTCCAATACCTCATGATGCACTGGATCACCTCCTTTCAAAATGTTTCGCCTGAGAAGAGGTTCGCATAGTTTTCGTTTCGATCAAGTAAAAACTTGTCCCAAAGCTGCGATCAACTGACGCTGTTCAACCGCCGCCCAGCGATTAGGCGAAACGGGATCAAGGCGATCAGCGCGATGGCGACCTTCACGCACCAGTCCACCCCGGCGGTTCCGATCCAACGGGTCAGGTCCGCACCGAAGGGTGTTGGGACGACTTCGTTGAAGAATTCGGTATTGTGATCGACGCCCAAAAGGCCAGAGGCCGCGGCCGAAAACGCGATGAAGAAGAACAGTGCGGTATCCAGCGTTGATCCGACTAGCGTTGACGCGAGCGGTGCCCGCCACCACGTCCCTTCCCGCAGCCGGTCAAAGATCGCAACGTCTACCAATTGCGCGACAAGGAACCCGGTGCCCGAGGCCAATGCGATCCGCAACGTCACTGCAGGCGCGCTGAAGTCCGGCGCGATTTGTACCATCACTTGCGTTCCAATCACCGAGCAAATCAGCCCGACGATGAACCCAAAGAACACGACCTTGCGCGCGGCCTCTTTCCCGTGGAAGCGGTTCATCAGGTCGGTGACAAGGAAGGCGAAGGGGTAGGTAAAGGCCCCCCATGTCAGCCAGTCGCCGACAAAGAATTGGACAAGAATGTTAGAGGCGACCACGATGATGGCCATGGCAAGAATGCCGGGGAGAAGACGTGTCATAAGGGTTTTTCCGTTTTGGCAAGGGTGCGGCACTTGGCCCGGCGGATCATCCGCGCGGACGCCGCCGTTTAGCCCCGCGCGCGTTACGCGTCAATCGGTGATCCGGTATTCCACAAACTCGGTCGTTTGAAACCGGCGAAAGTTATTGTCCGATACCAAAGTGATCCGCAGCCCCGTGCCATCATCCCAAAGGGTGATGCCTTCCAGATTGTCATGCACCCCGGTGCGGGTCTGCAGCAGCACCTCTTCCCCGGTTCCATCCAGTGCAAAGCGGCGCACGCGGGTGCGAAACCCAAAGCCAATAAAGTCCCGCTCAAGCACATAAATCTTCCCATCAGGGCCAATATCCGCACCCACAACCAGAAACGGGCCAACGCGCGGAATGTCAAAGGCGGTATCCCAGATGCCATTCTGATAACGAAACACCGGGAAGGGCCAGCTGCTTCGGCCGCTGCGTTCCGGGATCGCATAAAGCGCGCCGGCCGCATCAATCGCAAGTGCTTCAAGTGATGCGTTCTCGGCCAGCCCGCGAAAATCGCCGGGGATTGGGATGTCACTGGCAGGGCCATCAAGCCTGTCAAAGCGGCGCACGCGGGTGTTGCCTTCAAAGGCGATGAAAACAGTCCCGTCAGCAGCAACCGCAATCCCTTCAGAATCTGCCGCCTTCTTCCGGATCGGCTTGCCAACAAGGTTCTGCAGCGGGATCACAGCGCCTGCATCAACGCCCGTGATAAGCCCCGCATCACGGGTAAGTGTGCCTGTCACGCTCCACCCGCTATCGGATAAAGCGATAAAGTTTGTCCCGGATGCATCCAGATGCAAGGCCGAAATACCGCCAAAATCTGGGCGCGGGTCTTGCCAGATATAGCGCCCGATCAGCACGGTATCGGCACAGGCGGGCAAGGCCGCGCAAAGCCCGGCGACGATCAGACATAAAAGCTTCATCTACTGAGAATTCAAAACCCCAAGGCACTGCCCGGGCAGGTTCGCCATCGTCAATTCGCGCCGGGGCGCGGCAGGGGCGGCGTTCGGATCAGGGGGCGGCGGGTTCAGAATATCGCGCACCCAACGATCTGCATCCGCGCAACCATCGCCCGTTGGCGGCGGCGCTTGATTTTCGCAGCCGCGATCCCCGGCAGGACAATTCAGACGCACATGGAAGTGATAATGATGGCCCCACCAAGGGCGGATCTTGCGCAGCCACGATCGGTCCCCGGTTGCACTGTTGCACATAGCGACCTTTGCGCCAGGGAAGACGAAAATCCGGGCGACACGGGGGTCTGATGCGGCGCGTTTCAGGATCGCCTCATGCTGGGGGGTCCAACTGCTGTTGGTATAGGCCCCATTGGCGCGGCGCATGGAAATGGACGAGATATTCTCGCGCTCTTGCACACTCAGGTTCAGCCGTTTGGGGGGCAGCATCCAGACGTCAATATCAAGGCCCGACTGGTGGCTGCGATGCCCGGTCAGCATGGGACCACCGCGCGGCTGGCTCATATCACCGACATAAAGGCCTTCCCAACCGGGTTGGCGCGCGGCAAAGGCGCTGAGGTCTTGCACGAAATCCACGGTTGCAGGCTGCGCCCAATTGCGATTACGGGACAGGCGCATGGCTTGCCATGTGGGGCCCGTTTCAGGAAGCTGAACAGCGCCAGCCTGACACCCACGGGCATAACCGCCGACGGCTTGGGACGATTGGTTTGAGGCGGCAGGTACAGCGCCAAATAAGGCTTTGGCAACGCGACGATCGCCCGCGTTCTGTGTACTGACCGCATCTGTTGATGAGGTTTCACTTTGGCAGCCAGCCAGCCCAAGAATAAGTCCAAGTGCCAGTTTGATACGGATCATACGCCACGATCTCCCTCTGGGTTGACCCATCTTAGCAAGAAGAGGCCCAGAAGGAAGAGGAAGATGATTGGTAGGAACCCAAGTTGCACACTTCCGGTCAAAGCGGTGAAAACACCAATCAGGAAGGGGGCAGCAAAGGCAGTGGCCTTGCCAGACAGGGCAAACAATCCAAAGGCCTCGGTCGGGCGTTCGGGGTCAGTATGGCGGACCATCATCGACCGGGATGCGGCATAAAGCGCACCGCCTGCGCCACCAATGATAGACCCACAGACAAAGAAGATGATGTCGGGCAGGTTTGAATCAGGTGCAATGGGAACACCAAACACATGTTCGCGGGACATCCCAATGATGCAGGCATCCACAACGATCAGCATCCAGATGCAGGCAATAATCACAGGCTTTGGGCCAAGGCGCTGGTCAAAGCGCCCGCCGACATAAGTGGCAATGGCAGCGGTAATGACGCTGATGATCCCGAAAGGGCCAAGCTGGATCACGGTCCAATCCAGCACAAGCGTCGCATAGACGCCGCCAAAGGCGTAAAGGGCGTTCAGCGCATCGCGGTAAAACATCGACCCGATCAGAAAGTTCGTCGCACTCTTGCGCTGCCAGACCTTCTTTAAGGTCGCAAGCAGATCAGCCCAAACCTTTGACATCTTCGGGGTCTCGCCCGCATCGGCAGGGTTGTCTTTGACGAATAGGAAGAAGGGCAGGATAAACAGCGCATACCAAATAGCCATGAAGGGGCCGACGGCACGGGTGCCTTCACGGGCTTCGGGATCAAGGCCAAAGACAGGGGACATGCCGGCAAGGGTTTTGCCCGTATCTCCGTTTTCGGCAAAGAACAGAAGCATGATGAACAAAGCGACCAGCCCGCCCCAATACCCAAGGGATGCACCGGCACCTGAAATGCGCCCAATCTCATCATCATTGCCAAGTGAAGGCAGATAGGCGTTCACAAAGTTCAGCGCAGATTCAGCCGCGATAAAGCCTGCGTAGAACAGGATCAGAAACAGGATCAGGGACGAACTATCAGGTTTAAGAAACCAAAGGGACGCGGCTCCGGCGATATAAATCAGGGAAAACAGGGCGATCCATGGGCGCTTGCGTCCGGTGGTATCGGCAAAGGCCCCAAGGAAGGGGGCGGTGAAGGCAATAAATAACCCGGCACAGGTCTGGCCCAAGGCCCATATACTTTGTGAATCTGCCTGCGCCTGAAGCGATCCGGTGCCAGCATAGTAATCCGCTGCCACCACCGCAAAATAGGGGCCAAAGATAAACGTCAATCCAAGCGTATAATAAGGCTGGCTTGCCCAATCAAACGCCATCCATCCCCAGATGCGTCGCTTTGGCACCGCTGTCATCATCTTGTTCCCCCCGTCAACTTGCGCCACTTAACACCGGGTTGCGCTGGGCTTGCAAGCTATCCTTTAGGTGGTAGGCCCTTGTGTGGGCGGCCAGGGGCGCGTTGCCTCAGCGTCAATCCAGTTTTGCACCCAGTCCGGGAAGGCCGGCGGGGCATCAGTCGTCCCTGTCGCATCAAAGACTTTCTGCGGATCAACAATGCCGTTTTTGTCCGTTACAGCCGAACGATACAGGGCCTGCACAGCACAAACCTCGCCCACCCAAATGGACTGATCAAGGTAAAAGAAACGCCCATCCCAGCCCACGGCACGGCTGACCACGGTAAACTTTTCAAACGGGCGGATGCGGCGGCGGTAGCGGACGGACACACCCGCCATCGTCAGACCCCAGCGATTATCCCGCAATGCCTTTAGCAGACCAACGCTGCGGGCAAGGACCGTGCGCCCAAGGTCAAGAATGGTCAAGATGCGCCCGTTGTTCATCTCAAGAAAGCCATCAACATCATGGGGCCAACAGCGATGATGCGAGATGTGTTTATCAAGCGGACCAAGGGCGGGGGCATTCCGGCTGATGATCATCTCTTTGGCAAGGCGCAGGAAAGGATACATCGGCGGTCCAACTTTTCTTTAGCCCACACGGTAGCTTTCTTGACGTAAACGTCAATTTTGACCTTAAGGCAACTTGGGCTTGTGCGCAGCGGGCGCAACACCTAGGTGATGGGCAACGCAAGAAAGGGGCACCGCATGGGTTCGATCTATTTGATCCTGACGTATCTACTCAGCATCGCAAAGACCGTGATCTTTGCGCATTTCATCATGAGCTGGCTGATCGCCTTCAACGTGCTGAACGTGCACCAGCAGCTTGTGGGCCAAATCTGGTACACGCTGCAGCGCATCCTTGATCCGCTTTATTCGCGCATCCGCCGCTTTATGCCCGACCTTGGGGGCATTGACCTGTCGCCAATCATCGCGCTGATCGGGATCACGATCCTGCAGATTATCCTTGGGCAAAACCGGGCGTTGTTCTTTTAGCGCGCCAAAGGTTTCCGATACGCACCACACCCATGGCGCAAATGCGCAGCCGGGCGTCGTGCTTGGGGTGACTTTAACCTGTGCGCCGTGGTCTAGTCATCCGCGACAGCAGGAGACCGATAATGCGCGCGATCACATTCAAACTTGATGGCAAAGACGTCACCGCCCAAGAGGGCGAGACGATTTGGGAGGTCGCGCACGGGCGCGGCCTTGTGATCCCGCATCTTTGCCACAAGCCCGCGCCGGGCTATCGCTCGGACGGGAACTGCCGGGCCTGTATGGTTGCGATTGAAGGCGAACGCACGCTGGCCGCGTCCTGCATCCGCGAACCCTCCGAGGGGATGGTTGTGACCACGAACCAGCCGCGCGAAGTGCAAGCGCGTAAGATGGTGATGGAAATGCTGGTCACCGACCAGCCCGCCCAAGACGTCGCGCATGATAAATCCTCCCACCTTTGGGACATGGCCGCGAAACAAGACGTCAGCGCCAGCCGATTCCCAGAAAAGCAGCCCGACCACATCCCCCTGCTCGATGACAGCCATGTCGCAATGTCCGTCAACCTTGATGCTTGCATCCAATGCGGGCTTTGCGTGCGGGCCTGCCGCGAGGTGCAAGTGAACGATGTGATCGGTATGGCAGGGCGGGGGGCGACCGCCTATCCGGTATTCGATTTCGATGACCCGATGGGGGCATCATCCTGCGTGGCCTGCGGCGAATGCGTGCAGGCTTGTCCGACGGGGGCTTTGCTGCCTGCAACGGTCACGGACGAAAACCAGCAAGGCGACACCAAGGATTATGACCGCGAAGTTGAAAGTGTCTGCCCGTTCTGCGGCGTCGGCTGCCAAGTGTCGCTGAAGGTCAAAGACAACAAAGTGAAATTCGTCGAAGGCATCAACGGCCCGGCCAACGAAGGGCGGCTTTGCGTCAAGGGGCGCTTTGGCTTTGACTACATCCACCACGATCACCGCCTGACCAAGCCGCTGATCCGCCGTGAGGATGCGCCCGCCAAGGGGCTGAATGTCGACCCCGGCAACTGGCAGGAGTTCTTTCGCGAGGCGGAGTGGGACGAGGCGTTGGACTTTGCGGCCAAGGGGCTGAAAGACATTGGAGGCACTGGCGTGGCGGGTTTTGGCTCGGCCAAGTGCACCAACGAGGAAGCCTATCTG
>CAYPVL010000126.1:0-7243 GCA_964414165.1 uncultured Cognatiyoonia sp.
GTGCGGCGCAGGCCCGATCAAGTGGTGCTGTTTGACGAGGTCGAAAAGGCGCATCCGGATATGTTCAACGTGCTGTTGCAGGTGCTCGATGACGGTGTGCTGACCGACGGTCAGGGCCGCACGGTGGATTTCAAGCAGACGCTGATCATTCTGACGTCAAACCTTGGGGCGCAGGCCTTGTCGCAATTGCCCGATGGGGCTGATGCGTCGGGGGCGAAGCGTGATGTGATGGATGCGGTCCGGGCCCATTTCCGGCCCGAGTTCCTGAACCGTCTGGATGAGACGATCATCTTTGATCGTCTGGCCCGCGAAGACATGGCCGGGATTGTCACGATCCAGATGCGCCGTTTGACCGAACGTCTGGCGTCGCGGAACATCGTGCTTGATCTGGACGATGGTGCTTTGAAGTGGTTGGCCGATGAAGGCTATGATCCTGTGTTCGGTGCCCGTCCCTTGAAGCGCGTGATCCAGCGCGCGTTGCAGGATCAACTGGCCGAGATGATTCTGGCTGGTGATGTGCTGGACGGGACGACCGTTGCAGTGAGTGCCGGGGCGGATGGGTTGATTGTGGGCGACCGCTTGTCTGCCAGCAATCGCCCGAAACCGGATGATGCGGTCGTGCATTAAATTGGAAAGGCCCCTGCGTGCGCGGGGGCCTTTTTTGTTGGGGGTGCCAAACCCTCGAAAAGGGTTTGTGGCCAATTTCTCGATGAGAAATTGTTACCGCAGTGCTGCCACCAATGCTGGTGAGGCGGTGCCGGTTACGGTCATCCCCTGGCTGGTTTGGAACGTCGAAATCGCCCGTTCTGTTTGCCCGCCGATCACCCCGTCGATGGTCCCGATGTCATAACCCCGCCGCGCGAGGCCGCGTTGCAGTGCGATCCGGTCTGCTTTGGTCAGTCCGTTCGCATCGGGTGGGAAGCTGCCTTGCAGCGGACCAGCGCCGCCGATCCTGTCTGCAAGATGCCCGATCCCAAGCGCGTAAAGGTCAGAATTGTTATAGGTTTTCAGCACGTTGAAATTGCGCGTTACGGTGAAGGTCACACCGCCCCTTTGGGGCTGGATATTCCGCCCGGAGGGCCCGCCGGTGCCCGCCTCTGATCCCCATTTCAGACCGCTCTGCCAGCCGTTGCGCGCGAGGTAGGCGGCGGTTGAGGCAAGCGCATCGGATGGATCATCGCCCCAGATATCGCGCCGCCCATCGCCGGCGAAATCTACAGCAAAGGCTTGATAAGATGTCGGGATAAATTGCGTGTGCCCCATGGCCCCGGCCCAGCTGCCTGTCAGCTTTGCGGGCGTGGTGTCCCCGTTTTCAAGGATGCGCAGGGCGGCCAGCAGTTGCTTTTCATAAAACGCCCCGCGCCGTCCATCAAACGCAAGCGTGGAGGTGGCCGAAATCACGGGGATCAGCCCGCGCTTTTCCCCGAAGGTGCTTTCCATGCCCCAGATCGCTGCGATGATTTTTGCATCGACCCCGTAGCGTGCTGCGATTGCGTCAAGCGTATTTCTGTGGCGCGCGAATGCCGCGCGCCCTTTGGCGATCCGTGCGTCTGATGCTGCAATTGAAAGGTATTCTTCAAGCGTGCGTCGCGTTTGGATCTGGGTTCCATCGCGCGCCACGACGCCGGGCAGGTAACCTGCGTTGGCGAAGGCTGCGTTGAAGGTGGTGCTTGAAACCCCGCTGGCCCGGCTGCGAAACCGCGCGACCCATGCGTCATAAGCTGCATTGGCTTGCGGCAACAGGTCGGGCGGCAGCCCGGTGGGCGCGCGGCTGACGGATTGCGCGCCGCCGCTGCAGGCCGATAGCCCAAATGCGGTGAGGGATGAAAGGAAAAGACGTCGGTTTATATGCATGATTTCAGCAAACCATAAACGCGGGGTTGCCCGCTAGGGGGAAGATGGGGTGCCCCGGTTGCCCGGCGCACCCCCCCCCCCATTTTTTTAGCTTGGCGGCAGGATCACGCCGTCTGCTGCCCAGATGTCGATTGCAGTGATGGTGGCACCATTCACAGTTTTGTTATGATCCAATGTGAATGACCCCGTTTTCTTGACCCTCACGCCCATCCCTGCGTTTGCTGGGCATGATCAATAAAGGAGCAGCCAATGGTGCCGATGTTTTCGGAACTGACGATCAATATCATCTCGACCCTTGCGGTGTTGTTTATTGTGGTGGTCGGGCTGATTGCCCTGACTGTGATCATTCTGTTCATCATTGATAAGACCCAGCGCACAGATGCTATCCGCCGCAACTACCCTGTGCTGGGCCGCTTTCGCCATTTGTTCACCGAACTGGGCGAATTCTTTCGCCAGTATTTCTTTGCCATGGACCGCGAAGAGCTGCCCTTTAACCGCGCCCAACGTGACTGGATCAAACGCGCGGGTGCCGGGGAAAGCAATACCATTGCATTCGGGTCCACCCGCAACCTTACCGCTGCTGGCACCCCGATTTTTGTGAACGCTGCCTTCCCTCCGCTGGACGAGCAGGCCGCAAAGACCGAACCGATGGTCATCGGTCCGCAGACCCGTCAGCCTTATATGGCCAAATCCATCTTTAACCTGTCGGGTATGTCTTATGGTGCCATTTCCAAGCCTGCGGTGCAGGCCTTGTCCCGCGGCTGTGCCGAGGCCGGGATTTGGATGAACACGGGCGAGGGCGGCCTCAGCCCTTATCATCTGGAAGGAGGCTGCGACATTGTCTTTCAGATGGGCACTGCGAAATACGGCGTCCGCGATGCCGATGGCCGTCTGGACGAAGACAAGCTGCGCAAGCTTGCCGAGACCCCGCAGGTCAAGATGATCGAGATCAAGCTTGCCCAAGGTGCCAAGCCCGGTAAGGGCGGTATTCTTCCCGCCGACAAAATCACCCCAGAGATTGCCGATATTCGCGGTATTGAAGAGGGCACGACCAGCTATTCCCCGAACCGCCATGTCGAGATTGATGATTTCAGTGATCTGCTTGATTTCATCGCCCGCGTGCGGGACATCAGCGGTCTGCCTGTTGGGATCAAAACTGTTTACGGCAATGGTGAGGCCTTTGCAGAGCTTTTCGCCCTCATCAAAGCGCGTGGCCCTGACAGCGCGCCGGACTTTATTACGTTGGATGGCGGCGAAGGTGGCACCGGTGCATCGCCCATGCCCCTGATGGATCTGGTTGGTGTCTCTATCCGCGAGGGGTTGTTGCATGTCGCCCGCCTGCGCAATGAGGCGGGCCTGAAGGATCGCACCCGTCTGATTGCCAGTGGAAAGCTGGTTAATCCCGGTGATATTGCCTGGGCCATGTGTGCGGGTGCGGATTTTGTGACCTCGGCCCGTGGCTTTATGTTCTCGCTGGGCTGTATTCAGGCCCTGAAGTGCAACAAGAATACCTGCCCCACCGGCATTACCACCCATGATCCGAGGTTCCAAAAGGGCTTGGTTGTGCAGGATAAATACATGCGTGTGGCCCGTTATGCGCAGAATATTAACAAAGAGGTGGAAACTATCGCCCATTCCGTCGGCGTCACAGAACCGCGCCAAATGCGCCGCAAACATGTGCGTATGGTACAGCCTGATGGGTCATCGGTGCCACTGGATGTGATTGATGAGCGTTACAAAGCGATGGCGCCATCGTGACCTATATTACACTTCTCTATGTATATAGAGCGCCTAACTAAGACGAAGACACCTTTTGGAGATCGAACATGGCCTATCGCTGGACGAATGACCTGACCTTGGCAGATGCTACCCCGAAAGCCGCCTATTTGAACCGACGGCAAATTTTGGCGGGTACCATTGGCCTTGGCGCGATTGCCGCTGCGGGTATGGGGCATGCCGCTGAAGAGCTTGAGCCCAATACGCTGGAAGAGATCACAAGCTACAACAACTATTACGAATTTGGCACCGGCAAGGATGATCCCAAGAACAATGCTGGGGCGCTGGTCACCTCTCCTTGGTCGATCAAGGTGGATGGTATGGTTGATAACCCCGGCGATTATGCTTTGGCTGATCTGCTGGATGGTCTGACCGTTGAAGATCGCATCTATCGCTTTCGCTGTGTCGAGGCCTGGTCGATGGTGATCCCGTGGAACGGGATTGAGTTGGCCGATATCCTGAATAAGGTCGGCGTGCAGTCGGGTGCGAAATATGTGGCCTTTGAAACCGTCGTTCAGCCAGAGAATATGATTGGCGTGCAGCGCCGTGTTCTGGACTTTCCTTATGTGGAAGGTCTGCGTCTGGACGAGGCCATGCATCCCCTGACGATTATGGCCACGGGCATTTACGGCGAACCCATTGCAAATCAGAACGGTGCGCCCATTCGTTTGGTTGTGCCGTGGAAGTATGGCTTTAAGTCGATCAAGTCGATTGTCCGCATCACCCTCACGGATGAAGAACCCCCCATTAGCTGGAATGTCGCCAATCCGCGCGAGTACGGCTTTTATAGTAATGTGAACCCAGAGGTGGATCACCCGCGTTGGTCCCAAGCGAGCGAACGTAAGATCGGCGGTGGCTTATTTGCCGCCCGTCAGGACACGCTGATGTTCAATGGCTATGAGGAAGAGGTCGCCAGCCTTTACGCAGGTATGGATCTGCGCGAGAATTATTGATGCCAAACCTGCTGAAATGGATAGGTGGGCTGGGTACTGGTCTGGGGATCGCCTGTTGCGTGACCCCGCTTTTGCCTGCCTTGCTTGGCGCGTTGGGATTGGCGGGCCTTACAGGCCTGCTTTATCGTGATGCCGTGCTTTTATCGTTTGCAGCTTTTTGTGCCGCTTTGTTTATCGTTGGTATGCTGATCCAGCGGAGGCGTGGCTGATGGACCGCGTGAACGCAGCCCTGCGGAGGGTTCCGACGTGGTCTATATATATTGTGGCCGCCGCTTATGTGGTTTGGCAGTTCTATATGGCCGCCACCCAGTCGGGCAAATATCTGGTCGAGCCGATCAATGTGCTTGAGCGTGAATATGGTGAGACTGCTTTGAAACTGATGGTCGTCGGCCTGTGTGTCACCCCGTTGCGCAATTGGTTTGGCCTGAACTTGCTTAAGTTTCGTCGCGCCCTTGGTGTGACCGCCTTCTTTCTGGTCCTTGCCCATTTCCTTGTCTTCGCTGTTCTGGATGTCCAAAGTGTGGGCCGCGTTTGGGAAGAAGTCGTCAAACGCCCTTATGTCACTGTTGGCATGGCATCGTTCTTGATGATGATCCCGCTGGTGCTGACGTCAAACAATGTATCCGTGCGCAAGTTGGGTTCTGCTGCTTGGTGCAAGCTGCATAAGCTGACCTATCCGGCCGCTGTGCTGGGGGCTGTGCATTACCTGTGGTTGGTGAAGGGCTTTCAGATGGAACCCTTGATCTATTTGGCTGTCATCGTCGGCCTTATTCTGATCCGTCAGAAGTGGGCCAAGGCCCAGAGGCCAAAACCCGCTTTGTGATCTGCCCCAACGCTTCTATGGTGATCGCGCGCTGCGCCGTATTTCAGCAGCCGCACACTATATACAAGTTGATTTTGGAGCGTTGCGTATGAAGATCATGAATTGGAACCTTGAGTGGATGAACAACTGGTTCTCGGGCAATGAGAACCCGCGCTGGGGATCCCGCAGTTTGACCGCCGATGACGCCCGCGTTTGTGCCGCCAAGGCCGCTGCTGTCATCAATGACATTCATCCTGATCTGCTCTGCCTGCAAGAAGGCCCCAGTGCCATGGCCGAGATGGATTTGTTTCTGGCCGATTTCCTAAGCAACGCTGGTGTTCCCCAGTATGAGGCGATCATTGGTGCAGATGGTGGTGCACAGAAGCTGTATGTCTTGCGCCGTATTGATGGGCTTGTCGCGGCGATGGATCGCGCGACCGATCCTGTGACGCAAGCTTTGGCCGATGTTTGGGATGCGGATGTGAACGGCGATATGATGCTGGAAGGGTACGACTTTACCCGCTTGCCGCTGGTTGTTGATGTCGACCCTGTCGGTAGTGCGCCGATCCGGGTGATTGTCCTGCATACCAAGTCCAAGTTCGTACAGTTTGGTGAGAGCAAGTGGAAAGACCCCAACCGCCGCCAAGAGTTTGTGGTCGCTGCCCTTGAGGCGCGCCGTCGCATATCCGCAGAGGGGTTTCGCTTGCGTGGGTATCTGGACGAAGTTGTTGCCGCAGATTCAGCTGCCCGCATCGTTGTCACCGGGGATTGGAACGATGGGCCGGGCCGCGATTTGTTTGAGCGCAGTTACCTGACCCATAATGTTGCCGACATTGTACTGGGGTCGACCTTTACCCCTGATCTGATTTTCCATCATCCGCTGCTGGCCCATGTTCCGGCCCCGGCTTTGTTTACCGCCCGCTTTGATGACTTTGTGGATGAGGTGCAGGATCGCCCGCTGCTTTTGGATCATTTCGCGGTTTCCCCGGCTTTGACACCCTGGGTAAAGGATGCATCGATTTCTCATGAGGCTTTTGAGGTGGAAGTGGATGGATCAGGGCGCGCGCGCACCCAAAGGCCCAGTGATCACCGCCCGATTGTCATGAATCTGGGTGCGCCTTTGATGGGATAGGGGCGATTCATGTGAATCGGGGGGGAATCGCGGTTCTGAATCAGGTGAATCGCAAAAATCTGCGTCGTGACTCAAAGAATCTTCCCCTGAATCGCGATTCATTTGGTGCTGGACCGGATGAATCGGGCTGATTTGGGTGTTTGGCATCTGCGATTCACGGCCCGTCTTGTGGGGAAACCTGTGGATAACCCCAAATGTTGTTTTCATTGTCTAATTTTCGCACAAGAAAGTTGCTATGAGACGTAAGGTCGGCGCACGAAAATTCCGTAAACCACTAAAAACAATGAGAAAATCGGGTATTTCACAAAAAATGCATTTTTCTCGAAAAAAGGGGTTGCGGGTATAGGCCACTAACCGTAGAACCCCCCTCACCGGCGGCGCAAACAAGCGCACAACGGGACGCCAGACGGCGCAGACGGAAGCGGAAACGCAGACAGACGCAAAGCGAGGCACTAAGAAATTTTGAGGTTTTAGAGGCGGGGCGCGCCAAACAAGTTAGGGCGCACACTGTCACTTTTGTCTCTACGCTGTTTGAAATTATTAGTATCTGAAGAGATATGTGGGCGGTTTGGTTCAGTTCGATGGATCAGACGTCTGTATATCGCACTCATAGACTTCGGTCGATGATTGAGTGTCAGCTTCACTGTTTGAGTGGCTTCCAGTTATCTTTGATAACTGAAGCACATGAAAACAGATGACTGTTTCGATATCGCATTCCTTAGTCGG
>CAYPVL010000127.1:0-7218 GCA_964414165.1 uncultured Cognatiyoonia sp.
CGTATATCGTGCGTAAAAAAATTTATTAAGAACAGGGCTTTTCGAAAGAACACCGCGATCTGAACATTCGCCGGATCGGCTATGTCGCCTCTGAAATCACCAAGAACGGCGGGATCGCAATCTGCGCACCCATCGCACCTTATGCGACAACGCGCCGGGCGGTGCGGGAAGACATCGAAGCGTTTGGTGCCTTCATCGAAGTGCACATCGCAACGTCGATTGAGGAATGCGAACGGCGCGACCGGAAGGGTCTCTACAAGCTGGCCCGCGAAGGAAAGATCAAGGAATTCACAGGCATCTCTGACCCCTACGATGTGCCCGAAAACCCGGAACTTCGCCTTGAAACCGAAAGCGTCGAGGTGGACAACTGCGCCCACCAAGTCCTTCTCAAACTCGAAGCCCTTGGCCTGATCAAAGGCTAAGCCTGCGCCTTTCTTTGTCCAAAAAAACTTCCGCCGGAGGCATGCACACCCTTCGGCGGAAGCACATCAAAAGCATAATTTACCAACATTTCCATAAAAAGTAGGGTGTATCGCGATCCACCAACCCCGCACGAAAATGCCGCATTCCCGGCATCAAAGCGTCCTGTTCCGCACCGACAATACCCTAAAGACAAAGGGACAGCCGATGCACATCACACCTAAAACGCCCGATATGCGCTGGCTGAACGCAACGCCCTACGCTCAGTGCAGCGCGACAAGGGTCATGTTGTTCAACGCGGCCAAATGGGATGCCACTGCGGGCGAGGCGACAAAGGCCACCTGCTTACCTTGCGCATTATGGACGGCGAATAATTCGGTCAACGAACCCACTTCGTCCTGAACGTCCGCAGGCAGATCCGCAACATCCATCGGCTTAAGATAGATCGCGCGCCCAGCAAGCGCCTTAAGATCCTGTGCTTTCATCATCTGACTTACCCTTTCTGAATTTGAATAGTCTGGATCACCCGGTCCGGCACGCTGCGCGTCAGATCGACATGCAGCAGGCCGTTTTCAATCGTGGCCGCGCCCACATCAACGCCTTCTGCCAACACGAATGACCGCTGGAACTGCCGCGCAGCGATCCCGCGGTGCAGGAAAACCCGCCCTTCGGAATCGTCGGCCTGCTTTCCCCGGATCACCAGTGTCGAATCCTCAACCGTGATGGCCAGATCATCTTCGGTAAACCCGGCCACAGCCAGCGTGATGCGATAAGACGCATCAGAAGTTTGTTCGATATTATAAGGGGGATAGCCATCATTACCCGTCTTGGCAGTGCGTTCCACCAAGCGTTCCAATTGTTCAAACCCAAGCAGGAACGGATGCGTTCCCAAAGCCAGTTTTGTCATCCGACACGTCCTTTTGATCCAAGCGACATCTCAAAGCGGGCCCCGTTGTGGCGACCACATCTAAAATATGGGGCCGCACACGCCCGCCTGCAAGAGGAAGTGCTAGGAACAATGCGCCCCCTCCCCTATATTCATGAAAGGTTGAAGGAATCTGCAACGCATGAACAACATTACCCAAATGGCACAGGATGATGTCTTGCGCGTCAAGCTGCAGGTGCTGCGCCGCGAACACCGCGATCTGGACGAGGCGATTGCCGCCCTGCAAGAACGCGCTTCGGCCGATATGCTGACCCTGCGCCGCCTCAAAAAGCAGAAGCTGCATCTGAAAGATCAGATCACCCAACTCGAAGATCAGGTCACCCCCGATATCATCGCTTGAATCTGGCGTTGCGCCCCTAAGCGCTGTCGCTATAGTGCCGCTTCCTAACGCATGAGGGGACAGATGAGCCAAGCAACCGTCGGCATAATTATGGGCAGCCAGTCTGACTGGGCTACCATGCGCGAAGCCGCCCTTCTGCTCGATGAACTGGGCGTTCCTTTCGAACAAAAAATCGTCTCGGCCCACCGCACCCCTGACCGGTTGTGGGACTATGGCAAAACAGCCGTGGATCGCGGACTGCAAGTCATCATCGCCGGGGCTGGAGGTGCTGCACATCTGCCCGGCATGATGGCCTCAAAAACCCGCGTGCCCGTCATTGGCGTGCCTGTGCAGACCAAAGCGCTGTCCGGCGTCGATAGCCTTTATTCCATCCTGCAAATGCCCCGCGGCTTCCCTGTCGCCACCATGGCCATCGGTGCCGCAGGTGCCGCCAACGCCGCCCTCATGGCTGCTGGCATCCTCGCGCTGCAAGATGCAAGCCTCGCCGCCCGACTTGATCAATGGCGGGCCGATCTGTCCGCCTCAATCCCAGATGAACCCAGCGATGACTAGCCCCCTGAAAACCGGCGATACAATCGGCATTCTTGGGGGTGGGCAACTCGGACGCATGCTTTCGGTCGCAGCCTCTCGGCTTGGGTTCAAAACTTGCGTCTTTGAACCGGGCGGCGATTGCCCGGCAAGCCACGTGGCGAACTATCACTTCAAAGCAGATTATGACGACACCACAGCGCTTGAACAGTTCGCGCAAAGCGTGGATGTGATCACCTATGAATTTGAAAACATCCCAACATCGGCTTTGGATGCATTGGAAGCGATCAAACCGATCCACCCCAACCGGCGGGCGCTTGCGACCAGCCAAGACCGGCTGACAGAAAAGCAATTCCTGCAAGACCTTGGGCTACAAACCGCCCCTTTCGCCGATGTCAGCGACGCAGCTACGCTCGATCAAGCCATGGCCCAAATCGGTACCCCAGCGATCCTGAAAACGCGGCGCATGGGCTATGACGGCAAAGGGCAAGCGCGGCTGAAATCCCCCGATGACGCCCCCCAAGCGCTGGCCGATATGGCAGGCGCCCCCGCGATCCTTGAAGGGTTCATCGACTTTTCCATCGAAGTCTCGGTCATCGCCGCCCGTAACCCGGGCGGGGCCATCGCCTGCTATGATCCGGGCGAAAACGTGCATCGGGACGGGATCCTGCATACGACGACCGTGCCTGCAAAACTTAGCCCCAGCCAGCGCACCGATGCGGTCCTGCTGGCTGCGAAAATCCTGAACGCACTGGATTATGTAGGCGTCATGGGGGTCGAACTTTTCGTCACACCCAAAGGGTTGATCGTCAATGAGATCGCACCACGGGTGCATAACTCTGGACACTGGACGCAAAACGGCTGCACCATCGATCAGTTCGAACAGCACATCCGGGCCATCGCCGGCTGGCCGTTGGGCAATGGCACGCGGCATGCAAACGTGACCATGGAAAACCTGATCGGAGAGGACGTGAACCGCATCCCTGACATCGCCACAACTGACGCGGCCATCCACCTCTACGGCAAAGCCGACGCCAAACCGGGGCGCAAAATGGGCCACATCAACAAGGTCACAGGCCCCGCCAGCTAAGCGCCACCCAATACACCTCTTTGGTTTCAAAATATCCCGGGGGGGCGCAGCGGGGGCAGCGCCCCCTCCGCATTCTCATACTCGCGCTTGGCGAAAAGAATTACTCAGACCCGAACAACACACCCGACATACTGATCCCCTGATCAAAGGCGCCTTCCTGCAAGAACGCCTTCACCTGGGCCATTACAACCGGGTTGTTCATCATAAAGGTGTGGGTGACAGGCAAAACGATATGATCGGTCATGCCGTCAAGCTTGGTGCTTTCAACGGACACTTTGCCATCATCCGCACCTTCGATCACTGATGAATAGACCGGGTTCAAACTGCGGTTTCCGGCGATGATGCCAACCTCATAGGCAGGCATGCCCAGTTCGTTTGGCACGCTGTCTTCTTCAGTTCCAAGCTGCAGGCCCGCCGGGCCATTGACCCATTGAAACGGTTCCCAATCGCCAAAGACATCCACCAACTCAGACCCGCCATTGGGCGGGCCAAGCATGACAACGCGGCCCATTTTATCAGGGCGATTATCGGTCAGCCACGCACGGGCAAGAATGCCGCCCATGGAATGGGTGACAAAATGCACGCGGGCATTGCCGCAGGCAGCCACGTCTTGGGGCAGGTTTTCACGCACGAGTTGATCAATGGTAAAATCAGTCGACGGATAACCAGAGTTAACGACCTTATAGCCTTCGCTTTCCAGATAAAGCTGCATCGGTGCAAAGGAATTTTCGGTGCGCGCAAGCCCATGCAGCAACACGACACATTCGGTGTCCTGCGCAACTGAAGGGGTGCTGGCACAGCCAGTCAGCATGGCACTGCATACAAGGGCAAGGCGTCTCATCCATCCTACATAACATTGCTGGGCGTCAGTGAAAGATGCGCCTGATGTGACCTTGCGTTCTTTTGCCGACGCGGTCAAACATTGCCGATGACCCGCCCGATCCGTATCGCCACCCGCGCGATCATCCTCAAAGACAACAAACTGCTTCTTGTGAACGCTTGGAAAGGGCGCAGCCATTTGTGGTGCGCACCCGGCGGCGGGGCCGAACCGCATGCAAGCCTGCCCGAGAACCTGATGCGCGAAGTGATGGAGGAAACCGGCCTATCCGTCACCGTCGGCCCCGTGTGCCTGATTAATGAATTTCACGATCCCAAAGGGCCCTTCCACCAAGTCGATATCTATTTCCGCTGCGCAATCACAGCCGGGGCGATCACGGACACATGGCAAGACCCCGAAGGCATCGTGACGCGGCGGCGCTGGGTGACGCGCGATGCGTTGGCAAAGCTGCACTGCAAACCCGACAGCCTTGCCGCTGTGGCATGGGACGGCGCGCCGGGCATCACCTATGATGCGCTTGAACCAATTGTCCGCTAGGCTTTGCGCGCCAAGGACACAGCGATCCCGCCAAGCACAAGCGCCCCGGCAACGACAAGCCGGATGGTAAGCACTTCATCCAACAACAGAACCCCTGCAAAGACCGCAATCACCGGCACGCTTAACTGCGCGATGGCCGCGATCGTCGTCGGGATCTGCGGCAAGACCCGGTACCAAAGCGCATATCCAAGACCCGATGTCACAGCCCCCGCGATCACCGCCAAAGCAACACCCGCGAAAGACAAAGCCCCGCCCCAGCCGCCCAGCAATGCCAGGGCCACCAACGGCACGCACAGCACGAAATTCCCGGCCGAAGCCGCAAGCGCATCCGGCTCGCCCTGCCCAAGCAACGTATAGGCGGCCCAAGCCACCCCCGCGATCACCATCGCCGCCGCGCCCAGCACAGGTACAGCCGCCGCACCTGAAGGCCACAGCAACACGATCAGTCCAACAAAAGCGATCCCCGCCCCCGCCCAACGCAACGGCGGAATGGCTTGGCCACGCGTCACTGCAAAACTAAACATGACAACCTGCAAGACCCCGAACAGGATCA
Organism: uncultured Cognatiyoonia sp.; assembly: GCA_964414165.1. GTDB lineage: Bacteria > Pseudomonadota > Alphaproteobacteria > Rhodobacterales > Rhodobacteraceae > Cognatiyoonia. The sequence goes on from CAYPVL010000127.1 coordinate 5,253, forward strand.
AAGCACCAAGCCCGGCCCCAAGGGTCATGTAGGCCCAGGAAAAGCCGATCATATAGGCAGCAAGGGCAACAGCGCCGACAAACCGCTTGGTACCAAAATCAGGGACGCGCCCGCGCGCCAGCACAAGCCCTGCCAGCATCAATGCCCCTGCAATCGTGCGGATCACGGCAAACACCATCGGGTCCATCCCGAAATCCGCCACCGCCACACGGTTCAACACCGAATTGGCGGCAAAGGCGGTCATGGTCAGGGCTGTCAGAAGAAAAAGTCTCATGTTGCCATGCCTGCGCCCGAACGGGCGCGCATGCAAGGCGCATCACAAGTCTTTGAAGGCTTTCGGATAAATCAGCGTCTCATAAGGGGTATCCGTCACCCCGGCGATCAATGTATCCGCCAGCGGATATGGGGTCTCAAGCCCTTGGGCATTGGCATGAAGAAACCCTGCCTTTTCATAAAACGCGCGCGGGCCCACTACAACCAAAGGGGTTTGGGTGATCCGGGCCCATTCGGAAATCAGGCCGACCATCCGCACCCCATGACGACGACCCTGCAGCGCCGGAGCAATGGCAACCGGGGCAAGGGCCAGCCAGCCACGCGGAGCCGACATCTGCACAAGCCCCGCATAGCCCACGACACCGCCCTCATAAGGCAGCACCATCTCGCCCATCATCTTGCCCGCCTTGCGCAAATCAGCCACCAGCCGAACCTCCGCGTCGCCGCCAAAGGCATCGCGCAGCAAAGCATCCACCGCAGGTTCCTCAACCCGGCGCATATCGCGACAAAAATCAGGACCGATGGCCATCAGACAACTCCACTACATCACCCTAAAACACATGAAACACACGCAACGCTTGCGTAATAGACCCCTGTTTCTTTTGAAGAAATACATGGCCCCCGGAGGGTCCGCAATCAGCCACACCGCACAGGCCGCAACCTGTCGCGTAACACAATATCTCTTTGGTTTTCAAATATCCCCCCCGGAGGGTCCGCACTTTCCACCATGCGCAAACGCCCGCTTCAGCCCGTAGGGTGGATTTTGTTCCACCACTCCCGATAGGAAAAGGGCGCCCCGATTGGGACGCCCCTCATAATTTGAGACGGTGGTGCTCTCGTGACCTTTTCTACGAAAAGGCACTGCCGCACTTCGTCAGACTTTGCGAATGCAAAGTCGACTTACATCATGCCGCCCATGCCGCCCATGTCGGGCATGCCGCCGCCGGCAGGTGCGCCGTCTTTGGCTGGCTTGTCAGCAACCATGGCTTCGGTTGTGATCAACAGACCTGCAACAGAGGCGGCGTCTTGCAACGCTGTGCGCACAACCTTGGCAGGGTCAATGACGCCAAACTTGAACATGTCGCCATATTCTTCTGTCTGGGCGTTAAAGCCAAAGGCCTTGTCATCGCTCTCGCGGATTTTGCCAGCCACGACAGACCCATCAACGCCAGAGTTCTCGGCGATCTGACGCAGTGGGGCTTCGATCGCCTTGCGCACGATGGAAATACCCACGTCCTGGTCAGAGTTCGCACCGGTCACGCCGTCAAGCGCTTTGCCACCCTGGATCAGGGCAACACCGCCACCAACAACAACGCCTTCTTGCACAGCAGCGCGGGTCGCGTTCAGTGCATCGTCAACGCGGTCTTTGCGCTCTTTGACTTCCACTTCGGTCATGCCGCCAACGCGGATCACAGCAACACCGCCGGCCAGCTTGGCCACACGTTCCTGCAGCTTTTCGCGGTCGTAATCAGATGTGGTTTCTTCGATCTGACCACGGATTTGCGATACGCGGGCTTCGATTTCAGCCTTGTCGCCACCACCGTCAACGATTGTGGTTTCATCCTTCGTGATCGACACGCGCTTGGCAGAGCCGAGCATATCGATTGTGACGGATTCAAGCTTCATGCCAAGGTCTTCGGAAATCACCTGACCACCTGTGAGGATCGCGATGTCCTGCAGCATGGCTTTGCGA
>CAYPVL010000128.1:0-6983 GCA_964414165.1 uncultured Cognatiyoonia sp.
GTTATAGGACAGTTCCTTGCCTTGATGCTGGGTCGCCGTTGCGACCCCGGCCCGGCCTGTGCCGTCGGTATAAAAGCTGGCGGTTTGGTGTGGGTTTTCACCGTAACGCAGGGTCTGGGCGAGTGTCCCGGTAAACGACCGGCGGCGCGGTTCGGTTGCATCAATCGCGCCTGCCATCCAAGTGCTGACAGCGGTGTCATAGGCGGCGGTGCGGGCATAGGCGGTTTGGGCAAGGCGCTGGCGCAGGGCCAGTGTCGTCTGGCCATTGTTTGTGTCCATTTCGGCCAAGACAGCGGCGTAGTCTTCTACGTCGGTCACCACGTTCACGAACGCATGGTTCTTGGCCGCAGAGCGGATCATCGCAGGCCCGCCAATGTCGATGTTTTCGATGCAAGTGTCAAAGTCGGCACCTTTGGCGACGGTTTCTTCAAACGGATAAAGGTTCACGACCAGCAGGTCGATTTCCCCGATGTTGTGTTCTTTCATCGCGGCCACATGGCCCTCAAGATCGCGACGGGCCAGCAGGCCACCGTGTACGACGGGGTGCAATGTCTTCACGCGCCCATCCATCATTTCAGGGAACCCTGTGACGTCGGCGACGTCCTTCACGTCTAACCCCGCATCACGCAACGCTTTGGCGGACCCGCCGGTCGAGAGCAGTTCAACACCGTGCCCGGCAAGTGCGCGGCCAAGGTCAATCAACCCGGTCTTGTCGGATACAGAAAGCAGCGCACGGCGGATTGGATGCAGGTCGGTCATATGTGGTCCCCAGTATAAGCGCCGGTCATCGCGGGGCCAGATCGCGGACAACATCGGGTGTGTCCTGCGCCTTGGCCAGTGACCAGCAGACGCGCGTCGCATATGACATTGCGCGCCCGGATAAAACCACCTGTTTGGATGCGCGGGGCTTTAATCGGCCATTTTCCAGATAAACCGACGGTTTTAGCTCTAATCGGCCGATGCCATCAAAGCGAAACACCCAGATTTCCCCAGATTTCAGGGCCAGCGATACGGCCGATCCGCCCATGTCCAGCTTAGCATCCACATCGGGGTGCAGATGAAACCGCACTGCATAAGAAATACCCTGCAGTTTTGTTGCATCCAGCGCCCGGTCAAACCGGGCGTTTTGATCTTCGGTCAGGGTGGTCAGCACATCCTCGCCCACGATCCCGCGTCCGTCATGGGCGATATCCATGATACGGGCATGGGTCAGCCCGTGGGTCAGCACAAACCCATCATGGGAAAGTTCGACCCGGCGCGCCTTGGGCAGATCGGTTGTTGCGCAGTGCACATGGGTGGGCGCGTCAACCAAGACCTCCGCTCCGTTTGCAATATGCGCGCTGACCGGGGTGACACGGGATGACGAATATCCTTCGATCCCCAGCGTCGTGTGCGACGGCGTGGCGCGCCCGGCACGCCGCCAATCTTCCCCAAAGCTGCGCCCCGATCCACAGTTCACAATCACAGGGCGCCGCCCGGAGGTCAGTTCAAACGCAAGGGTCGAGGCATGGCCATTGGCCGATGCTTCCCCTTTGGGCGGGGGGCTTGCGTCAATGATCAGCGATGTGCGCCCTGCGTTGAGGCGGCAATACCCCATGTGCAACCCTTCACCGGGGGGTGTTTTGACGTTGGATGTGGCCAGCGCATAATCAAGCCGCCCATCCAAACCGCGCCCACCGCCATGAAAGCGGGCCAAGCCACCATCCGCGTGACGCAGCGCGCGCAGCGTCGGGGCGATCCGTTCGATGGCCGCAAGGATTTCGGGGGGCGGCTGCATTCCGGCTTCGGCAAAGGCAAGCATGGCCCAGTTCAGCAGCGTCATCACCTCAAGCAATTCTTCGGGGTTGCGCGTCGCGATCCCGCCATCGGGCGTGATTTCAGAATTACAATCCGCCGCAAGCGCCTTCATCGCCGGGACGACGTGGTCGCGCATCCCTTCAAGGGCAAGGCCTGCATAGATCATACCGGTGAGCGCCTCGAACCGGGGCAGCCCTTGCGGGGTGACTTGCCAGCGGCGCGACAGGAACAGCGTTTGCTGACCAAGAGAGCGAAAGAATGCCACGGACTGGGGTTTTTCCTGACCGCGCAAAAGCAGGATTCCGTGGTTGATCCAGCGGATCAGACGCCGCCCGGTAAGACCCGGCAACCAACCGGGGCCGGTGCCATTGCCGTAACGTGCAATCCAATCGTTGACCCAAGCTTGCGCGCAGGCACGCGCTTTGCCATCACCAACAGCGGCCAGATCATCAAGCCACGCGCAGCCGTGCAATTCATCGCGCACAAGGGGCGCGCTTGCGTCAATGTCCCAGATGGATTTGCCTTTGCCTTCGGTCAATGTGCCCGCAATAAGGTAATTCCCTGCGATCAACTGCCGCCCACGGGCAAAATGCCCGATGGTACGCGGTTCGGGATGCGTCACGAAAGCGGTCGCAGGCTTTGCCCGCGCCGCGCGCTTTGCGTGATAGCGATGCATAAAGGCCGTGCGCCGGGCAGGCCATGTCTGCGATTGGGTCAATGTTGCCTCGGGTTTGCGCGATGAACGCTTATTCTTGGCCCGATATTAGCCAAGCAAATGGTCCGAGTCACGCAGGCTTTGTGAGTGCGGCCATGTAAAATCCATCCATCCCGCCCATGTCGCCCCAATAGTCGGGCCGCAAGCGCAGCCCGCCTTCTTCGGTGATCCATGCAGGATCGATGCCGGGGCGCCCAAGCGCCGCGCGATTGACGGTCAGACCGGGGCGGCGGGCAAGCGCCTCTTCCACCTGCACTTCGCCTTCGTCGGGCAGCAGGGAGCAGGTGCAGAAGATCAGTGTCCCGCCGGGTTTAAGACAGGTCAGCGCGTGATCAAGCAGTACCTCTTGCTGGGCGATCAGCGCGCCGAATTCCGCTCCGTCTTTGGCATGCGGCAGGTCGGGGTGGCGGCGGATGGTACCTGTGGCCGAACAGGGCGCATCAAGCAGGACAGCATCGAAACCTGCGCCAGTGAAGGCGCGCGCATCGCTGATGATCGTTTCGGCCATAAGCCCGGTCCGTTTCAGATTTTCCTGCACCCGCTTCATGCGGCTTTCGGACAGATCGACAGCGGTGACAGCGGCACCTTTTGCGGCCAGTTGCAGGGTCTTGCCGCCGGGTGCCGCGCAAAGATCAAGAATTTTTTGCCCCTTCACATCGCCAAGAAGTTGCACAGGCATCGCGGCGGCTGCGTCCTGCACCCACCAGTCGCCATCTGTAAAACCGGGTAGTTTTGAGACTTGGCCGACGTCGTTGATACGCACGCTTCCCGTTGGCAGAAGCTGTCCGCCGGTGGCTTTGGCGACGGCCTTTGGATCAGTCTTTGCACTTAGGTCAAGCGGTGCGCCTGCGAAATGCGCCTTCTCGATCCCATCCATCGCCTTGCGCCCCCACGCGGCCACAAGCGGTTGGCGTAGCCATGGCGGCGTGATGGGCACGGGCAGTTTGCCCCATGTGTCTTTGGCGGCGTCGACCTTGCGCAGGACCGCGTTGGTCAGCCCCTTCATCGCTTGCGTGCGTTTGTTGCGCCCGACGATATCGACATAGGCGTTCACGACGCCATGTGCCGCGCCGCCCGTGACCAGTTCCACGACACCAAGGCGCAGGGCGTTGCGCACGAAAACCGGTGGCCCTTTTTTCAGCAGCGGTTTGAGCATGCGGTCCGCCCGATCAAGCGCACGCAGCGTGTCGGTTGTCAGCCGCTGCGCTGTCGCCCGGTCTGCCGGATCAAGGTGGTCAAGCGCCCCGCCGCCAAGCAATTCAGACAATAACCGTCCTTCGGTCGTGATCTGTTGCAGCATGTGATGCGCCGCGCGCCGTGCAGGCAGGCCGGTTTGGGTCATGGGGTCAACTCTTGTCTGGTCCTTGGGGCGGCGTATATCAAGGGATGAAAGCCTACAAGGATGCAACCGATGTCAGACGCCAAGAAAGACCTGCCCCACGCCGCACAGCGCGCGCTTGCCGAAGCCGAGGCCCGGCACAAGGACGCCGAGGCGCTGGAATTGCCGCCTGAATTGGGTGGGCGCGATGGGCCAGAGCCTGTGCGCTTTGGCGATTGGGAAAAGAAGGGCATCGCGGTTGATTTCTAGCGCGACGCCCCCGGACATGTTTCGCACGCGAAACATATTATGTTAAAAAATAGCCGTTTATTACCAAAGCCTTAACGCAGACGGAACGACGCGCTATCCCCTGCCCCCTGGTCCACGGTAAAGCGCATGTCGCTTCCTGCGACTTCGACCAATTGGCAGTTGTAGGGAATCGGATCCCCGCCCCATTCCATTTCGCGGCAGAAATATCCGTCTTGCCAGCTCCATGTGCCGGTGATGTCCCAGCCCGCACCTTTGCCTGAAATCGTGCCATTTGGGCTGACTGCAAGGTTCACGCCATAAAGTCGGTTCGTCAGGTTTTTGCCTGCGATCAGGTCCAGAAATTCGGATTGATCCGTTACAGGGCGATAGTCCTGCGCGGATGCGGCACCTGCGGGTGCAAGCGCCATCACTGCGATAAGGGCTGCATGTTTCATCGTGATACTCCGTACTACTTGTTAAAAGAGATACGCGCGAACAGGCGATTTGGTTTCAATTTCTTTGGCGACCTACAGCCCGAGTACATCCACCATGTCATATTCGCCGGGGGATTTATCCTGCCCCCAAAGCGCGGCTTTCAAAGCCCCTTTTGCAAAAACGGTCCGGTCCATGGCCCGGTGGCGCAGGGTGATTTGTTCGCTTTGGGCGGCAAACAGGACGTCGTGATCGCCCACGATATCCCCGCCCCGTATCGCCACAAAGCCAATGTCGCCCTTCTTGCGCGCACCCGTGATCCCGTCGCGCCCGCTGTCGCGCACATCAGGCAGCGATACGCCCCGCCCTTCGGCGGCCGCTTCGCCCAGCATGAGGGCGGTGCCTGAGGGGGCATCAACTTTCTGGTTGTGATGCGCCTCGATCACTTCGATGTCGAAATCTTCGTCCAAGGCCGCCGCGACCTTTTTGGTGAGTTGCACCAGCAAGTTCACGCCAAGCGACATATTTCCGGCGCGTACGATCACCGCATGCCGTGCAGCCGCGTTGATCGCTTTAAGGTCAGCGTCCGTCAGCCCCGTGGTGCCGATGACATGGACCGCGCGTGCCTGTGCTGCGAGGCCTGCGAAGGCGACTGTGGCGGCGGGTGCTGTGAAGTCGATGACAGCTTGCGCCTTTGCAAAGGCCTCAAGCGCGTCATCTGTCACCGTGACCCCAACAGCAGCGCCGCCCATGGCCACACCGATATCTTGCCCAACCCAATCATGCCCGTCGCGTTCAAGTGCGGCGACAAGCCGTGCGCTGTCGCTGGCCAGAATGGTCTTGACCAGCATCTGCCCCATGCGCCCAGAGGCCCCTGTGACCACAATCCCTGGAAGTTCCGCCATGTCTGTATCCCCTTCAGCTTTGGTCCTGTCTTAGCGGCGGATCGCGGGGGACGCAAAGGCTTGCTTGGCAAGCGCGGCTTGAGACCTTAGATGGGGCTTATGGCAAAGAACAAAAACAATCCGGGCGGTGCGCCGTCCCAGCGACAACTGCGGGTCGGGGAAGTGATCCGTCGCCGCCTGTCTGAACTGCTGCAACGCGGTGATATTCACGACCCCGATCTTGAGCGGATGTCGATCACCGTTGGCGAGGTGCGCTGTTCGCCCGATCTGTCGATTGCGACTGCTTATGTTCTGCCCCTTGGCGGGCAAGGTCAGGAAGAGGCGCTGGCGTCCCTGCGCAAAAACCGCCACGAGATTCGCAAGCAGGTCAGCAAGGTGCTGACGATCAAGTTCGCCCCCGAAATCCGCTTTGCGATTGATGATACCTATGACCGCATGGACGAAACCGCCCGGCTTTTGGCGGATGAACATGTGCGGCAGGATCTGGACGACTGATGCGCTGGCGGGCGGCAGGGGTGCTTGCACTGACTTGCGGGCCTGCAGCGGCGGTTGAGTGCGAAGATGTCACCTTTCGCGACGCCAGTTACACGATTTGCACTGTGGATGTGACGCAAGAAGATTTGCGCCTGTTTCACCGCGATGCCGATGGCAAGGTTTACGGACAGTTCGGCGCGATTGAAGCCGCAGTCGGCCCGCTTGCTTTTGCGATGAACGCGGGCATGTATCACGATGATCGCAGTGCTGTCGGGCTTTATAAGGAAGACGGGGCCGAGCAGGCCCCGCTGGTTTTGTCGGATGGTCCCGGAAATTTTGGATTGCTCCCCAACGGGGTGCTTTGCATTAATGACGCAGAGGCGTGGGTGATGGAATCCAAGCGCTTTTTCGCCTCTGCCCGGCTTTGCGAGAACGCGACCCAATCGGGGCCGATGCTGGTGATTGATGGAGAGTTGCATCCGCGTTTTATTCCGAACGGGTCCTCCAAACATATCCGTAACGGTGTTGCTGCTGCCCCGCATAACCCCATTGTGCATTTTGCTATTTCCAATGAGCCGGTGAATTTTCATGACTTTGGCAGCCTGTTTCGGGATTACTTGGGCGTGGACAACGCACTTTACTTTGACGGCAAAGTCTCGCGCCTATATGCGCCCGATCTGAACCGGTCGGATTTCGGCTGGCAGTTGGGGCCGATTGTCGGCGTTGTGAAAAAGTAGAGGGCCTCTCATGGCACGCAAGCGCAAGGGCCGCGATATTTCGGGCTGGTTGGTGGTGGATAAACCCGCCGGGATTACCTCGACCGCTGTGGTCAACAAGGTGAAGTGGGCGATGGATGCCAAGAAGGCGGGCCATGCGGGCACTTTGGACCCTGATGCGACGGGTGTTTTGGCTGTCGCATTGGGTGAGGCGACGAAGACTGTCCCTTATGTGACCGATGCTTTGAAGGCCTATACCTTTACCGTGCGCCTAGGTCAGGCGACGAATACCGATGATGCCGAAGGCGAGGTAATTGAAGAGAGTGATCAGCGCCCCTCGGATGATCAGATCAAGGATGCTTTGGGTGCCTTTGTCG
>CAYPVL010000129.1:0-6803 GCA_964414165.1 uncultured Cognatiyoonia sp.
GAACAGACAGCGCAAACTGGAAAAGGCAGGTGTCTAGGAAACTAGGGGCACCTCATTTTGGTAACTCTAAAGATGCTTCAGACGACTATGTAATGTTGCAGCTTGCATCTGAATTTGATGCGCAGGACCATGACCTTGGCATGGATGGCGTATACTTTGAGATCAACGACCAAAGCCATGGTGCATATAAGGTCATTCATCGAATTGAAGTAGCGGGTAACTCAGTCACGCTTCATTTTTCTCCAAAGCAGTTGGGGCTTTCCGATGTACTTAGCCCGCTTCGCATAGTGATTTCTGGCGACAAAAAACTGAGCACTGACGTGCATGATATGTTGAACTCGATGGCAGCCCGTACCGGTATAGATTTTGAGAGTAGCGGGTCATAACAAACCCTAGTCAATGTCCGCTTTGTCCGCAAAGGGGACATTGCCAAATTCTTGGTGGGTCTTCCCTTGCAACAGGCAACACCTCATTGCGCGGCGCGGTCCCCTTATTCCCGAAACACCCCCTCAAAGGTCTTCCTCAACGCCACATCCACATCGTCCATCGTCACCGGCAGCCCGAGGTCGACCAGCGATGTCACCCCATGTTCGCTGATCCCGCAGGGCACGATTCCGGTGAAGTGTGAAAGGTCGGGTTCCACATTGATCGACAGCCCATGAAAACTCACCCATTTGCGCAGGCGGATGCCGAGGGCGGCGATTTTGTCTTCGGGTTTTGCGCCCGCCGCCGTCAAAGGCTTGTCATCGCGCATGACCCAGACGCCGACGCGGCCCTTCCGCCGTTCGCCCTTGACGTTAAACTGATCAAGGGTTGCGATGATCCAGCCCTCAAGATCGGCCACGAATTTGCGCACGTCGCGTCCGCGCTTGCCCACGTCCAGCATCACATAAACAACCCGCTGGCCGGGGCCGTGGTAGGTGTATTCACCGCCGCGCCGGGCCTCGAATACCGGAAAGCGGTCGGGGTCGACCAGATCGGCAGGCTTGGCAGAGGTGCCTGCGGTATAAAGGGGCGGATGTTCGACAAGCCAGATCAGCTCGGGCGCGGTGCCTTGTGCGATGTCATTCACCCGCGCCTCCATCAGGGCAAGGGCGTCTGCATAAGGGGTCAGCCCGGGTGAGATGCGCCATTCAACGTCAGACATAGGTCTGAGGTAGTGCGCACGGGTCAGAACTGCAATCTTTCTTATTTACGTTAAATTAGCGTCAGCATGATTAATCGGGGGTTGAACCGGAACAACCACAGGTCACCATGTTTTTTCATGCTCGAAAGCCGTGCTTTGATCGCGATGTCTTTGGCGTCGCTTGCGCAGATATGCCCGCCAAGCTGCGCGGGGTCTAGACAATGCCAACGACGTTCAAGGTATTTTCGCTGGGTGTACAGGCCGATCTGGATACGGTCGAAGGCAATTCAGTTGCAGAAAACGCGAATGCCCTTGTCGGGCTGACAATCGGAAGCGCGGCAGCCCCCCTTTATAATGAAATCCAGACGCTGTCGCCCGGAACAGCGGGGTTCAGTGGCGGCAACAATCTGGCCTATGATACGGATAACCTTGTCACGAACGATGAGTTTCGCATCGATGGCGGCCCCGATCAGATTTTTGACGCGCGGGGCCGGTATTTTGTGACGCTCAACTATTCTGATGGGACGAACGACTCGCTGATTGTCGAGATTTTTCAGGATACGGCAGGGAATACCTATCTTGCCCCTGCGGAAAACCCTGGTTCCTCTCAGTCAGAGCTTGAAGCCAAACCGATCGAGTCAATTGATATTTTGACCGTCGTCAGTGACTCAGGCGGTCTTGATGCGGATCGCGTTGATGGGACCTATGCGACCCCTCCGGTGACGATTGACGGCACCGGCGGCGACGATGTCATTAATGTCGGCTATGTCGATGTGGATGGCGACGTGGTCGATGATTCAGGCAACATCATTCTGGCGGGTGACGGTGCCGATACGGTTACCGCTGGAACTGGTGATGACACGATTTTTGCTGGTGTCGGCAATGATACGGTCGCAGCGAGTGATGGGAACGACACGATCTTTGGCGGGGATGGTGCTGATACCATCTCTCATCGGTTTGATGCGGATAGTGTTGCGGGTGGCGCTGGTGATGATTTCATTGCCAATGTTAATCAAACAAGCGCAGCCGAAATTACGACGATTGATGGCGGCGCGGGTACTGATACTTATGCTTTGGATGGCAGCGTCGGTTTCTTTAATGTCGGGCATGTTGTCGACCTATCCATTGGTCGGGTCACGTGGGCCGGTGATAACCGCGATGTTCTAAGCAGCATTGAAAATGTGACGATTATTGATGCCGCTTCGGGTGTGGTCGGTGATGCGAATACGAACATCATCACTGCCACAGGCAATTTCGACAATAGCCTCAGCGGAGAGGGCGGCAATGACACGATTTTTGCCGGTGATGGCAACGATTCTGTTTTTGGTGGCAGCGGGAATGATCTTCTGCGTGTCGGCTTGGGGAATAATATCGCCTATGGCGGGATCGGCGATGATGACCTGCGAAGCAGCACCGGGAATGACACGCTTTTCGGGGATGCAGGGAACGACTATTTCGAAGGGCGTGGGGGCGCGGATACCGTCTATGGCGGTGCCGGAAGCGATACTTTTGACACCTACAGTTCTGCTGTCACGGACCGATCAACATTTTTCGGTGGTACGGGCAATGATTTGTTCTTTGGGCGGGGCGGTGGCGACGACGTCTACGGGGGCGATGACCTTGATTACATCGAAGGCGCGGGGGGGGATGACACCCTGCGCGGCGAGGCTGGCAATGATGACATCTATGCCGGTGACGGGAATGACATTGTTCAGGGCGGCGATGGCGCTGATAACCTGTTTGGAGATGCGGGTGCCGATACGCTTGAAGGTGGTGCTGGCAATGACACCCTTACGGGGGGTGCTGGCGATGATACGTTCATCTTCGGGCGCGATGGCAGCGCAGATATCGTCACCGATTTTGATATTGCGGATACGGATGCGGATGGCTTTACCAACGATCAGCTAGACGTCAGCGCCCTGCGCGATTTGGATGGCAACCCGGTCAAAGTCAGCGATGTGACGGTCGTGAATGACGGGGGTTTTGCCCGGCTGAATTTTCCCGAAGGTGAAAGCATCCTGCTCCAAGGTGTGCCCGTGGCCAGCATGTCCACCCCTGCGCAGCTTATGTCTGCGGGTATTCCCTGTTTCACCGCCGGTACGCCCATCCTCACGCCGCGCGGCCCGATCCCGGTCGAGGTTTTGCGCCCCGGCGATCTGGTGATGACCCGTGACAATGGCCTGCAACCCATCATTTGGGCCGGACAGCGCAGACTTGGGCGCAAAGACCTGCTTGCAATGCCCAAGCTGCGCCCGGTCCATGTGGCCCCCGGTACCTTTGGCAACGAAGATCCGGTGCTGTTTTCCCCACAACACGGGCTTTTGCTGCAGGATCGTGTGGAACAGGGGGGCGAAACCTTTGTGCGCGCCCGACATCTGGCGCGCATCAAAGGGGGCAAGGTGCGCGTCGCCCACGGGGTGGGGGGCGTGACCTATGTACACCTGATGTTTGAGGCGCATCAGGTCATTATGTCCGGCGGCATCTGGAGCGAAAGCTTCTACCCCGGTCCCCAAGCGCTGGCGTCATTACGCCCTGCAGAACTGGATGAACTGACAACGCTTTTCCCGGTGCTGGGACAGCCCTGCGCGGATGCCAGCTATGGGCAGCAGGCAAGGGATTTTGCCGCCTTCCGCACGCTTGCACCGCACCTGTCGGCCTTGTCTGCAGTCGCGGGCTAGGATGGGTGATTTCCCTCTTGGCAAGTCTGGGGGGCTGTTCTATACGCGGCCCAGCCTAAGACCTGCGGTCGTGGCGGAATTGGTAGACGCGCAGCGTTGAGGTCGCTGTGAGGTAACACTCGTGGGGGTTCGAGTCCCCCCGACCGCACCACAGACGTTTCAACAGAAACGCACAACATCCCAACACCGTGCTGGGCGGCCGTCGTTTCGCAGAAACGATGAGAGCTTACGCGGTTCGAGATTGCTCCCTTCATCTGCACCACAGACGTTTCGGCAGAAACGGCGCGCGTTTGGAAGGTTTTGGTTTGTCCGTTTCATCCGCACCATATCTTTCCCGAAATCAAAGCATATTTACCTAAAATTAGGTGCGCTTTGACACAGTGCAGTTGTTTCTTGCAACGCGTTGGATATGTTCCCCTATGGCGACCATCAATGGCACAGCCGGTTCCGATACTCTGAACGGGACAGTTGGCGATGATGACATCAATGGTTTTGACGGTGCCGACTCCATTTTTGGAAATGACGGCAATGATACCGTGTTTGCTGGAAATGGTGATGATCTTATCCAAGGCCAACGCGGCAATGACACGCTTTTCGGTGAAAGCGGGGCGGACAGCTTTGAACTTTCATCCAGTGCCGGGGCCGACGCTATATTTGGCGGCTCGGGCGGCACGGATAATGATCGCATACGATTTGTCAGCGCCAGTGATGTTTCTGTTACGTTCAATGATGCAGAAGATGGCACCTACACGCAGAACGCTGGTGCAACCACAGGCACGTTTGACGATATTGAAGCGATCGAAACCTCTTCGGGTAACGACACAATAGATGCAAGCGCAAGCAGCGCGGATCAAACGATCATTTCCGGTGCGGGCGAAGATGTTGTCACAGGCGGGGCTGGCAATGACAGCATCCTGGGCGGCCTTGGGCGTGACAGCATTGATGCTGGTGCAGGCGATGACCGGGTGTCGGATGAAAATGCGACTGTTGCTGGTTTTGTCACCTCTCCTGACACTATTTTTCTGGGGGCTGGGAATGATACGTTTATCGGCACAGGTGGCGGCGGGCCGGATCAGGACACGATTTATGGTGGCGCGGGCAACGACACGATTACGACACGCCAGTCATTTGATACAGTTTTCGGTGGCGATGGTGATGATGTCATTTCGACCACGGATGAAACCGCTACTTTTGGCGACCAGCTTCATGGCGATGCGGGCAATGATACGATCACCGGGGCCAACACCAACGACACGTTGTTTGGCGGCGATGGCAATGATGTTCTTGTTGGCAATGCCAGTGGGGATACGCTTTTTGGGGGGGACGGATCCGACACGCTTACTGGTGGAGCGGGGGCTGACACCGTAACCGGGGGGCTTGGCGATGATGTGATCGTCTTCGCGCGCACCGGCGGTGATGACACGGTGACCGATTTTGATATCGGCGATGATGATGCTGATGGCCTATATAACGATCAGCTGGATGTCAGTGCCCTGCGTGATCTGGATGGCAATCCAGTCAATGTAAATGATGTCACGGTCACCGATGATGGGGGCTTTGCCCGTCTTACATTTCCCGAAGGCGAAAGCATTTTGCTGCAAGGGGCCCCCGTTGCAAGCATGTCGTCAAATGCGCAACTTTTATCTGCAGGTATCCCCTGTTTTTGTGCGGGAACCCTGATCGCGACACCCCAAGGCGATAGACCTATCACCGATCTTAAGGTGGGTCAGCTTGTCACCACGCGTGACAATGGCCCCCAGCCGATCCTTTGGATCGGTGTGCGCCGCTTGGCCGCTGCGGACCTTTTGGCCGCTCCCCGCTTGCGCCCGATCCGCTTCGCGCCCGGCGTGTTTGGCAATGATGTCCCGGTCTTTGTGTCCCCGCAACACGGGATGCTGATAAAATGCGGTGGCCATGAAAAGCTGGTGCGCGCGATCCATTTGTCGCGGATGAAGGGCGGCACGGTCAGGCAAGCGCGGGGTGTCAGGTCAGTGACCTATATTCATCTGCTTTTTGCCGCGCACCAGATCATTTATGGTGACGGCATCCCATCCGAAAGTTTTTATCCCGGCCCCTGCGCCACGAAAGCCCTTGCCTCTGCACAGTTGGATGCGCTTTGCACAGTGTTTCCATCGGCGACAGCACAGCACCCCAATTTTAACTATGGGGCCACCGCGCGCTCTGTCGTCCCATGGTGCGAACTGCCACCACATCTTAACGATATCTTTGCCACGGCTTAGGGCCCGCATGCCGGTATTTGGCCTGATCAAGTGGTGTTTCGCGGGCATTTGACCTGTATGGCGCGGGTTTGCCGACTATTTGCAAACTTACTTGCAATCACCTCTCAGCATTGTTTTAGTTCTGCGAACTGATCGGTGCGCCACTCGGCACCATCCAAAGGGGGTTTTGCGTGTCTGCAAACAATGACGCTGCATTCGTTGAATTTGAACGTGTCCAGAAAAGCTATGACGGGGAAAACCTTGTCGTCAAAGATCTGAACCTGTCGATGCCGAAAGGCGAATTCCTGACGATGCTTGGCCCATCTGGGTCTGGCAAGACCACCTGCCTGATGATGCTGGCTGGGTTTGAAACCGCGACCCACGGCGAAATTCGCCTTGATGGGACGTCGATCAATAACATCCCGCCCCATAAACGCGGCATTGGCATGGTGTTTCAAAACTATGCGCTGTTTCCGCATATGACCGTGGCTGAAAACCTCGCCTTTCCGCTGCAAGTCCGCAAGATGACCAAGGCCGTACAGGAAGAGAAGGTCATGCGCGCCCTTGGCATGGTGCAGATGCAGGACTTCGCATCGCGTCGCCCCGCCCAACTGTCGGGCGGGCAGCAACAGCGGATCGCGCTTTCGCGCGCCCTTGTCTTTGAACCCGAACTCGTGCTGATGGACGAACCTCTTGGTGCGCTTGATAAGCAACTGCGCGAAACCCTGCAGTTTGAAATCACGAACCTCGCCCATGAGTTGGGGATCACCGTGGTCTTCG
>CAYPVL010000130.1:0-6547 GCA_964414165.1 uncultured Cognatiyoonia sp.
CCCGCTTCCCTGATCCGGCAGCCAACCCATACCTGTGCTTCTCAGCGCTGTTGATGGCTGGCCTTGACGGCATCAAGAACAAGATCGATCCGGGCCCGTCTTCGGACAAAGATCTTTATGATCTGCCACCAGAAGAACTGGCTGCGATCCCAACAGTCTGTGGTTCTTTGCGCGAAGCACTTGAAGCACTGGAAGCCGATCACGACTTCCTGCTGCAAGGCGACGTCTTCACCAAAGACCAGCTGCAGGGCTACATGGATCTGAAGTGGGAAGAAGTCTACGAATACGAGCACTGCCCACACCCTGTTGAGTACAAACTGTACTACAGCTGCTAAGGCTGGCGGTGGGCAAATTGCCCACCCTACGCAAAGACAAAGGGCACCCTGCTAGGGGTGCCCTTTTTTGGTGGTGTTGGCGCTTCTTTAACCCCGTTGGGTTAGTGAACGGTGCATGTCGCGTTTTTCAACCCTTTTGCCCGGGCACTTTCATTATATCGCCGCCTGTAAGGCGCGGCAGCCGCAGGTTGCGCTGCATGAAATCCTTGGCGCGCTGAGCCATGCCATCGATATGACCGCAGGCCAGCCGGCCGGGCATGCGATCCGTTGCACCTGGATGGGAATGCAGATCGCCGCGCAGCTTAAGATGACGGATGAGGCGCGGGCCGATCTTTACTACACCTTGATGATGAAAGACCTTGGTTGTTCCAGCAACGCCGCCCGCATCAGCGCGCTGTATCTGGCCGATGATATTTCCTTCAAACGAGAGTATCGAAAGATTGGCAGCGGTCTCAGTGCGGTTCTGCGCTTGGTGATCCAGCAAACCGGGTTGCAGGCGGGATTGGCCGAACGGATCAGGGCGACGCTGTACAACTTGCGCAATGGTGACCAATTTAGCCGCGAATTGATCGAAACGCGCTGTCACAAAGGGGCTGATATCGCCGCCAAATTGCGCTTTTCGCCAGCGGTGCAGGATGGGATCAGGGCATTGGATGAACATTGGGATGGCGGGGGCAAACCGCTTGGGCTGGCATCTGTGCAAATTCCCTTGGCGGCGCGGATCGCACTTCTGTGCCAAGTTGTCGATGTGTATCACCAAGAAAGCGGCCCGGATGCCGCCTTGGCAGAGGCGCGCCGCCGTGCGGGGGGCTGGTTTGATCCCAATATCGTCGCCGCATTCGAAAAAGCAGCCGCCGCCGATACCTTTTGGATCAGCCAAGACGACCCCGAAATCGCCACTGCGGTCTATGCCATGGCCCCGCAAGCCCCGTCATTTGAGATTGATGAAGCCTATCTTGATGATATCGCCGAAGCCTTCGCCGATGTGATTGATGCCAAAAGCCCCTACACGGCGGACCATAGTCGGCGCGTGACACTTTATGCCGATGTCATTGCCGAAGAACTGGGTCTGGGTGCCGCGCATCGCCGTTGGTTGCGCCGTGCCGCCCTTTTGCATGACATTGGTAAATTGGCAGTCAGCAATCAGATCCTCGACAAACCGGGCCGCCCGACGGAGGAAGAATGGCGCTCAATCCGCGACCACCCAGCCCATACCATCGCGATCCTGTCGCGGGTCAGTGCCTTTGCCGACCTTGCGATAGTCGCAGGCGGGCATCACGAACGCCTTGACGGAACAGGCTATCCCGAAGGGTTAACGGCTGAAGATCTGTGCTTTGAAGCGATGATCCTTGCCACCGCCGATGTTTATGATGCGCTAACCGCTGATCGCCCTTACCGCGCAGCGATGCCCCACAGCGCGGCAATGGCGATACTACATGATGGGGTTGGGACCGCGCACCACGGCTTGTGCGTATCCGCGTTAGAAGCTGGGTTGAACCGCTTGGCGGTGCTTGCAAACTAACGCGTCCTTTGGGCTGGCTCCACCTTGCTTTGGACACCTGCGCTGATTGAAGAATGCGGACCCTTCGGGGGCCATATTTACATTCAAAAGAAACGGAAAAGGGGCTTTCTTGACCTGTTTCACGCTTAAAGCGGCCAGTCTGGACATGAATTTGTCGATTTCAGAACGGATTTACGCAACCTCATTCTTTCATCATCCAAAGAAGGGAGGCCCGCCATGAACCAGCATTATCGCGATACCCGCAAGATTGATCCGACCAAAGGCACACACTTGCCCGATGGCACCCCCAACGACAATGACCGCGTCGAAATCGGCCCGACCCAGCTTGCATTTCGCGAATGGGAAGACGCGGGTCTGGTCCTTCCTGACCTTGCGAGGATGCGCGCCTACCGGCTGCAACGCCTTGTGGATGCAGTGAATGCGCGTGGCTGGGGCGGCCTTTTGATGTTCGACCCGCTCAACATCCGCTATGCGACCGACACCACGAATATGCAGCTGTGGAACACCCATAACCCGTTCCGCGCCTGTCTGGTCTGTGCGGACGGCTATATGGTGATCTGGGATTACAAGAACGCGCCCTTCCTTGCAGATTATAACCCGCTGGTGCGCGAAAGCCGGTCGGGCGCGTCGATGTTCTATTTCTCAAATGGAGATAGGGGCGCAGAGGCCGCAGATAGTTTCACCGCCCAAGTGCGCGATTTGATGCGCGAACATGCTGGCAGCAATATGAAGCTGGGTGTCGACAAGATTATGGTATCCGGCCTGCGCAGCCTTGAGGCGCGCGGTTTTGACGTGCTTGAGGGTGAGGAATGCACCGAACACGCCCGATCCATCAAAGGACCCGATGAAATCCTTGCGATGCGCTGCGCGTCGGATGCTTGCGAAAAGGCATGCTTCGCGATGGAAGATTTCGCCCGCACAAATGTGCCAAGGGGCAACGTGTCCGAAGATGATATCTGGGCCGTGCTGCATGCTGAAAACATCAAGCGCGGCGGCGAATGGATCGAAACGCGGCTTTTGTCATCCGGCCCGCGTACCAATCCATGGTTTCAGGAATGCGGGCCGCGCATTGTGCAGAACAACGAAATCGTCGCCTTTGATACCGATCTGATTGGTGCCTATGGCATTTGCGTCGATATTAGCCGGACATGGTGGATCGGCGATGAAAAGCCGCGCCCCGATATGATCGAGGCGATGAAGATCGGAATCGAACATATCCAAACGAACATGGAGATGCTGAAACCCGGCGTCATGATCCCTGACCTGATCGCAAATTGCCACAAACTGCCCGACCATATGCAAGCTTTGAAATACGGCTGTTTCATCCATGGGGTCGGTCTTTGCGATGAATGGCCCCTGCTTGCCTACCCCGACAAGGCTGTCGATGGGGCCTTTGATCATCCAATCCTTCCCGGTATGACACTTTGTGTTGAGGCGCTGATCAGCCCTGAGGGTGGCGACTTTTCTATCAAGCTTGAAGATCAGGTGCTGATCACAGAAGACGGCTTTGAGAACCTGACAAAATACCCCTTTGATCCGCGCCTGACCCAAGATTTCTAAATTTCACCTCTGCGTGACGCTGTGCAACTTTGGTTGCACGAAAGCCCCTTGGTGCGCAATTTACGGCCAACCAAGGAGCGACCCAATGCCGACAGAAATATTCCCCTTCCCCGGCCATTCAGGCCACACACTTGCAGGTCGCCTTGAACGCCCCGCAGGTCCGCAACTGGCCACGGCCATCTTTGCCCATTGCTTTACCTGCTCCAAAGATATCAGCGCCGCCAAACGGATCGCCACGCGGCTTGCGGCGATGGGCATTGCCGTGCTGCGCTTTGATTTCACCGGGCTTGGCGCATCCGAGGGGGATTTTGCAGACACCAGCTTTACCTCCAACGTCAATGATCTGCATGCAGCGGCCAAGGCGTTGGACGATGCGGGCATGCCCCCGTCTTTGATCATCGGCCACTCGCTTGGCGGCGCTGCCGTGCTGAAAGCCGCGCCTGACATGGCGGGGATCAAAGGCGTGGTCACGATCGGTGCGCCCTTTGATCCCGGCCACGTCACCCATAATTTCGCCAGCGCCCTTCCGGCGATTGAACGGGATGGAAAGGCAGAAGTGTCGCTTGCCGGGCGCCCCTTCACCATCGGTAAAGAGTTTGTGGATGACGTCACCCAAGCCTCGCTTACCAAAGCCGTTGGCACGCTGCACGCCGCACTTCTGGTCTTGCACGCGCCCTTGGATCAAACAGTCGGCATTGAAAACGCCACGCAAATCTACACCGCCGCCAGACACCCCAAAAGTTTTGTCACCCTGGACGGGGCCGACCACCTTGTCAGCGATGCAAAAGATGCAGCTTATGCCGCCGACACGATCGCCACTTGGGCGCAGCGCTATATCGACCTGCCGGAAGCTGCCCAAAAAGACGATGTCCCCGAAGGTGTTCTGCGCGTTACCGAAGCTGATCCGGGCGGTTTCCTGCAAGACGTGCAATCCGGGGCCCATCACCTGCTGGGCGATGAACCGGCAAGCGTGGGGGGCAGCAATCAAGGGCTGACACCATACGGCTTCCTCTCTGCTTCACTAGGGACCTGCACATCCATGACGATCCGCATGTATGCACGGCGCAAAGGCTGGGACGTGACCGGAATCAGTGTCGACGTCAGCCACTCAAAAACCCACAGTGACGGCCAGAAGATCGACCATTTCAACCGGTTGATCACGCTAAATGGTGACCTTGATGCGGATCAACGCCAACGCCTGCTTGAAATCGCAGACAAATGCCCCGTTCACAAAACGCTGGAAGCAAGCGCTGCGGTCTCCACCAGCCTCGCCTAATCCCGCGCTTTTTCTCAAATACGCCCGCCGGAGGCATGTGCAACAGACGCCGCGCCCAAGACGCCCCATGATGCGAGAACACAAGCAACGCAGGCCACAAAAGAAATAAGGCGCAGCCACCGGCTGCGCCTTTCATTTTAGCAACAGCGTCGCCGCTTAAGTGCGCGCTTTGCCAATCAGCTTCCAAAGGCCCGGCACGATCAACGCCGCCAGACCAAGCTTTAGCGCATCGCCAATCAGGAATGGCGTGATGCCCCATTCCATTGTCTGCGCCCAACCGGATGCGAACTGGTTCAGCCACAAAAGGCCGGGAACATAAATCAGCGCGTTGCCGATCAACATCGCAAACGCCATCAGGAATACATTGCGGTCCCAGCCCATGCGGGCCACATATCCAAGGGCAGCGGCGGCCAATGCATAGCCCACCAGATAGCCCCCCGTGCCGCCCATCATATAAGTCAGGCCCGCTTTCTCACCGGCGAAAACAGTCGCGCCCATCGCGCCCAGCGCCAGATAACCAAGCACGGTGATCAGACCAAGACGTGCGCCATAGGCAGCACCGATGGTCAGCACACCAAATGTCGTCAGAGTGATCGGCACGGGATTACCGGGCAGAAACACCTGAATTTTCGCCATGATCGCCAAAGCAGCAATCCCAAGAACGATCATCGCCGCCTGCTTAATGCGCAAGGCGGTGCCCTCGGTTGGGCCAAAGGCCTCTGTCAGGACGGAATCTTGATATGTGAGGGCCATCAGCGCTCTCCCCTTTGTTTCATCTTTGCCCTTAAGTGCCCCAGCGGTGCAGGAAGGGCAAGACCATAGGTAAATTCAAGGCCGAGCGTAGCGCGTGCGCATTGTGTAGTCTTTGGCCGGGCCTGCAACCGACCATGTTGCGGTCCACGCAGGCCAGTCACGGAAATCATAGCTGACTTTATACATGTCTGCCCCGCACAGATGATCACTCCCCTGACTTTGCCCATCAGGGGCGAAGTCGTGAAACGGATCACCATTGGCAAAACGAACGGCGACAGCATCCGGGCCGAATGTCCACAGATAGGATCGGTTCGCCTGCATTGGCGCAGCCGTCCCAAGCAAAAGCGTACCGGTCTCTTCATAGATCAGACCCTTCGCCCCCTCAGCCCGCAGCACCGCCACACCTTCAAGCGTGCCAAGCTGATCGGCAAAGCGATCGGTGATCCGGCGCGAGATATGCCAGTCCCCAAGAAAATCATCACGGGCGCGCATTACTTCTGAAACGTCCCGACACTTTCAGCCCGATCCGCCGCGACAAATTTTATCTGATCACCCCGCAGCTGAATGTCATAACAATCCCAACGATCTGAGGGCGGCCATTGGCTGCAATATTGCCCGCCACGCGCGGTCCAGCGTCCGTCGCTGACCCGTTCGGTGATATAGCGTGTATCCCCGTTCGCCCCGAAATTTTGCGATGTGTATGCATCATAAATCACAACCCGCCCGGCCAAGGTGGACGTGATTTGTGCATCATCAAAGACCGGTATCCAGTCTTGGGCCGCCGCCGGCCCCGCCAACATCGCTATTACCGCCACAAAACGCATCATTCCCTCCTTGAGGCTTATCCCGCACCCCATTATGACGCCCCTAACGCGGCTGCCCAATCACAAAAAGGTTCCAATCCATGATCCCTCGCTATTCTCGCCCTGAAATGACTGCCATCTGGGAACCTGCCACCAAGTTCAAAATCTGGTACGAGATCGAGGCGCACGCCTGTGACGCGATGGCCAAGCTTGGCGTGATCCAGAAAGAAAACGCCGAAGCGGTCTGGAAAGCGAAGGATGTCGAATTCGATGTGGCGCGCATTGATGAGATCGAAGC
>CAYPVL010000131.1:0-6503 GCA_964414165.1 uncultured Cognatiyoonia sp.
TCACGGGGGCACCTGATTCATTTGAGAGTTTAAGACATGACTTCTATGCGTGATGCAGCGATGACCTCTAAGGCCTGGCCCTTTGAAGAGGCGCGTCGTCTGTTGAAACGCTATGAAAAGAAGGCACCCGAGAAGGGCTATGTCTTGTTTGAGACAGGCTATGGCCCCTCAGGCCTGCCCCATATCGGCACCTTTGGTGAGGTGCTGCGCACCACGATGATCCGCCGCGCGTTCGAGGTGATTTCCGACATTCCGACCAAGCTGATCTGCTTTTCCGACGATCTGGACGGCATGCGCAAAGTGCCGGGCAATGTGCCGAACCAAGCGGAACTGGCCAAGCATATGCATAAACCCCTGACGTCGGTCCCTGATCCGTTTGGCGAATATGACAGCTTTGGCGATCATAACAACGCGATGCTGCGTCGGTTCTTGGATACCTTTGGGTTCGAGTATGAGTTCTATTCCGCCAAGCAGTTTTATCAGACCGGTCAGTTTGATGTGATCCTCAAGCGCGCCTGTGAGCGTTATGATGAGGTGATGAAGGTCATGCTGAAGTCTTTGCGCGAAGAACGCGCAGCGACCTATTCGATCTTTCTGCCGATCCATCCTGAAACGGGCCGGGTGCTTTATGTGCCGATGAAGCATGTTGATCCGGTCAACCACACGGTCACCTTTGATGATGAGGATGGCCGCGAATGGACCCTGCCTGTCACCGGTGGCAATGTGAAATTGCAGTGGAAGCCGGATTTTGGCGCGCGCTGGGCCGCTTTGGATGTTGATTTCGAGATGTACGGCAAGGAACATGCCACAAACACCGCCATCTATGATCGCATTTGCGAGATTTTGGGCGGGCGCAAGCCAGAGCATTTTTCATATGAGCTGTTTTTGGATGAAAACGGTCAGAAGATTTCCAAATCATCGGGCAACGGCATTTCGATTGATCAATGGCTAAGCTATGCCAGCACCGAAAGCCTGTCGTATTTCATGTACCTCAAGCCTAAGACCGCCAAGCGCATGCATTTTGATGTGATCCCGAAGGCTGTGGATGAGTATCACCAGCAGCTGCGCGCCTATGCCGATCAGGATGCAGCGGGGCGTGCGAATAACCCGGTTTATCATATTCACGGCCATAACGTGCCTGCGTCCGATATGGTGGTCCCTTTTGCGATGTTGCTGAACCTCGCGTCCGTGTCGGGGGCCGAGGATAAGGAAACCCTTTGGGGCTTTATCCAGCGTTATGCGCCTGAAGCGTCAGCCGAAAAGAACCCGCAGATGGATCAGGCCGCAGGTTTTGCCGTGCGCTATTACAATGACTTTGTGAAGCCGACGAAGACCTACCGCGCGCCCGATGCGCAGGAACGGGCGGCGATGGAGGATTTGGTCGCGCGTCTGAAGGTGTGGGACGGCGGGCTGGATGCAGAGGCGTTGCAGTCGATGGTCTTTGCTGTTGGCAAAGAGCATGGGTTTGAGCCGCTGCGCGGTTGGTTCACCGCCCTTTATGAAGTGCTGCTTGGTGCCTCACAGGGTCCGCGTTTTGGTGGGTTCATCGCGCTTTATGGCGTTGATGAAACGGTCGCGTTGATTGAAGGTCGGTTGGTGGGGTCATAGCCCGCCTACTAAGGCTAAGCTGAAAGAATTCGAAAGTCGGCGCGTCCTAGCGCTTTGGGTTTGCTTGCGCTTGTGCACAATCACAGGTGCGCTTTTTGGGCATGATCAAATCAAGCGAAACCTACGACGCAGCACTGAGCCGCGTAACATAGGATTGGGACCGCGCGTTTTCGCGCAGCCATCGCACGAAAATCATCGTTTCCCCCCTAATGTTATGGATGCGCATCGTCTCTTCAAGATTTTCAAGTGTGCAGTCGCATAGAATTTGCCCGCTGCGTTGGGCTTTGGCGGCAATCTGCACGCCAAATGACACGTCTGGGTGCTGCGTCTTTAAGTGTGCGATAATTTGGGGGGCGGCACCCACTGCCATATAGAGTGCCACGCACGTGCCCGGCTTGATGTCATGTAGCGGATCGGGAACCGTATAGCCGTCTTCACGATGGCCCGTTGTCAACACCACCGTGTCGATCTTGCCGCGATCTGTCAGGCTATGGCCCGCACTGGCAGCCGCTGCGCACGCAGCTGTCACACCGGGGACAACCTCGACAGGAATGCCCGCCCCGCGCAACGCGTCCAGTTCTTCGGTGCTCCGCCCAAAAACGCCGGGATCACCACATTTCAGACGTACCACGCGCTGCCCACGCTTGGCTGCGGCGACCAGCGTTTGGGTGATCTTTTCTTGCGGCCAGCTATGGCAACCGGGGGCTTTACCGACGTAAATCCGTTCCGCATCGCGGCGCGCAAGTTCAAGGATTTCAGGATCAAGCAGCCGGTCGTAATAGATCACGTCCGCCTCTTGCAGGCGCTGTACACCGCGTAGCGTGATCAGGTCTTTTGCCCCGGGCCCGGCACCGACAAGGGCAACGCTGCCGCCCTTTGAGGCCCCGAATTCACCCGTCTCAATCGCCGTCTTGATCAGCTTGGCCGCATCCCGTTCCGCGCCGCTGGTGAACATCTGGCGTGGTGCATCATTAAACACCCAGCGCCACAAATCCCGCCGCGCCCGTGGCCCAAGCCGTGCCGCAGCCGCCCCGCGCAAGCGCCCCGCAAGCCCCGCCAGATCGCCAAGGCGTGGTTCAAGCGTTTCCTCAAGTTTGGTTTTGATTTGCCGTGCGAGAACAGGGGCCGTACCTTCGGTGCCAATCGCCACAACAACCGGATCGCGATCCACGATTGACGGAGTGATCGCATCACAAAGCTGCGGCTGGTCAACAACATTCACTGTCGCGCCACCCGCCTTGGCCAGCGTATGCAGCGCCATGTCGATGCCTGGACAGCCCGTTGCGATGAAGACCAGCGCTGTGTCGCGAAATATATCCGGCGTGATCGCCCCGGTGTGATGGGTGATGCGCCCTTGGGCTGCGAGGCCGTCCAGTTCTGCATCCAAATTTGGGGCCCAAAGTTCCACAAGCGCTTCAGATTTCAGGATCAGCCGCGTTTTCTGGGCGGCTTGTTCGCCTCCGCCGATAATCACAACGCGGCGGCCTGCCATTTGCAGGAACATTGGAAAGGTTTTCATGCGGTAAGGCTTTCTGGTTGGTGACGCGCCGCCCATAAACGGCGGCTAAGGGCGTGGGCCGCGTCAAGTGTCGGCGCGGCTTTCAACGTCCAAAGCGCGATGGCGGCGGTGCCTGTGATGGAAGCGATGGCGAATGGGTCTACGCGCTGCCCTTCCCACAATGCGCGCAGATCGATGGCAGCATCCGTTTCGTGCAAGCGGCGGGTGTCGCCGATGAGGGGCTTTGCAGGCGCTTGTATATGTTCCCCGTCACGCAGCCCAAAAACGGTGATGTCCTTGGAGGGATGCCGTTCAAATTCGCCCCCTCCACCTTTGATGATGCTCAGATCGCGCGCGCCCAATAGCGCTGCGGCTTGGGCTTGCAGGCTGCGGTAGGACGGGTGGAACACCCCCTGCACGCTGGCGCGCGCCTGTGCTGGGTTCCACATACGCAGGACCGTGTTGAAGCAAGACCGCAGCCCGAATGTATCGCGCAGATTGAGCAACTCAAAGGCGGCAGGGCTGAGCGTTTCAAGCGGCGTATACTGCACATGCGGCCCCGCCAGATCAAGCGCTTCGCGCAGGGATGCAGCGGGCGCTTGATGCGAATTCCAGCCGTGCATCGACACAGTATACCCCGCCTGCCCAACCAGTCTTGCCGCCAGCAGAAACAGCGGTGCGCCCCGGCTGCGCCCAGCGGCATAGGACGGCCAGTCAAGATCGGCTTGGGGAAGCGTGCCTGCGACATGCCCGCGCAAAGCGGCGGTAAAGCCTGCGATTTCATCTGCCGTTTCGCCCCGCAAACGCATGACCATCAGTAGCGCGCCGACAGCTTCCGGGGCGGCGTGTCCTTGCAGGATCAGCGTCATCGCCTCTTGCGCCTCGGCCATGGTCATGGCCCGTGCCCGCCCTTTGCCGCGCGCGACGATCTGAACGAAGGGTGCAAGGGTCATTCGGCGGCCATCGGAAGCGTGCCTTCCGCCAGAAGTGCCGTCAGTTCAGGCTTGCAAGAGCCGCAGTTCGTACCCGCGCAAGTCACGGCACCCAGTGCTGCAACGCTGCGTGCGCCGTTTGCGGCAGCGGCCAGCAACGTGTTGCGCCCGACATTAAAGCAGGCGCAAACCGTCGCGCCGGGATCAGCTTGATCCGCAGGTGCGCGCCCGGCAAGGGCGGCCAGCGGTAATGTGTCCGTGCCGATGCACGAAATCACGCTGGGCCGGGACAGGATGATTGGATCGGAGGATGCAAAGAAAAGTGCTGCAATTTGCCCATCACACGTGATGGCGATGCGCTGCGTTCCTGTGGTTGGGTCCGTTTGGACAGAAGCATCTCCATCGGAAACTCCACAAAGCTGGCGCGCCTCCGCCGTCCAATCTGTTGGATGTTTGCTGCCCGCAAGTTCGGCCTGCCAACCGGTGTGTGTTCGCGCAATCGCCACATAGGGCGTTTGCGGGTTGGGTTCTGTGAGGCTGGCCAAAAACCCGTACCATTTGGGTTTGAAGACATCCGCCGTTACGGCCCCTGCCTTCAACGCCGGTTGCCCCGACACAGGATCGGTCACCGGTGCCGTGATTGCGTTGATCGCCCCTTGCGTTGTGCGCTGCCGTGTCCAGTGCATGGGGGCAAAGAGCTGCCCCGGCGCGACCCGGTCGGTGATCAAAGCGCGCAGGATCGTGCGGCCACGGGGGCTTGCAAGTGTGATCAGGTTGCCCGGCACAGCTTTGATGTCCGCCGCATCGCGTGGGTGAATTTCCATATAAGGTTCGGCCAGATGCGCCCCAAGGCGCGGCGCTTTGCCTGTGCGTGTCATCGTGTGCCATTGGTCGCGATTGCGCCCGGTATTCAGCGCAAAGCGCGGCTTTGTCAGCGCCGGGGCCTGCACGGGGATCATCTTGGCTTTGCCATCTTCGTGATAGAACTGCCCATCTGCGAAAAAGCGCTTTCCGTCGTGGGGCCATTGGGTTGGGATCAGATTGGCGTAATCCGCGTCTGCAAACAGGCTTAGGTCCAGATCGCGCGGGAACTGGGAAACTGCCGCATCAAGTGCGACATATTCTGCAAACACATCGCGGGGCGTCTCAAAGCCGAATGCTGCGCTTAACCCCATCCGCTGCGCCACATCGCTGATGATCGCCCATTCGGGCCGCGCCTCGCCGGGGGCTGGCAAGAACGCCCGCTGCCGCGAAATGCGCCGTTCAGAATTTGTGACCGTTCCGTCCTTTTCGCCCCAGCCTGTGGCGGGCAGCAGCACGTGGGCCAGATCGTTGGTATCCGTGCGCTCCATAATGTCAGAGGTCACAACGAAGGGCACGTTCTTGATTGCTGCGGCAACCGCGTCTGCATCGGGCAAGGATACGGCAGGATTGGTGGACATAACCCAAAGCGCCTTGATCTTTCCGTCCGCGCAGGCCTGAAACAGATCGACCGCCTTCAGCCCCGGTTTGGTGCAGATTGTCGGGCTGTTCCAGAAATTCTGCACGGCTTGGCGGTGATCGGCGTTCCCAAGTTCAAGGTGATTGGCCAGCATATTGGCCAGTCCCCCCACCTCGCGCCCGCCCATGGCGTTGGGCTGGCCGGTGACCGAGAATGGACCCATGCCGGGTTTGCCGATACGCCCTGTCGCGAGGTGACAATTCAGGATCGCGTTGACCTTATCGGTGCCGGATGCCGATTGGTTCACCCCTTGACTGTAGATCGTGACAACCTTCTCGGTGCCCGCCCAAAGCTTGTAGAAGGCGGCAAGATCTTGGGGGGTCAGCCCGGTGTCGGCGGTATCTGTGCCACGCGCCATGGCGACTGTTTCAGCCATGCCGTTGATGTGGTTTGCGATGTAGGGTTCATCAAAGCACCCGTTGTCTTCCAGATGCGCAAGCAGCCCGTTGAACAGCGCAACATCCCCGTCGGGTACGATTTGCAAGTGCATATCCGCCAGATCGCTTGACGCAGTGCGGCGTGGGTCGATGTTGACGACACGCATCGCGGGCCGCGCGTCTTTCGCCGCTGCGATCCGTTGGTAGAGAACGGGATGACACCATGCGAGGTTTGAGCCAACCAGCACAATCAGGTCGGCTTGTTCAAGGTCTTCATAGGTGCCGGGCACGGTGTCTGTGCCAAAGGCGCGCTTGTGTCCCGCGACCGAGGACGCCATGCAAAGCCTTGAATTCGTGTCGATATTCGCCGCACCAATGAAACCTTTCATCAGCTTGTTGGCCACGTAGTAGTCTTCGGTCAGCAGTTGGCCGGAGGCATAGAAGGCCACACTTTCGGGGCCATGTTCTGCAATCGCGGCGCTAAATTTCGATGCCACCAAATCAAGCGCCATGTCCCAATCAGCCCGCTGCCCATGCACCTTTGGATGCAAAAGCCGCCCATCAAGATCAATCGTCTCGCCCAAGGC
>CAYPVL010000132.1:0-6368 GCA_964414165.1 uncultured Cognatiyoonia sp.
CTTAAGGGCTACTATGGTGATCTGACCGAAAAGCAGTTCCGCCGCATCTATGCAGAAGCGGAACGCGTCAAAGGCGACACGGGTGAAAACTTGATCGGTCTGCTGGAACGCCGCCTTGATGCGGTTGTTTACCGCGCCAAGTTCGTGCCAACCGTCTTTGCGGCACGCCAGTTCGTGAACCACGGCCACGTGACAGTGAACGGCAAGAAGGTGAACATCCCGTCCTACCGCGTGAAAGAAGGCGACGTGATCGAAGTGCGCCAAAAGTCCAAGCAGCTGGAACTGGTCCTCGTGGCGTCTCAACTGCCCGAGCGTGACGTGCCCGACTACATGGCCGTCGACCACGCCAAAATGACCTGCGAATTCGTACGCACACCAACGCTGGGCGACGTGCCATACCCAGTGACGATGGAACCAAACCTCGTCGTCGAATTCTACGCGAAGAACTGATCGCTGTGCGATCATCCCCGACGTGATCGGGGGGCTCAGATCAAGGCCGTACCCGAGGGTGCGGCCTTTTTTATTTGGGGGGAATGGCGGCTGTGAGCCCAGACCTACCATGATCAAGCTTTGGTTAGATCAGCTCGAACCACGTTGGTTGCTCCAAGTATAATGAGCCAAAGGTTCATTCCCCACCATGTAGGATCAAAATCACCCGTTATCGTCCAATAGGATATTGCCATAAGTCCTGCACATAACATCAGGACTCCCGCAATCACTTCGAGTTTGAAGCGCAAGCTCCCATCCTTGACACCAAATCGCGCTGTTAGTCCGATGACTGCAAACGCGACATCAATGGGAAAAAATGACCAATTCCATGCAATGACTAAAGGGTTCTGGTAGTCCGAGTACATCAAGGATGGATTGATTGAGACCAAACCTAAACTAAGGGCCGCAGCCAAGATCCAGTAGGCTAGCATGGACAATTCGGTGAACATCGTAGCGATTTTTAGCATTACGGTTCTCTCAATTTTCCGGAACACTAGACCGTAAGGGCAAAGTGATCAAAGGCAGCTTCGTCCGCATAGCAGCCATCCCCCCCCACCGTCACGCAGCCACAACGCCACATTAACCCCGCGCGCGGCATACCCCCACCCACTCCCCGGGGAACACCGGGCGGATGGGTGCAAACCCTGCCGCTTGGGTTCAAGAACGCAAACACGGCGACCTATCAGCCGGACGCCCAA
This sequence comes from uncultured Cognatiyoonia sp., assembly GCA_964414165.1. Lineage (GTDB taxonomy): Bacteria > Pseudomonadota > Alphaproteobacteria > Rhodobacterales > Rhodobacteraceae > Cognatiyoonia. The sequence continues at coordinate 1,188 of CAYPVL010000132.1, forward strand.
ACACCATCCGCACGGTCGTGCCATCGGACCGCCCACTGTGGGCGGCGGCGTGAGCTATACCTTTACGAGGTATGGGATCCCTCTTGAATTCACCACATCTATAAAACCGACAATCACTGACGGGGCCTCACCCCCGCTCAGCAATCTCGCGCATCCGCACCCCGCAAAGAACCACCCCAACTGTTTCTTCCGAACAAAAATATGCCCCCCGGAAGGTCCCCACTCAAAAATCCCACCACCGACAAAAACCAAGCTAATGCCCAAACAACCCACATAGGGTGGATCTTGATCCACCACTCCCCAACCCTTAAACAGCCGCGACTCCAGCAGTGAGAAGCAGGCCATGACACACCCCAAATACGCAAAAATCGACGGCACCATCCTGATGATCGGCTTTGGCTCTATCGGCAAAGGCACATGGCCCCTGATCGAACGGCACTTTGATTATGACCGCACCAAGTTCACCGTCATCGAACCAGACGCGACCAAGGCCGACTTCCTGCGCGACCACCAGATCAAACATGTGCAGGACTATGTGACCCCCGAAAACTACCGCCAGTTGCTGGGCGATATCCTTGAGCCTGGCAAAGGGTTTTGCGTGAACCTGTCAGTCGACACAGACTCCCTCGCACTCATGAAATACTGCCGCGAAATCGGGGTGCCCTACATCGACACCGTGGTCGAACCCTGGGCCGGTTTCTACTTTGACACCACCGACAATGCGGAACGCACCAACTACGCGCTGCGCCAGCGGGTGCGGGACGAAAAAGCGGCCAACCCCGGCGGGACAACAGCCGTGTCCTGCTGCGGGGCCAATCCCGGCATGGTCTCGTGGTTCGTCAAAGAAGGGCTGCTGACCCTTGCGAAAGACCTCGGCCAACCCGCCACCCCGCAATCGCGCGCAGATTGGGGCAAGCTGATGCAATCCCTCAAGGTCAAAGGCGTGCACATCGCTGAACGCGACACGCAAGCCCGCGCCACCCCGCGCCCGCGCGATACATTTGTGAACACATGGTCGGTCGAAGGGTTCATCGCCGAAGGGTTCCAACCAGCCGAACTTGGCTGGGGTACGCATGAGACATGGATGCCCGAAACCGCGCACAGCTATAACACAGGCTGCCAATCTGCGATCTGGTTCGAACGCCCCGGCGCGATCACGCGTGTGCATACATGGTGCCCAACACCGGGGCCGCAATTCGGGTTCCTTGTGACACACAACGAAAGCGTGTCCATCGCCGACTATTTCACCGTTGGGGACGCCGGAAACCCCGACTTCCGGCCCACCGTCCACTACGCCTACCATCCTTGCGACGATGCAGTGCTGTCTTTGCACGAAATGTTCGGGGCAGGGGTGCAGCAGCAGGTCCATGAAATCCTTGACGTGGATGAGATCGTTGAAGGGATCGACGAACTGGGCGTGCTGATCTTTGGGCACGACAAAAACGCGCTTTGGTACGGCTCACGGCTTTCGAATGCGGAAACCAAAACGCTCGCACCTTACCAAAACGCCACTGGCATGCAGGTCACATCGGCGGTGCTGGCAGGGATGGTTTGGGCGCTGGAAAATCCAAACGCCGGGATCGTGGAAACCGATGAGATGGACCACGCCCGCTGCCTTGAGGTGCAGCGCCCCTACCTTGGCCCGGTCGAGGCACATTATACCGACTGGACCCCGCTCAAGGATCGCTGGGAACACTTCCCCGAAGACATCGACGAAAGCGACCCCTGGCAGTTCCGCAATGTGCTGGCGACATGACCCTCTGGCCTTAAGTGCAAGGGGCGGCTAGAACGGGCGCAAGCAAGGGGAACGCTGCCACATGGGACTCCACATCAAGCCACAACCGGGCATCCTGAACATCGACCTTTATGAAGGCGGTGCATCCACAGTCGAGGGGCAATCAAACGTCCTGAAACTGTCATCCAACGAAAATCCGCTTGGGCCATCGCAAGCCGCAAAAGACGCGTTCGCGCGGGCGGCCCACGACCTGCACCGCTACCCCTCAACAGATCACGCACCCTTGCGCGCAGCCATTGGCGAGGTCTGGAAAGTGGACGCGGGCCGCATCGTCTGTGGCAACGGTTCCGGCGAATTGCTCAAACTGCTGGCCGAAGCCTATGCCGGCCCCAAAGACGAAATCATCTTCACCGAGCATGGCTTTTCCATGTACCCGATCTATGCGCATTCCTGCGGGGCGACGCCGGTTGTGGTGAAAGAAAAGGACAGGGTCACCGATATCGACGCGATCCTGAAAGCCTGCACCAAGAAAACGCGGCTGGTGTACCTCGCCAATCCCGCCAACCCCACAGGCACAATGATCGGCCCGAAAGCTATCGCGAAACTCGCAGCAGGGCTGCCCGACCAAGCGCTTCTGGTCCTTGACGGGGCTTATGCGGAATTCGTCGAAGGCTATGACGCGGGCGCGGCCCTTGTGAACAAACGCGACAACGTGGTGATGACGCGGACGCTGTCGAAAATCTACGGGTTGGGTGGGTTGCGGATTGGCTGGGCCTACGGGCCGAAACCCATCATCGACGTGCTGAACCGGATTCGGGGGCCGTTCAACCTTTCCGCCGCAGCGCTCGCCGCCGCCGAGGCCGCGATCCGCGATACAAACCACACCGAAAAATGCCGAACCGAGAACGCCAAATGGCGCGACTGGATGGCGCATGGGTTGGCAGAACTTGGTGTTATGTCAGATACTTCTACGGCGAACTTCATCCTTGCACGTTTCGCGGATGAGGATGAGGCGAGCGCCTGCGACGCCCACCTCAAATCCGAAGGTATCATCGTGCGCAAAGTGGGTGGCTATGGGCTGCCGAACTGTCTGCGGATCACCGTCGGGGATGAAGCATCCTGCCGCCGGGTCGTCCATGCAGTCGGTCAATTCAAAGGCCAACGCTGATGGCTGTCATCTATGACAAGGTCGCGCTGATCGGGCTTGGGCTGATTGCATCCTCCATGGCTTGGGCGATGAAACGTGGCGGGCTGGCGGGTGAAATTACGGGCTATGCACGGTCACAAGAAACCCGCGATATCGCGCGTGCGCTTGACTTTTGTACCGTTTATGATCACGCGAAAGACGCCGTGCAAGACGCTGATCTTGTTGTACTTTGTGTGCCTGTCGGTGTGATGGGCGACGTGATGGCAGATATTGCGCCAGCGCTGAAACCGGGGGCGACAGTTTCGGACGTTGGGTCGGTCAAACGGGCGGTGATCAGCGCGGTATCACCGCATCTGCCCGAAGGCGTCCACTTTGTGCCCGCACACCCGCTTGCTGGCACCGAACATTCCGGGCCGCGATCCGGGTTCGCGGAACTGTTTGACAACCGCTGGTGCATCATCGTGCCACCTGACGGAGCGGACGAAGGCAAGGTCGCACAGGTCACAGCGCTTTGGCAGGGGATGGGGGCCAACACTGATCAAATGGACGCAGACCACCACGATCTGGTGCTGGCGGTCACGTCGCACACCCCCCACCTGATCGCCTATACGATGGTGGGCGTGGCCGATGATTTGGGGCGGGTCACAGACAGCGAAGTGATCAAATATTCAGCCGCCGGTTTCCGGGATTTTACGCGTATCGCGGCGTCGGACCCGACCATGTGGCGGGATGTGTTCCTGACCAACAAGGATGCGACGCTGGAAATTCTGGGGCGCTTCACCGAAGAACTTTTCGCGCTGCAACGGGCGATCCGGCAGGGGGATGGGGATGAACTGCACGCCTATTTCACCCGCACACGGGCAATCCGGCGCGGGATTATCGAAGCAGGGCAGGATACGGATGCGCCGAACTTTGGGCGGGACCCCGGGGGGAAATCAAATGGCTAGGCTTGCCGCGCTCTTTCTGGCTCTGATCGGATCAGCGGCCATTGCCCAAGACGTCACACGCCCTGAGGCGCGCAATTTTTCCACCCAAGCCATCAGCACACGCACAACCCCGATCACCCTGCCCACGCGGCCCATCGCACGGCCCGCGACCGTGGCAGCCTTTGCGCCAGCCGACGTGATCCTGTCGGCAGCACTGCGGCCCAAGGCACGGCCTGTGCAACATGCGGGGCTTGATTTCTTCGGGATCAGCCCGCGCGCGCCCGAAACTTCGCGCCATCCAACGCTGCGCCCTGCGGCCTTTGCGACCCAAGCAGAAGAACGGCGGCAGGCCGCCTTGCGCGGGCAAGTCTGCGGCAATCCGCAAATTCAGGGCAAGGTCATTGGCCGGGTCAATGGGCGCGGGGCCTGCGGCATCGCGCAGGCCGTACAGGTGCGCGCGGTCAGCGGGGTCACGCTGTCACCACCCGCGACCATCGATTGCCGCACGGCGGGCGCACTGAACACATGGGTGCGCAACACGGCAAGGCCGGCGATGGCTGATATCGGGGGCGGAATGGCCAGCATGCGGGTCGTGTCGCATTACGCCTGCCGGAACCGCAATTCTGCAGCATCCGGGCGGCTGTCAGAACATGCCTTTGGTCGGGCCATCGACATTGCAGCGATCCGCACGCAATCAGGGCAGGATATCACCCTGCTGCGCGATTGGGGCAAAGGTGCTGCGGGCACGGCACTGCGCAAAATGTGGCGCGGGGCCTGTGGACCATTCGGCACCGTGCTTGGACCAGAGGCGAACCGGTTTCACCGCGATCATTTCCATTTTGACACCGCGCGTTATCGCAGCGGAAGTTATTGCCGCTAGAGGGTTACCATTTTTGCTGCGAAAAATGGATGCCTTTGGCGGAAGTTTGAATGGACAAAGAAAGACATGGGTGCTGCAATATGTGGGACTTGTCGCTTTTGGTTGGTCGGCCTATAAGCGCCCCATGATGTATCTGCGGACCATACGAATTATTTCCCCGGCGCTCTGAAACCGAGCAGCCGGGCAAAGGTGTTGAGCGTTTCGCACCGTCCCTGACCCCATTTTTGCAAGATTGCCAAAGGACGCGCGCCATGTGTGCTGACACCCCCGAATACAAAGATACCCTGAACCTGCCCCGCACTGATTTTCCGATGCGCGCAGGCCTGCCCAAACGCGAACCTGAATGGTTATCCCGCTGGGAAAACCTGAATGTTTACGGCCAACTACGCGCCAAGAAAGGGCGCGACAGCTTCACGCTGCACGACGGCCCGCCCTATGCGAACGGGCATCTGCATATCGGCCATGCGCTGAACAAAATCCTCAAGGATATGGT
>CAYPVL010000133.1:0-6148 GCA_964414165.1 uncultured Cognatiyoonia sp.
GCGCACGCTTTATATCTTGGATGAACCGACGACGGGTCTGCACTTTGAAGATGTGCGCAAACTGTTGGAAGTGCTGCATGAATTGGTCGATCAGGGGAACACGGTGATTGTGATTGAACACAATCTGGATGTGGTCAAAACCGCCGATCACATCATCGACATTGGTCCCGAAGGGGGCGATGGCGGTGGCAAGATCGTTGCCTTGGGCACACCGGAAGAGGTGGCCGAAGTGGCGGAAAGCTACACCGGCAAATACCTGAAACTGATGCTGCAGCCCAAGACAGTCGCCGCCGAATAGCGCGTTTGTGGTTTGTGTTACGGCCCGCGTTGGGGCAAAACGCGTCATATGAAATATGTCTTGTTCTTTCTGCTTTTCGCCGGGCCACTGCGCGCCGAAACTGTTCTAGATTTCACGGATTATCATTCCGTCGAAGTGCGCAACGATATCGTCGCGCGCATCAGCGTGGGTGATTTTGGCGCGGTGGTGGATGGGGGTGATCCCGCGCAGTTTATCCCGGCACAGTTTGGCGAATGGATCCGCTTTGATCGCAACACGCGCTGGCTGATCTGGACGAATGGGCGACGTGACCGCTTTGACGCGAATATCTCGATGCCGGAGGTGCGCGAGTTGAAAGCGCTTAGCGGGGCCAAGATTACGGCAGATTTAGGCGTTCAGGAGCGCTTTCGCGCCGAGGCCGAGAATGGCGTGATTACCGTGTCGGTGGACACGCCCGCCTTGCGCCTGCGCGGCAATGATGGCGCCGTGATCACGGTCACCGGGTCTTGCGGGCGCCTCACGATGCTGGCGCGGCCGACGTCTGTCATGGACCTCAGCGGACTTGAGTGCGAGAGCATCGTGATCTTTGGCGACAAAACCCGTGTGGCATTGCCGGATGGCGCGAATGTCGTGGATCAGCACGCTGATCCCGACAGTTAAATTGGGCGCTTCCGCGCATTCTTATTGATTGCGATTTGTGAGGTGCCGCTTTGGTTGATGCCTGCGTTGGTTGTGGGTGCGGAGCCTCCGGCGGGGATATTTTGACAACCAAAGAGTTAGGGACGCGTGCGTTTTTCAAAGCGGGGGAGCATGGCAGAGAAGTCCTTGTCGCCCATGTTTTCTGTTTCCACGAAAGTTTCGTAAAGGGTGGTTGCGGCTTGACCAAGCGGTGTGTCCGCGTCGGCCTCGGTTGCGGCTTGTTGTGACAAGCGCAGGTCTTTGAGCATCAGGCTGGCGGCGAAGCCGGGGGTGTAGTCGTTGTCGGCAGGTGACGTGGGCCCGATACCCGGGGCGGGGCAGTAGGCGTTCATGGACCATGAGTACCCCGATGAGGTGGAGACAACGTCGAACATCGCTTGTCTGTCGAGGCCAAGTTTGTCGGCCAGCGCGAAGGCTTCGCAGGTGCCTATCATTGTGATCCCAAGGATCATGTTGTTGCAGATTTTCGCCGCTTGTCCGTTGCCCGCATCGCCGCAATGCACAGCCTTTTGCCCCATGATATCAAACAGGGGCTGGACGGTGGCAAAAGCTTGTGGCGTGCCACCGGCCATGAACGTCAGCGTGCCGTTCGTCGCCCCGCCGATACCGCCAGAGACGGGCGCGTCGATGGCCTGTAGCTTGTGTTGTTCGGCTTGTGCAGCGACGGTGCGCGCGCTGGCCACATCGACGGTAGAGCAGTCGAGGTGGATCGCACCCGGCGTCATTGCCGGATGGATATCGGCGGCGACGCTGCGCAGGATGTCCCCGTTTGGTAGCATTGTGATGACGACATCGGCGTCGTTCGCGGCGGCTGCAGCGCTGTCGGCAAGGGTGATCCCTGCAGGTTTTGCAACGGTATCAAAGCCCGTGACGTTGTGCATTTTGGCAAGGTTCGCGGCCATAGGCGCGCCCATGTTACCAAGACCGATGAAGGCGATATTCATAACGTAAGCTCCTGTTCTTGCAGGGGGGATGTCATGGCGTCGACCTCTGCAGCGGTGACGTCCATGGGGTTGCTGTGTTTCCAGCAGGGCTTGCGGTCTTTGTCGATGATCGCAGCCCGGATCCCTTCGATAAAATCGCCCTGGGCCACGGCCCGGTGGGTGTAGCGGTATTCGTGTCTGAGCGCGGTTTGGATCGACAGGTTTTGCCGCACCCGGTCGATGATTTGCACAGCGCAGGCCATGGCAAGCGGTGCGTTGCGCCCAAGCGCTTTGGTGTTGAGCGCGCTGTCAGCGGGCAGATCGCGCAGGATATCTTGCAATGTGGCGTGTTTGAAAGCCGCATCAATTTGCGGGCGCAGATTGGTTAGCGTGCCGCCGGGTGCTGTGTGCTTTGGCAGCGTCATATCACCGGTGGTCAGCTGGATTTTGAGGTGGTCCCAATCGGCCTCGGGCACGAAGTGATCGGCAAAGGTCGCGGTGATCGCATCCGCCGCATTCATCCGCGTGCCTGTCAGCCCAAGGTAGGTCCCAATATAGCCCGGTGCGCGGGCAAGCAGGTAGGACCCGCCCACATCGGGGACAAGGCCGATGGTGCATTCGGGCATTGCGATTTGGCTGGTGTCGCCCACGATGCGGTGGGATGCGTGACAGCCCACGCCCACGCCACCGCCCATGGTGAACCCTTGCAGGAACGAAAAGATTGGCTTGGGATAGGTCGCGATTTTGGCGTTCAGCCGGTATTCATCGCGCCAGAACTGGCGCCCATAGGCAAGGTCGCCGCGTTGGCCGCTGGCGTACATATCGGCGATGTCACCGCCCGCGCAGAAGGCCTTGTCGCCGCGCGCGTCGATGATGATCAGGGTCAGATCGCTGTCGCGCCATGCGTCCAGCGCATTTTCAATCTCAAGCACCATCTCGTAGGTCAACGCGTTCAGCGCCTCTGGCCGGTTCAATGTGATATGCCCGGCCTTGTCAGTGGTGCGGATAATCAGATCGTTCATTTGATCAGGGCGCGCGCGGTGATCAGGCGCATGATTTCGTTGGTGCCCTCAAGGATTTGATGGACCCGCAAATCGCGCAGGATCTTTTCAATGCCGTAGTCACCAAGGTAGCCATAGCCGCCGTGCAGTTGTAGGCATTGGTCGGCCACATCTGACCCCGTTTCGGTGCAAAGCTTCTTGGCCATGGCGCAGAACTTGGACGCATCCGGCGTTCCTTGGTCCAGTTTCCATGCGGCTTGGCGCAGGAAGATGCGCGCCGATTGCAGGGCGATTTCTGCATCCGCCAGCCGGAATTGCAGCCCTTGGAATTGGTCGATGGGTTTGCCAAAGGCGCGGCGCTCTTTCATATAGGCGACGGTTTGATCAAGGGCAGATTGTGCAGCACCAATCGAGCAGGCGGCGATGTTCAACCGACCGCCGTCCAGCCCCATCATCGCGTAGTTGAAGCCTTTGCCTTCGTCCCCAAGCAGGTTCTGGCTGGGCACGTTGCACCCATCAAGCTGCACCTGCCGGGTCGGTTGGCTGCGCCAGCCCATTTTGTCCTCAAGCCCGCCAAAGGACAAGCCGTCGCTACCGTCTTCTACAAGCAAAGCCGAAATGCCTTTGGGCCCAGCATCGCCCGTGCGGGCCATGACGATATAGGCATCAGAATAGCCGCCGCCCGAAATAAAGGCCTTGGTGCCGGTCAGGCGATAGCCTGCGTTCGTCTTTTCGGCTTTCGTCTTCAGGGCTGCGGCGTCTGACCCGCTGCCAGGCTCTGTCAGGCAATAGGACAGGACGGTTTCCATGGTCAGTGCTTTGGGCAAGACGCGCGCTTTCAGATCGTCTGATCCGAAACTGTCGATCATTTTGGCGCACATGTTGTGGATCGACAGGAAGGCAGCGACCGAGGCGCAGCTTTGGGACAATGCTTCAAACACCAACGTGGCATCCAGACGTGAGAGGCCCGTGCCGCCATTATCTTCGGACACATAAAGCCCCGCAAAGCCAAGTGCGGCAAGTTTGGGCCAAAGATCGCGGGGGATGGTGCCTTGTGCTTCCCAGTCGCGGGCGAAGGGGGCGATATGCTCTGCTCCGAAGGCCTGGGCCATATCAAAGATTGCGGATTGTTCTTCTGTGAGTGCGAAGTCCATCTTGCGTCCTCAAATGAATTGAACACTTGTTTAATTTGATCGTGACTATGGATTCGGGGCTTGTCAAAGGGGAAGGCTTAGAAAATTTGGAAGGCCATTGTTTCGCTTTGGTGTTCAGTCTGCTTTTCATGGCAGGATTGTTTCCCTTGACGCTAGGTAAATTCGCTAAAATACACTAAGAAATTGCGTTCCTGCCACTGCGCTATTAACTCCTTGTTAATCCGACTGGTTGGGTCGTAAATGGAGTAAAGAGTATGAAAATAGTAGCCAAATTGGCCGCTGCGTTGGTTATTGGCCTCGTAGCAAATGGTGCGCAAGCCGCGACCTTTAAGTTTGACGGCAAAGGATGGAAGTCCAACGCTTCATCTTTGTCTTTTCAGGATGATGGTCTGACTGTTACCGCAACAGCCGCAACCTATTCCAACCCGCGTCCAGTTGGATCGACTGTTACTTTCAACGACACCCCAATCGATCTGAATAACTGGGGCCTGATCAGCAAGCGGAACCGGTTTGATGAACATGTTGTCGACGGCAACGGTGCAAACGAAGTTATCCTGCTGGACTTCGGTTCAGAGCTTGTTGAATTGACAGGTGCACGCTTCCGTTGGACCAATGGCTATAACTTCAGCTCTAACGGTCGTTTCGATTTCTTTGCTGACGGCGTCTTCCTTGGTCGCTCAAGCTATGCGAATGCAGCAAACATCTTTGATGGTGTGACTGCTTCAGTCTTCGGAATTGGCGCATCGCGGTCGGACACTGGCTTTAAGCTGGCTGGCGTATCGGCTGAAATCTCTGCTGTGCCACTGCCAGCGACAGGTTTGCTGATGTTGGGCGCAATGGCTGGTGCCGGTGCACTGGGCCGTCGTCGCAAGGCTTCCTAAGCCAAAGCCTTTCTGAATAAAGCTAAAAAGGGGTGCCTGTTATGGGCACCCCTTTTCGCATTTAGGCAATCGTGATGCTGGCCCGCATGTTTGGATGTGGTCCGCAGCGATAGTTGAATGTGCCAGCCCCGCCAAAAGTCAAAGACGCAGAGCCGCCCGGCTGGATCAGATCGGTGTCAAAGGCCCCGTTCAGGTCCAAGGCGGAATGGGCTGTGTTATCGGCATTCACCCATGTGACCGTGTCACCGGCGGCGATGGTCAGGTTGGCAGGGTTGAACGCAAAGTTCTGGATTGTGACTGTGTGCGATGCCGCAGCGGCTTGTGTTGGGATCAAGGGCAGGGCAGCGCCAAGCCCCGCCAGCTTGAGGACGGACCGGCGATTTAATTTAGACATTTGGTTTTACTCCATTAACGATCCTGCAAGCCTAACCGAGAAAAGGCAAATGACCTAAGCCGTTGTCGCGCACAACTCTGTGAAAGTCATTCCCGATAAGCCGATGACGTCCATTGCCTCGGCCTCGGTTTTTAGCACGCGGATCACAACCTTTTTGACGTTTGACCATGCTGTCACTGACAGATGCGCCATATCTTCGGCAAGCTGCGTTGGTGCACAGTAGACAAACAAAACCTGCTGGTTGGGCATCACCGCCTCGATCAGCCGTGCCTGTAACGCCATCAGATTGGTATAATCGCCCTCAAACCCTGTTGCTTGGGAAAAGTCGATCAAGTGCTGCTGCCCCGGCGCAAAATCGGGGTGCGCAAGGTAGTCCTCAAATGCGGTCACCCCTTCGGTCGCTTTGACGTGCCCAAAGAAGGATACATACATCACCCCGTAGCGGGGCAGGACAGATAGCTTGGCTGGCATGTGCTTCCTTTGGTTTACTCCATGACAGGAATTGAAAATTCACCGCCTTCTTTAATCCCGGACGGCCAGCGCGCTGTGACGGTTTTGGTGCGTGTGTAGAACTTGAACGCATCAGGGCCGTGCTGATTGAGGTCTCCGAACACCGATTTCTTCCAACCGCCAAAGGTGTGATAGGCCAGCGGCACGGGGATCGGTACGTTGATCCCGACCATCCCCACGTTCACCCGGTTCGCAAAATCCCGTGCCGCATCGCCGTCGCGGGTGAAGATCGCGGTGCCGTTGCCGTATTCGTGGTCCATGGCCAGCCCAATCGCCTCTTCATAGGATTGCGCCCGCACGGTGGTAAGG
>CAYPVL010000134.1:0-5936 GCA_964414165.1 uncultured Cognatiyoonia sp.
TGTTAGACTTTGTAAGCTCCTCAGGCTGGGCTCGAACCAGCGACCCTCTGATTAACAGTCAGTAATAATATACTTTCACTTTTTAGCAATTATTTGCAATTGATTGATTTTTAAAAGATTAACTGTTGTTTTGTTTTCACTTGATTTCATTTGTTAGCACTTTTTATTAAAAATGTTTAACCTATGTTTAACCCAGACTTTTAAGACTTACCTCATATTTATTAAGCAACCTTATTTAAAAGGAATATTGATATTGAAAATTTTGCTGATTTATGGTTTCTTGATGAACTGTAACATCATCATCTGAACCATAAAAACGCATATTAGCTTGTGATGAATCCTCTATATAGAAATCAAGCTCAAAGCTTGCTGTGTTTTCTGGAATCTCAACACTAACGATATTATTAGTATAATCAAAATCTGAATTTATTGTTGATTCAGAACCATCTTCAAAAGTTAAAGTTGTAGTCAAAGAAACTGACACCCAAGCCTCTAAAGTTCCTGTTATAAACTCTACTACATGAGGCTGACTTACTGTTGGCTGTTCCTCATTATCATCACTTGAACATGCTACTAATGATAAAATGGCTATTAATGTTAAAAATGTTTTCTTCATGATATTAGATTTAAGTTATTAATTGATTTGGTTAAAATGGCAAGTCATTATCTGGGTCATCATCTATAAAGCTTGCTTGTTCTGCTTGAGGTATTGCATTATGAATTGCTTCTTGGCTATTTAAAAGCTCTATTCTCCAACCTTGAAAAGAGTTGAAATACTTGGCTACACCTTCAGGGTTAATCCATTCTCTACCTCTTATATTGATACTTATTTTTACATCTTGACCAACAGCATAATTATCTAGTAGTTCACATTTTTCTTGAGTAAACTCTATGAATAAATGCTGTGGATATTTTTCATCTGTGGTGATAACAACTTCACGTTTTCTAAAGCCATTATTACCTATATTTTGAGTCTCATTTAAGACCTTTATTTTTCCTATAATTTCCATTATTTAATTTGTAATTAATTCGATTTTCCAACCTAAATAATGTTGAATATCAGTTTTTACTTCTCTCTTTATTAAGTCTCCGTAAACTTTTACTTTTTGCCCTATTTTCAGTTTATCAAGCATTTCTATTTTACCTTTAATAAACTTAATATGCAATCTGTTTTGAGTATCATTTACTAAAACAATTATTGTTTGTTTATTGTAGGTTTGAAATTCATTTAGTCTTACAGTTTCAATAGGTTTTATAATCTCTATTACACCTACCAATTCTGATTTACTAGACCTTTCTAATATTTCGAGGAACTTTAAGGTATACTGAAATTCAGATGCATCAAGTTTAACTTTAACTGGTAATGATAATGGATAAAGAATTGTGAGGTTAAAGCCTGTTACAGTAGCGTTATCCGAAAATAATGTGACAAACCTTTCATACATATACTTTTTATCTGCCCTATGATACTCTAACCAAGTATTAAATTGTTCATTATCATTTTTTACTAGCTCATAGATTTCAAGCTGCTTTTCAAAATAAGACTCATTATTATAGAAATTCAACACCTCATTAAGGGCTTCATATAAGTCCAAAAACTGAGATTCTTTAGAGTACTTGGTTAAACTTCTTGGGTTGTCTATATCTATTGACAGACCTTCAAAAAAATTTAATTGTGATTGATAATCATTCTCATATTTAATTAACCAATTTCTTATCTGATGTATCTTGTATCGCTTATTAATGGCTAATCCTTGAAGTTCCATAATAGCTTTAATCATGAATCAAAATTTATCATAAAACCAAATAACTAACTAAGCCAGCCAAACTCCTTACCATTATTAAAACTAAGCCTATAAATACCAAATAGAGTAAAGCTCTTGGCGTAAAATAAGTTCTGAAATAATAGAGGTATTCGTTTTTTTTCTCTGCATCAAGTGCAAAAATGTAAACAATAAAAAATATACCAATTACATTTCTTAAACCATTCATTTCAGCATCAACACTTCTAGAACTAATCATACCGGCTAATTCGATTAATAAAGGATAAGTAGTGCAAGCTGCTAAGAAGAAAATTAACATAGATAGTACCCCTAACTTCCTGACCAGTCTAATAATCTCATTATCTATATTTTTAAACACAAACAAAATAAACTTTGTAAATTCTAAAAACTTCTTTTTAGCTCCTTCTGCATTCTTAATGCTATCCCTTATAAATTCTTCTTCTTTATACTGTAAATCCCCAGTACTCTTTATCTGAACAACTATATTTTTAAAGTTTGTTTTTCCAAGTTTAGCTCCATTCCAAGCTAAAGCATGTGCTCTTATATGCTGTTCAAAATTATCTAATGTTATACTTCCGTCATCAATTATTTCATTAATATAATCTTCAAAAGAAGGCTTTTTACCATCTCTTGACTGCATAGGAGATACTTTTAAATTAACCTCTTCAGTCATTTCAAGAAACACATCGTTACCATCCATATTCAGCGATTTAAACTCTTTTAAGTTAAACAAATATATAAAATTTACAGACCGATATGTCTTTGGTGAAATTTACTAATTCAAAGACATTTCAGTCATTATGAAAATTGATGACGACAAAGAAATTTTACTAGAATTGGCTAACAGAATTAAGGCTTTAAGAAATGATAAAGGACTTACGCAAGCTGTATGCTATGAAGATACTGGCATCAATTTTGGCAGAATTGAAAGAGGTGTTAGAGATATAAGTTTCACTACACTTGTTAAAATATGTCGTTATTTTAATGTTACAGTAGATGAATTCTTAAAAGGTATTTTCTAATTCAAATTTTCGCTATTAATACCTATTTACACTCTTTACAATTTTAGATTTCAATCTCAAAAAGAGGCTAATCACACACCTTCATAAAAGTAAAATCATTAAAAAAGTCCTACTTTTTCCAAATTACTATATACAAAAATGGAAAAAACAGGACTAATTCATTAATTCATTATCATTAAAGCTAAAGAAATCATCTTTAGTAATAATTATGTGGTCTAACAAAACAATATCTAAATACTGTCCTGCCTTTTTTAACTTCTTGGTAATAACTTTATCTGCTTCACTTGGATTAAGATTTCCACTTGGATGATTATGTGATATAATAATGCTTGAAGCATTGCATTTAAGCGCAACTGAAAACACTAATTTAGCATCTACAAAAGTTCCTGAAGCCCCACCTTTAGACATTGGATAAACTCCCAGTACAGTATTACTTCTATTTAATAACAAAACCTTAAATTCTTCTTGTAGTTCTATAATATTTTTATCCCAAGAATCAAGTAAAACACTAAAGCTGTCTTTGCTGTTATTTACCTTTAATTTCTTTTGCTTACTATTTGAATATGAGATACTTATTTCTGATATTTTCATTGTTTATAGTATTAAAAATCATTGCTATTCTAATTTTTTTTCATATACCTTTGCCAAAGAAGTTTCTTTCTGAAATACTTCAGATAAATTCTTCGCAAACTTATACACATATAGTTGAGGGGAAAAGCTATAAGATTTCTTTCTTTTTGGTTCTTTTTCTTTCTTTAGACACTACTTGAACTGAACCCACACTATATTTACAAATACCTTCAAGACAATTAATCTATACACTAATAGGGTATATTTTTATTTATGAAGGTAAGAGCAAACAAGCTCTAATATTTTAAGCCTAATCTATACTAATATAGACTAGGCTAAAATTTTACATTGCAGGTTCTAAAATCCCATTTTTTGAGAAGACATCAGAATTAGCAATTACATTTTGCTCTGGCAATGCAGTAGCTTTTGGTGTTTGTAATTCTTCTTCAGATTTATAAACCCATCTATGATTTAATGTAATCTCTTCTCCAGTTTCAGTGATAACATAATTAAAAGGCTCACACACCTCTTTAACTATACCTCCAGGCATTTGAGTACCAATTAGTGATTCACATACCTCTCTTGTAAATGTTGAAGGTAAATAGGCTCTTTTAGCTGTTGCGTAGTAGTTTCCTGTTTCCTTGGACTTAACCATTTCAATACCTCCTTGAAGCTCTAGAACAAAGAATTCTGTTCCATCTTCTTTTTGTCTTTGCTTGTAGTTGACAATTGTAACCATTTCTTAAAATTTTTTGAGTTGAACTTAACCACTCACAAGAATTAAATTATCTACAGGAGAAAAATTACAGCTATCAACTTGAATTTATATGTTCTGCTAGAAATTTTATTTTCTCTAAAAGTGGTAGGGGGACTTTTCCTCCTGTAAATGGGTGGGGGTCTTGAGATAGGGCAGTTTATGCTTTTATAAGTGATCTCGAAAAAATAATTTTGGTGAAAATTTTTTATATATGAAAATTAGTAAAAAAGTACATGTATTTGGCGATGAATTTGAGAACTCTACTTTAAGTAATATTGATATCAATACTCATTTCGTTTGTCAATAATTTTCATTAAAGAATATAATCTTGTTAAAGTTAGAAGGAATTACTTGAAATAAGCTTAAGAACTTAATTTTAAACCTACATGATAGTATAGTTATTTAGATAGAAAATACTCCCCAGCCAAAACTTCTATTACTTTGTTTAAAACAGAATCATAAACTAACCATTAGTCCGTTATTTCCAACATGATGTTGAAAATTTTATATTATGAAATTTCATTTTGGGAAATTTACCGTTACATTAGGCTTAAATAAATCACTATGCTGTGCGGAAATAAACTAAAATGGTTTAAAAATTGTCTCAGGGTTTTCTGAAGTTAATCGACCATAAAATTCTATAGCATATCTATCCGTCATACTTGATACATAGTCACAGATTACCCTTTTCTTATAAGCCCCTTTTGCTCTATTATAAATTCTCTGAACATCGTCAGGTAAAAGTGTGTAACCTTTCTTGTCATCATCACTCAAAGTATTGAAAATCATAGATACTATCTCTTTTCCCCTAAACTCAGCAATTTTCAATCTAGGAGATGTGATCTGAGACATAAATGTAAAGGTCTTTAGTACCTCAACTAGAATTCTTGTTTCATCATCTAAAACTACTTTAGACATTGAAGGATTCTTTGGATCATATTCAAGTTTTGTACCTCGAATAAACCTACCTACTATCGAGGAAGTAAATCCTGTACGAAAAGAACCATCTTTTGCAATTAGCTTTGAAGTTCCGTAATGTAACTCAACAATAGGTTTAGCAAATTCCAGAAAATATTTTCCTAAATCCTCTTCTGAAAAATCTTCAATTTCCTTGGCTCCATCAATTCGAAGAATTTTTTCACGAATTATATCTACAATATCAACATCTGTAAGAACCTCAGTTACCCCTTCTTTTTTTAAGTTTTTATTAACCTTTTTAACGACCTTTTCCAATAATTCTCTTGACGGGAATAACAAGTCCATTGGCGAAATAAATCCTGCCTTAAATCCATCCTCCAAATCATAAGTACTATACGCAATATCATCAGCAATATCCATGATAGTACACTCTACAGTCTTAAATTTACCCTCTTCAATTTCTCCACCACTTAATACCGAGCTTTTTATCAAATCAACTAAAGGTTTATCACACTTATAATAACCCTTTACTGGAGGTATACCACTCTTCTTTAGCTCGTAAGCTAACGCTTTCCTATCTTCTATTTTTTCGGGTATTATTCTGTCATACTTTAGAATGGAAGCTAAAGTCCTCATACAAAGATTGAGGCCAACTCTCTTATCTTTATCATCAATAAATCCGTAGTTATTATCCTCATCCCTAAATTTCTTCTCAATTTTTGAAAGTAATCTAATAGTTTGAGCGTTACCTTCAAAACCACCACATCTTATCATACATTCATCTAATGCTTCCTCTCCTTGATGTCCAAAAGGAGGATGTCCCAAATCATGTGCCAGACCGGCAAATTCAATAATGTCAACTTCTAACCCGAACCCTCTTTCACC
>CAYPVL010000135.1:0-5795 GCA_964414165.1 uncultured Cognatiyoonia sp.
CTTGACGGGTGTCTCGCCATTCAGCCCACCGTGGGGCGTATTGTGGTAGATGTCCGTCACCCAACGGATCAGGGCAAAGGTGAAGTCATCCAAGGTCAGGTCGGCCCGCTTCTCCGGATCAGCATCACCTTTCTCGACGATGCTGCTGAAGGTGTGACCCGTCAGTCGTGGCGCGAAATCGGTGGCAAAAGTGCGAAACACCCGCTCAATGAAGCCTCGGTTCTCAGGGACACCGTTCATTGCCATTTCCCATGCAACGCTAAGATCGCTGGCTGCCATGCGGAACCGCTGCGACTTGAAGGCGGCGCCGCCGTCGAAAACGATTAGTTCAGGCGTGCCATGCATATCCCACGGCGTCAGGCCGCCCACAGCATCTGTCCACGCGCCTTTGTTGGTCGTGATCATCTGCAGAAGTTGAACAGCCGCTTCCTCCCCGGGATTGCGGCTTAGCACCATGCCGACAATGCAGCGCGTGGCGCAGCAGATGGCAGCGGTCAGTGTCCAGCGACCACACTTTTTCGGCTTAGCCTTGCCCGATCGGCCTTCATCACCTTCGACATACAGGCCCAGCGAACGCTTCTCATGGTCCTCCAGGAGGTCATACATTCCGCTGCTCTGCATCAGCGTCATGACGTCGACCGTCCACTCGTCAATCTCGACGCGTTCCAGAGGCCGCGTCACTGAGACGCCATTCAGAACCGGCCGGAACTTCTTGCGCGCGGCGGCTTCCCCGTTGCGGGCCAATTCAACCTGGTACGGGTCAAGCGCACGAATGGCGCGGCGGACGGTTTCGCGGCTAGGGATCGTGAGCGGCGATTGTCCATTCGCAACGCGCTGCTCGTTGCGGTCATGAAAGCTGATCTGCACCTGTTCATGGATATGCTTGATAGATGGCTTTTCCGGAGAGAGATACGTGCGCACTTCTTTCATCATCAGCCCGATCGCTTCCGGGCCCATCCGGTTCGATCGATTGCCGCGGCTGTCGATCCGATCAATAAGGCCGCTCGGGCCAAACTTTTCCATCGCGCTCAGCCACCGGCGCAGCGTACGTGGCGATGGAGGAATGCTGAAATCCTCAGCTTTCGGCAGCTTCGCCTTTCCCGACGGATTGAGGTTATCAGAAAGCTCCATCGCACGCCCCATCAGCATTGGCGTACTCGCCTTGATCGACAGATCCGTGCGCTTCAGAAGGCCCTCGCGGTGCATATTGAACGCCGCTCGGGCATATGCCTCCATTTTACTGGACCGAACCTTGATGCCACCGACGAGACCGCCATGCGCAGTACTCATCTTAAGTTGGCGCTTTGCAGCAAAGTGAGGGTCAAAATACCCTTGCTCGACCCGAATGGCGTGCGCATTGCCGAGGCGACGCATGTCCTGATGCGTGAATTGTTGCGCAAGTTGAGAAGCGTCATCGCGAACGAACACAAAGCCGACTTCCGTTTCTTGATGGAGCCGGTAACCGACGCCTTCAATGGTGACGCGGTCAAATTTGCCAAAGGCATAACGGGCGTTTTCGTTGGTGAACGAGAGATCCATGGGAATTTCCTTTCAAGGGATCAGGTGGCACAAGGCCGTTGGGAAGCCTGCCTGGGTGGGCCGGCGAATGAATTCATGGAGGGGGTGCAGCGTTAGAGCGTTTCCGATAGGGCATCGGCCAATGAATCAAACCAAGTACCGAACTCGACGCGCTCCAGCGGGTACCGTGCGCGGTAGAAACCAACGGCAAAATCAGGGGTCTGGTCTCCAATCGGCTCAATGGCGCAAGGCGCATCATACAAAGTGCAGGTCATGCTGTGTTCTTTCATCAGGCATAGGGAGGTCCAACCCAAACGGAGATCGCCCTGGCGGACTCAGAAAAGAGGGAGTGGAGGCCGGCCGCGCTGGATGGTTCACAGCGGGCCGACCTCAAGAGAGGACGATCAGATCATGCGTGTCCGCAACACTTCTGTGCTCCGTTCGATGCGCTCGTGGCGCAGCACCTGAAGGTGGCCGGAACGGATCAGGCGCACGACGGCCCGAAAACCCATCCCTTCGAGGCGGGTTCGATCCACCAGATCACCGATCGTTGTGACAACGGGCGCATCGGCCAACACGTCCCGGGTAACCGGATCGGCGAAACCATCAGGGCGACGAACTGTGTGGAACAGCTTCGCATTGTGCAACTCGACCGGGCAGACGTCATCTTCGGTGAACAAGCGGAAATCGTCCAAAAAGCACTGGGCAATGGCCTGCTCTTTGATACGCGCGAGCTTGCACTGGTAAGCTTGGCTGACCCGGCTCGCCGGACGAACGGCGTAGCCGCAGACGGTGCCATCGATCCGTGTGACAACGAGGTCGATGAAATGGTCAAAAAACTCGCCGTGCTCATCATACCATGCGAACTGGACCTGTTCGACGAGGTCCAAGGTGTTTGGATGGTAGCCCAACAACAGGGCAGCGTTAGTCTCAAGATGGCTTTCAGTACCAAGGCGCACGCCTTCCTGATCACCCAGAACGAGGCCGCCGGTAAAGTGCTTTGTCGAGCCAACTTGGGTCTTACGGTTGCCACGGCTGAATGCGGGAAGGCGGATACCGCCGGATTGGAAGTGATAGGACATGATCGTCTCTTTCTTTCGAACATAAGGAGGGGATCGCTGCCCGAGATTTCGGAAAGCGGTTGACCCCAGAAGCCGTCCAACCGATTTCGCCAAGGCGCTGAGCACCCTTAGCGAAACTGCTGAAGACAAGCCTCTCCTGTCCCCATCTGGAGATGGGTTGGGCGGGATCTGTCATGTGTGAAAAGACCGATGTCCTTGAAGCGATCGCCTTAAAGTGATAACTTCAAATTGAGATCAGGAAGACCTCGGTCTTTCGAGATAAGTCGCGGTCTGTTGGCGCAGATCGCGATTTTCATTTTTAAGGTTCGGGCATCATCGTTCCTTTACTTGTTTTTTTCTCAGCGTTCGACTTTCGGTACGCTACCAAAAACCTCAGCTTGAGAAAACTTTTTTCGTTTTCAATCAAGGCCTTACGAAAACGGGAAGAGACTCGTTTTTCGCATATGGGCCCCCAGTTGTAGTTGTGTTTGCCCACAGTTGTCTTGCGAAACCCGGTATCGGCCCCGTCGTCATGCGCCTAAATGCGACATGCGAAAAATTGTCCGACAAAATAAGTCGAGAAATCTTTTTGCAGTTCGGTTCTTTCTCCGGGCCCGCCAATTGACCCTCAAATGTGCTTCGATAGCGTCTCGATTCGGGTCTTGTCGATGTACCTTCGGGGAAATGTGCCGCTGCATTGGCTTCAGCGCGTGAGCCATCGGTGCTTCTTTCAAGAGGGGCAGTCAAAAGCATTATCTTAGTTTCCCAAAATTCAGCCACAGCGTTCTGGCTTTGTCTGTTGGGCATAAACTAGGACCATCCGCTGGTAGTAGGAAGAACCGCGAAAGATATTGTTGTTCACTTGAGTCAGGTTTTGGCTGCCAAGGCACATTTTCTTATGCACTTAAGTCAGGTTCGCAATTTCAAACTGTGAAAAGCGGGTGGGCCGAGCCACTTGCATTGCGTCCCATCTTGAAAGCTTGCGGAGCGGTGCGGAACACGCAGGAAGGTAGGTGCCTCGATGCTATCGATCTCAGGCATCCACGTTCGCGACTACGACGTTTGCCCGCGGCGGCATTTATTATTCAGATTTTGAGGTACGATCTTGAGCATCATCGAAGCCGTAGTACGCAATAAGATCAGCGAGCCGATCACCTTCATAGACGAACTCATCTATAACATCATCGCAGAGCAGGGTTCCCCAGAAGCCACCCATTGGTTTCTTCAGCTCCTCGAACATTTCGAGGCGCAGCGTGCGGGCCGGACGATAGCTGAGGCCGACGGTCGACGAAAACGTTGCGATCGTTAGTTTTCCAAAGCTGCCACTCGCCATGTTCGCTATGATCCACTCAGCGCCTTTTAAGCATCCAAGCAGAGATGCGCGCTTGCGATACAGATTGGTGACTGATCTGGCAGAGTATTGATGGCGGCAACTTGGGCACTGATACATACGGCGTGTTTTCAGAACCCAAATACCGCCTACATAATCGCATTTCGGGCATCGATACCCAAGTTTCCAAATGGTTTGAAACAGATGCCGCTCGCAGTCTGCTTCTGTCTTGAAGTTCTCTGCGACCATACCTTTCGGCATATGGGCGCGTAGCTTCTGCCAGTGCTCGAGATCAATGTCTTCGTCTTTTATTCGCAACACGGGATATGCCCTCATATCTATGCTCTTCTTGCCGCAATCACTGCTCCGCTTCAACATTGTCGCATTCGGGTGCATCTGCAGCTTAATGCTTTGTGTTTGTTCAGGGCTACCAAGCACGCCAGTCGCTTCGCTGGAAGATCAAGTCAGAAGTCGGGTTCTTCTTTGGAAAAGGGTTCATTCTCTGGTTCAGGGATCTATCACATATTCGGCTGCCGCCTCCTTGGTCGCGAACTTACCCCAAGATACTGGACACGTATGCGTAGGGCCGATGAAAAAGATCTCGCAACCGTCATCTGTTTCTGAAATCCAGGGCTGCCGCACCCAAACGCGTTCGGCCTGACATTCCCAGCGCCGGATGGGGTCGACATGATCGATAAGCGGCGGCCTCAACGGGTTGATCGGCACTCCTTTAATCTCTGCTTCAGCAAATATCCGGCCCTCATTGGTATCGATCCTGATCATCGTTTGCACCTCAGCAAACCTGCATTCTGGTTGTGAATTCGCAAGAGTCATCATGGTCCAAGGTATGCACGTAAATACAGAGCCGCCCCGCAATCTTCCTTTGCAGGATGGAAGAAAGCACCCTAACCTGTGGCAAAGGATGCAAGAGATGCCTCAGCAGCAATCGAAACCGGCCAACCTGAACCTAAAGATAACCCAGGACGAACGGTGGGACTTCAAAGAGTTCTGCGTCAGCCATCGGATGAGCCAGGTGGATGGCTTCCGCCTCGCGTTCAAGCTGATGAAAGAGCATTTCGAAGCAGAAGGCAAATAAGGCCCTCAAGGGCGAAAAGGACCAAGACATTGAGCGACGCCCAAACCAAGAACACTTCCCTCGCGGATTTCATCTGGAAGAATGCCGACGACCTCTGGGGCGATTTCCGGCACCCCGAATTCGGCAAGATCATCTTGCCCTTCACGCTGCTGCGCCGCCTCGAATGCGTGCTCGCCCCCACCAGGGAAGAGGTCCGCGAAACCGTCAAAAACCTGGGCGACAGCGGCATCGATATGGACGTAATCCTGCGCCAGCAGACCGGCTTTCCTTTCTACAACACTTCGAACTACGACCTTCGCAGCCTCGGCGCGACCCGCACACGTGCAAACCTCGAAGACTACATCTCGCAGTTCTCCGACAACGCCCGCGTCATCTTTGAGCAGTTCGATTTCGCCAATACAATCGCCCGCATGGACCGCGCCGAAGTCCTGTACAAGATCTGCCAGAACTTTGCCGCCATCGACCTGCACCCCGATACCGTGCCGGAACGCACCATGTCCAACGTCTATGAGCACCTCATCCGCCGTTTCGGCGCCGAAGTGAACGAGGCGGCAGAGGACTTCATGACGCCCCGCGATGTCGTTCATCTGGCCATCGAGCTGCTGCTTGACCCCGATGACCAGCTCTTCATCGAGAACCCTGGCCTCATCCGCACGCTCTATGACCCCACCTGCGGCACAGGCGGCTTTCTGTCCGACGGGATGGAGCATGTCCGTAACCTGCAGGACCGCTATTCCATCGCCCCCGTCATCATCCCCTACGGCCAGGAGCTGGAGCCTGAGACCCACGC
>CAYPVL010000136.1:0-5579 GCA_964414165.1 uncultured Cognatiyoonia sp.
TAGCGGATTTATCGACTTCGCAGATATTCCAGCTTTCATTGCCGTTTTGCAATCCGGTGTTTTTCAAGCCGAAGCAGATTGCGATTGCAGCGGATTTGTGGACTTTTCAGATATCCCCGCGTTCATCCTTATCCGGCAGCATCTTGATCACGCCGCCGGTGTTCATCGACGAGTTCCACGACATGTTGGCCATATACATAAACAGCGTGTCGATCTTGTAGGGCACACCGGCGTGCGCGTTCGAGATCACCATATGCATCAGCCCATGGGCGGACATGGGGTTTTCCCAACTGTAAGCCTTGTCGATGCGCTTGGGCGTGTCGTCATCTTCCAGCAGCAAATCCTCGGGACCTTGGACATACCCCAGATGCGGGCCATCAAGGGCAGCACCGGGCGTCACTTTGCCGTGCGGCTTGGGGTGGGCGGTCGCAGGCTTGGGGTAGGGCGGTTTGAACCGCATCCCACCCGGCGTTTCGACCGTGCCAAGGATGATCTGCAGGATATGCAACGCCCGGCAGGTCTGGAAACCGTTGGAGTGTGCTGAAATCCCGCGCATCGCATGGAAAGACACGGGGCGGCCGACCATCTTGGCGTGCTGCTTACCGCGAAAATCGGTCCAAGGGGTGTCGACCTCAATCGCTTCATCAAAGGCAACGCGGGCCAGCTCTGCGGCCATCTGACGAATGCGCGCCGGGGTCAGGCCGGTGCGTTCGGCCACAGCCTCGGGCGCGTAATCTTCTGACATGTATTTGTCGGCCATCAGGTGGAACACCGGGCGATGGGTCACGCCCTTATGGCGGTATGTGCCTGCCAAGTCAGGTTCAACCCCCTTGCCATTCCATGGGGCCAGCTTGCCGGTATTGCGATCAATCACCAAAGGCTGGCCTTCGCCATCGCGCAGGAACTGGCCGCGCTGGTCGCTGTTTGGGTCTTCATTGACCAGAACAGAGGCATTGGTAAAGCGCGCCAGATAGTCCAGATCCATCTGTCCGGCTTTCATCAGACAATGGATCATTGACAGAATGAACAATCCATCCGTGCCCGGCGTAATCCCGATCCAGTCATCAGCCACAGCGTTATAGCCCGTGCGGATCGGGTTCACCCCGACGATCTTTGCACCGCGCTTTTTGGCGCGGCCAATGCCCATCTTGATCGGGTTACTGTCGTGATCTTCGGCGACGCCAAAGATCATCACCATCTTGGTGCGGTCCCAGTCAGGCTGGCCAAATTCCCAGAACGCACCGCCCATGGTGTAGATGCCAGCGGCGGCCATGTTCACGGAACAAAATCCACCGTGGGCGGCATAGTTCGGGGTGCCAAAGCCTTGGGCCCAGAGCGAGGTGAAGGATTGCGACTGATCGCGGCCCGTAAAGAAGGCAAGCTTTTCAGGGGCCGCGGCGCGCACAGGCGCAAGCCACTCGGTCGCCAGCGTCAGGGCCTCTTCCCAAGAAATCTCTTCGTATTCGCCCGACCCGCGTTCGCCCACGCGCTTCAAAGGCGCACGCAAACGGGACGGCGCATTGTGCTGCATAATCCCTGCGCTGCCCTTGGCGCAAAGGACCCCCTGATTAACCGGATGGTCCTTATTGCCTTCGATATAGGCGACCTTGCCGTCCTTCATATGCACGTTGATCCCGCAGCGGCAGGCGCACATGTAGCAGGTCGTTTTGCGCACCTCGTCGCTGACTTTCGGGCTGAGGTCCAGAGGGGGCTGATCAAGTGACATGGGCTTACCTTTCAGGACAATTGCGTGCGGATCAGGCCCGCCGATGCCAAGACGCAAAGCAGGGCAAGGCAGAAGGGGCGATAATAGGGGGCAAGGCGGTCTGTGAACAGTTGTTGTCCAAGGAAGACGCCGATGACGGTAGGGACGGCAAAGATCAAACCGCGCTTGACGCCCGAGAAATCCATGACGCCAAAGGCCAGCAATGTGATCATTGAGGTCAGCGCGCCAAGGAACAGGAACAGTACCAGCGATCCGCGCATGGACCGGGCGGGCGCGTGCGAAGCAAGGACATAGAAGGCCACAACCATGCCACCTACATGGGCCAAGCCAGACACGATGCCTGCGACGACGCCAGTGCCATAAAGCCCAACCTTTGAGGCCAAGAAATCAAGGCGCACTTTGGCCAATTGGCTGACGGCCAGCACGACGATAATCGACAGGGCCACGATCTTCGAGGTGGCGATGTCCAAGCTGGTGGTCAGCCACAATCCAAGCGGCCAGCCCAGCGTTGATCCAATCACCAAACCATAGGCGGTGGGCCGGTCTGCGTCTGCAAAGCCACCTTTCAGCATCATCAGCGAGGCCGCCATTTCAAGCCACCATAGCATCGGGATCAAGGCGATGGGGGGCAGGATCACCACGGCGGTTGCCATGATCAAAGCCGACAGGGCAAAGCCCGAAAAGCCGCGCACGATGCCTGCCAGAAACACGATACCCGTCACGATCCAGAATTCTGTCGGCGTCAGGGCTGTGAGATCATATAGCGTGTTCATGCGTTAATCAGCCCCAATGCATCGCGCGCGATCTGCTTTTCCTCATCGGCGGCAATGATATGGACGGATACCTCACCAAAGCAGGACAGGTGCTCTATGATCCGCGCGCGGATGGGTTCTGCGTTTTCGCCGATACCACCGGTAAAGGCGACCGCATCAACGCCACCCATTGCAACAATCGCTGAACCTGCATGCCGTGCGGCCCAATAGCAAAAGTGATCGACCGCGAACTGCGCGTCCGCATCGTCGCGTTCCAGCAGCAGCTTCATGTTGTTGTCACCGGCAAGCGCCTTCAACCCGCTGGATTTGTTCAACAAACGATCCGTCTCATCCTCGCCCAGCGACTTGGACATACGCAAGACCGCCGCGCCATCAATATCACCCGACCGCGTGCCCATCGTCAGACCTGACAAAGGCGAATAGCCCATAGAGGTCGCAATCGACTGACCGTTCTTGATCGCGCAAAGCGAGGCACCGTTGCCAAGGTGAAAGGCAAGCAGCCGTTCGGGTAGATCGTTGCCAAAATCCGCGATCATGTTCGCATAACTCAGCCCATGAAACCCATAGCGGCGAATGCCGGCGTCATGCTGGGTCTGCGGGATCGCATAGCGCACAGCGACTTCGGGGTTGGTGGCATGGAAGGCGGTACCAAAGGAACAATATTGCGGCAGATCAGGCGCGGCACCCTGCAGCGCCAGTATGGCGGCAAGGTTGTTGGGGTTATGCAGCGGTGCAAGCGGGATGCAGGCCTCGATCGCCTTGATCACCTCGGGCGTTACGCGTGCGGGTTGGGTCAGGATCGTGCCGCCATGCACGACGCGGTGGGCCGCAGCGGACAGTTGATCAAGCCCAAAGCCTTCTTTGCTGAGGGCCAGCAGCATCAGCGCCAGCGCATTCCCATGATCGCGGGTCGACACAGTTTGCGCTGTATCCCCCAGCTTGAGTGCGCCATCCGTGCCGATATTCGTCACCGCCCCGCTTATGAGCGAGGTCAGGTTTTCATCGAAAACCTCGATCTTCAGCGATGAAGACCCGGCGTTCAGGACCAAAATCATTTCGGTAACCCACATTGGATTGCAGCCAGCGCAACTGATGCCATGCGCGCCGCCGCCGGATCAGCGCGAGAGGTCAGCAGGATCGGCACCTTTGCACCCGTTACCAGCCCGGCCGCACAGCCACCCTTGAGATAGACAAATGCCTTAAACAACGCATTCCCGCTGACGATATCCGGCACGATGATCGCATCGGCCTGACCCGCGACAGGATCATCAGTCAGCTTCTTTGTGGCAACCGCTTTGGGCGACATGATCAGATCAAAGGCCAGCGGGCCGGACACATCGGCGTTTGGTACATTGGCTTTGGCCCAATCAGCCAAGTCGCGGGCCTCAACCGATGAAGGAACCGCAGGCAGCACGCTTTCGGTGGCAGACAGCAGCGCAATCTTGGGGCGTGCCGTGCCAAGGCGGATCAGCAGATCAACGCATTCGCGGATGCAATCCTGCCGGGTCTCGATGTTCGGGGCGACGTTGACGGCAGCATCTGAAATCAAAACTGGCCGCCCCCCATCGGGGTGCGAGATGTGAAAGATATGAACAAACCGCTTGCCTGTGCGCAGACCATTATCGCGGGCTACCGCAGACTTCATAAAGACATCTGTGTGCAACTGCCCCTTCATCAGAACATCAGCATCACCACGCCCACACAGCGCTGCGGCCTTCATCCCGGCCTCAAGCTCTCCGGTGGTGTTGTGGATGTCAAAGCTGGAAATGTCCCAATCCAGATTGGCGGCGTGTTCCTTGATCTGGTCTTCCTCGCCGACAAAAACGGGGGTCATCAAATCCGCTTCTGTCGCCTCTTTCGCGGCCTTCATTGGCAGGCGCGCGTTTGCACGGGCGATCGCGACGCGCGGGCTGCCAAAGTTCTGGCCCATCTTGATGATGTTGGCCGGGGCAACAGCAGTATCGTCCGACAGAAAGGGGGAAGCGGTCATATCAGGCTTTCATAAAAAAGTACGGATCAGGCCAAGCACGGCCAAGACCAACAGTAGCGAAATCGCGAAAGTGCGAAACCCCTCGGGTGAAGCCGCGCCGAAACGTCGCCCGCCAAGGAAAACGCCGATCCCCAGCAGCGGAAAGGCAAGGGCGGCGCCATAGGCCGTGTCCCATGTGACCAAGCCCCCGTGCCACAGAAAAGGCATGGTGATCAGATCGAGCCCTGTGAGGTAGACAATCATGGTGGCGCGAAAGCGCGCAGGCGGAATAGGTTGTGCGGCCATTGTCGCCGCCACAGGCAGGCCCCCGATGCCTGCGCTGTTGCACGCCCCCGACAATGCGCCAATCGCGATATTGCCGGGCGTTTTGATCAGCCGGGTCAGCGTCCAGCCCGACAAAAGCACGACCGACATGACCAATACGATCAGCGATATGGTTAGCCGCACCTGTGCTTCGTCCAGTGACAGAATGGCTGTGACGAACAACGGGATCGCTATTGCCGCCCCGCCCAACAACGCAAGCACAAGGCGCCAGTCGATGTGGCCGCGAATGCCGCGGGCCTGAAAGACTGTCATGAGCATTTCGCATGCAAACACCACCGGGATCAGGGGCAAAGGGTTGGTGATCAGGGCGGATCCGGCGATGAAAATCGCGCTGAACCCAAACCCTGAATAGCCCCGGACATAGGCCGCCCCCACCAAAAGAATGGCAAGGGCGGCAAGCGTTCCGGGGCCAAGGTCGAATGGCAAGCCTACTCAGCCGCCATGTCTGCTTTTGAGATACCGGCCACTTTGACGGGTTTCTTCATCGCATCGCGGCGGAAGGGTTCGCCCAGTTCCTGGTTCAGGATGACTTCGATCAACGTGGTTGTGTTGTTCTCCATCTGGTCCTTGATCGCTTCTTTCAGGGCGGCTGTGGTTTCTTCCATCGTGCGCGTCTGTACACCTTTCAGACCACAGGCCTGCGCGATCCCGGCATAAGACACTTTCATGTCCAGTTCGGTGCCAACAAAGTTGTCATCAAACCACAGGGTCGAATTGCGCTTTTCCGCGCCCCACTGGTAGTTGCGGAAAACGATCTGTGTGATGG
>CAYPVL010000137.1:0-5526 GCA_964414165.1 uncultured Cognatiyoonia sp.
TTGGTTTTTTGCCGACACATAAGCCAACGCTGAAAAAACCAAAAGAGCTGTTTTTAGCCAACGCTCGAAAAAAATACGGAAAATCACAATGTGGAAATAAAAAAAGACTGTATTTTGACATAAAAAACTGACCAAAACTAATGCTTGAAATACGAAAAGGAACAGCCTCAAAAAATTACGAAAACACGTTTTTTCGAGAATTCGCAGAAAATCTTAAAAATCTTTTTGACAAGTATTCGCTTGACGGACTTCTAATTGCAAATTCTGAATGTGAAACCGAAAAAAGACTTCAAATAGATGCATTACTTGTAACCCAAAATGCAGTTTGCATAATTGATTTCAAAAATTTTGATGGTCAAATTACTTTACCAAAAAATGCGAAATCTGAATTTGAATTTGGTAGATGGACTAACCAAAAGGGCGAAATTATTAAAGGTGGTAGTTCAATAAACCCTTTTGTTCAGCTAAAAAATCAAAAAGAAAAATTCATTCGTGTTTTTGACAAGAATATCAAAAAAAGACTTCCTAAATCAGATTTATTTAATCCTTTTCATACCGTTAGAGCAGTATGTTTTCAAAAAGAGATTGAGCTAATAGGTTTAATTCCATCCAAAGAAGAGTTGAATTTCTTCATAATTGATAAAAGTAATTATCTTGAAAAAATAAGAGATATAATAGATATTTCTGACAAAGAAGTTTCATTATCAAATGAATCCTTTAATTTATTCAAAGAAGTTTTTCGTGCAGATAAATTTGACATCAATGAAATGTACGAGGAAACAGTCAATTATAATGACTATTCAGCGGATTTAGATTATGATAATTTGTATTCAGACCAGAAATCTGCATTGAAAGAGATTACTTCGTTTATAAAATCAGAAGAAGGACAAATATTTATACTTCAAGGAACTTCTTTAAGTGGAAAAACACACCTAATTCCGTTCATTCAAGATGTTGCGTTTAATCAAAATATTTCCGAAGTCAAATTATTTGCTTCCTCAGCAAGAATTGCAAACAATCTTCTCAAAGACAGTAATTTGGAATTCAACAGTATGTATTCTCAAATTTACGGTGGAACGAGCCAAGATGAAGATATAATTGAAACAGACGAAGACGACAAAGAGACAATTGATTTAGAAATAGTTCCTCTAAAAAAATGTGATGACGTTGAGGAAACCATTTATATAATTGACGAATCACATTTAATATCTGATAACTACCATCAATCAATCGACTTGAGATTTGGTTCAGGTAAATTGCTTGAGGACTTTATTACCTTTTCAGATTTAAAAAACACCAAAAGAAAATTGATTTTTGTTGGAGATAGCTTTCAGCTATCTATTGGCAAAAAAGAAGAAAGTGCTTTAAATCCAGCTTATTTAGAAGAAAAATATGAATGCAAAACAAGAGCCTTTCAACTTATTGACAAAGACAGTAAATCAGAGATTGTTAAACAAGCTCTTTCAGCAGTAAACTGCATTAGGCAAGAAAGATTTAACAATCTGTCTTTTTCAATTGGAGAAACTTTCAAAAGTTTAGAAAAAGATGATTTACTTCCCGTAATTTCAAATAGCTTAAAAAACAATTCAAACGCACATCTTTTGAGTTTCTCAAATTATGATGCTCAAAAAATCAACTTTTGGATTAAAAAATCTATACTTAAAAACGGAACTGATTTATCAAAAAATGATTTAATAATTTTTAGCAATAACATTCGTGTAGAAGATGAAAACGACCCTTTTGCTGAACCAAAAAAAATATATAATGGACAATTTGGTACTGTTACTTCCGTATCTGAACCAATAATAAAAAAGAACCTAACAACTGATTTGACTTTTAGAGAAGTAAATATCAATCTTCAAGACACAGGACATAATTTGAAATTTTTCAGTTTTGAGAATTTTAGGTTAAGTGACAAAGGGGAACTATCAAAAGATGAAACAATTTCTTATAAAATTCTCTTAAATCAACTTGCAGAAAAAGAGTTAGAAAATTTTAAAAATGGTAAAATTCATTCAGATGATGAACTAAAAGAACTTTTAATAAAGTTAGAAAAAGGCGAAAGGGTAAAAACAAAAGTCATTAGAAAAATTCAAAAGTTATTAAGCAATATGCCTTCATCAGAATTTTATAAATACAAGAATTCTGCTCAATTAAGATTTGGTTGGGCTTTGACTGTTCATAAGGCAATGTCTTATAAGTGGGATGAAGTATTTTTTAACGTGGAAACAGGAGGCGGAAAAACTAATGAAACATATTTTAAATGGATTTATACAGGTTTAATAAGAGCCACTCATAAAGTCAACTTAATAAACTATGAACCAATAAATCCATTTATGAAAATGGATATTAAACCTTCTACAATTGTCCAAAAGAATGATAAAAAGCTATTTTTTATTTCCGATTTAACAGCTGATTTATCTATAAGTTACAAAGACATTGCTGAAAAGTTTAATTTTCCAAAAGAAGAAATTACATCTTCCCTACTTCAGTTACAACAATTTATAAACTCAAAATTAGAGCAAAAGAAATTAATGGTAAGTGCGATTAATCATCCTAATTACCAAGAACTTTATGAAGTAAAAGGAAGTGATGGCGAAATTGCAACAATATCAATCTACTACAATAAGAAAGGACATTTTAAACGTCCTACGTTGATGAAATCCGAGCCTAAAGAGTTTGGAGAAGAAGTTCTTGAAGTCCTTACATCAAATAATTCGATTAACGACTTTGAATTTATCAAAGATGATTGGAGAAGAAGTGCGTACAAGGATTTAAAAGTTATTTTAAATTCAAACGATATGGATTTCGTTTTTATCATTCAAGCACCTTACAAAGACACAATAAAAATAAAGCATTCAGAAAACGTATTGATTGTAGATATGTATTATGATGGAGACGGTTTTTACTCAACTGTTTCTGCTTCATATTATGATGAGCCTACTATATGGACTGCATTTCAAGAAATCTTAAATAAGCTAAAATGTTAAACTATGGCTTCTATTTTTGATTTAAGCAGACATATAGCGCTATTGAAACGTGAGAAAAAATACAATGACGCTCTCGTATACTTCAAAGAAAATAAATCTGATTTCACGAAAGAACAAATTTCAAATAACGAATATCTCATTTCTGATATGGTTGCTTGCTTAAGATATACAAACCATTTTGATGCAGGGTTTAAGTTTTTATCCATTTACGATATTGAAATAAGTTCAGAAACAAGTGAAAGGATTTTAAATTCTTACGGTTGGCTACTTTGGTCGAAATACAAATCGGAAAATACAAATGTAAATGACACCGAAAATGAAAACGACTACTTTGGTGAAGATGAAGAAACTTTTGATAACAACAACTTTCATTATGATAAAAATGAATTAATCCAAAGAATTGAAACTTTGATTCCAATACTTTTGAATATTAATAATGATTATTCAAAAACCCTAACTTCAAACCTATTTTCGATTGTATTAAAAAGTGAAAAGAAAAAAACAACACCAAATTGGAAATTGATAAATGATTTCTGTAATCATTTCAATCCAGATAATTTATCGACAGATTGCTCAACAATTCAAGTAGAAAGAAAAGGACAACTTAAAGATATGGAATTGGCATCTGATTTAGAAAATTGGTTTGCTTATAAAACAAAAGCGCTATTAAAGATTGGAGAATGGCAAGAATGTTTTGAAACATCAAAAAAGGCGCTTGAAACAATTGAGAATTATCACTATTCAAATGATGTTTGGTTTGCTCGAAGAATTGCACTTGCAAAGAAAAATTTAGGCAATACAGATGATACTATTGAGGAATTGAAAACCATTTTACGTAAAAAGAAAGAATGGTTTATTCAAAAAGAGCTATCGGAACTATATTTTGAAAATGAAGATTTTGAAAAAGCTTTCAAATATTCTATTGATGCAATAACCAATTTTGGCCCAATCGAATTTAAAGTTGATTTACTGTATTTATTAGGTAGAATTCATAAAAATAAAAATGAATCGGAATTAGCTTTTAAACTCTTTTCGCTATCAAAACTATTAAGGCAAAAAGAGGAATGGAAAGTACCTCAAAAATTAATTGACGAATTAAATCAATTTGAACAACAAGAAATCACAGTTTCTGAAATCAACAAACTAAAATCTGAGCTTAAAAAATATTGGAACAGTTTTAAGCCAAAGCAAGAAAGCAGAAAAAGTAACTTGTCTGGTAAACTAAATGGAGAAATTGTTAGAATTTTACACGACAATGAAAGAGGAAAAGTCGGTTTTTTGAGAAGTAATGGAAATGAACACTATTTTTCATTATCAAATACATTCCATCTGACATCCAAAATTTCTATTGGCTCAAATGTTAATTTTAAACTAATTCCTGCTGAAGATGGAAAAAAAGAACGAGTTAGAATTATAAAACTGAATGAATAAGCCAACGCTAAAAGCCATACACATTTGCAATTCGCACCAGCCAACACACAAGCCAAAAATTGCAAAAGAGTATGTCTTGCCAACGCTCACATTTGAACTAAATAACAAACATCGGAAAACCAAGCTGAATGAAAAAAGCACTATGCACAACAACGTATATAAAAAATAGCGGTTTAATCGCTTAAACGAAATAAAATGAATTAATTAAAGGTCTGTTATAAATCGAAAAGTTAGTGTGTAAAATCCGCTACTTTTCATATACAAGACCGTTAGCTACAATGCCGAACAAACCTCATAGATGATTTTATTATTTCTGTTTTTAACCTTAATTATAGTCCTTATTTATCCTGTTTTAGCGTGGAAAATGTTCAAAGCACTTAAGGCTAAAAACAAACCGAAATTTTATCGACTTTCAGTAATACTTTTGATTCTGATTTTGATTCCGGGTTTTTACTTTAAAATATTACCAGGCTCAAATATATTTTGGAATCCAATTGAGAAAGCTGAAGAGCGAAACTACAATGTCGAACTGACTGGATTTGAATTTAACGATGGAGAATTGATTTATGAATACGAAACTGAAAGAGCTTTTAATGGAGATGGATATTCAATTTGGATTTACAAAATTGACGACCAAACAGCAGAATATTTTAAAAATCCGAAAGCGGAATTCTTTACTAAATATCCAAGTGCGGAATTAAGGAGTCATTGGGAAACTGAATTATGGAAAAAAACACCATTCGACAAGCAAGAGAAAAAGTTTTTGGACTTTGCACACAGCACTCTTGAGGAATTGGAATTTGAATTAGAGGACTTACTGTATGAAAATGGGAATTATTATGCCTATAAATATTATATGCACAGTTATGGTATTGGAAATATCGACTTTTACATAATTTGTCCGAATAGGAAGTTAATTGTACAAATCAACAATAACACGTAGAAAGCACAGTAGCTAACAACGTATATAGCTCATAGCTAGTTAGTTGCTTAAACTAAATTAAGGCATATTTGGAAAGTCGCCAAATTTTTAAATTTGACGATTTCCAGTAAAAAAGATAAATAGTAAAATTTAAAAATCTGGCTTGTGCTTAATCCGAAAATA
>CAYPVL010000138.1:0-2883 GCA_964414165.1 uncultured Cognatiyoonia sp.
CAACCTGTTGGGAAGATTGCCCATATTCAGGTCTGTGGCACGCTGTCCTGCATGATCTGCGGGGCCGAAGACCTGATCGGTGTCTGTCAGGAAAAGATTGCAGCCAAACCCCATGCCTTATCGGCTGACGGTAACTTTTCGTGGGAAGAGGTGGAATGCCTTGGATCTTGTGCCAACGCGCCCATGGCCCAGATCGGCAAGGACTAAAACCAAGCCCTGACCGCCGCCCGCCTTGGTGAAATCATTGATGAATTGGCAGCAGGCAAGGTCCCGGTGCCCGGCCCCCAAAACGGGCGCTATGCGGCAGAGCCTTTGAAAGGCCTGACCAGTCTCAAGGATTATGACAGCGGCAAGACGCAGTATAACGCGTCAGTACAGCTTGCCACCGATCTGGGTGACACAGTCAAGCGGATTGATGGCACCGAAGTTCCACTGCTTGCGCCTTGGCAGGGCGGTGGCGTAGCGGTAGCTGAAAAGCCAGCGGCCAAGAAGAAGACCCCAGCGAAGAAAAAAGCGGCCAAACCTGCGGCGGATAAACCCGTCAGCAAGCAGGGTATTACCAAGCAGGCGGCGAACGCAGATTCGGCTGCAAAACCGCGCGGTAAGTCAAATCCTAAAGTTGCGGCCGCACCTGCCGAGGCAAAGCCTAAAACGCTGAACGCGCCCCGCGCGTCAGGTGCCGATGATCTCAAGCGCATCAGCGGTGTTGGCCCAAAGCTGGAACAGACTTTGAACGAAATGGGCTTTTGGCATTTTGATCAAATCGCCAAGTGGACTGCGAAAGAAGTGGCTTGGGTCGACAGCCGTCTGAAGTTCAAAGGCCGGATCGAACGCGACGACTGGATTTCACAGGCAAAAACCCTGTCCTGATCCCTGTCAGCCGAAATTCCCCGATAGTTTTTCACCAAAACGTGCGACTGTTTGACAGGCGCGCACCTAATGTGGTGTCTTGCGGGGATAACGGCGGTGACAAATGTCGCCTGGTGGGAGAATACGAAAATGAAAGATACAGCACCAATTAGTCTTGGTATTTTGGCTGTTGCCGCGCTTTTTGGCATAATCGCGGGCGGTGTCGCCTTTGTACTTTATGAATTTGGGATTGTTGCGGCGTTTATGATTGCCATTCTTGTGGCATTGATTGTGATGCTTATCCTTTGGCTGGGTTGGCGTGATCCGGCCCCGACTTTACAGGAAAGCAATGCGGCGAACCGTGCAGAACTTGATGCGCGTCGTGATGCAGGTGCGGGCGCTGCAGGGGTGGCGACGGGCGCTGCTGCGGTTGGTACTGCTGGTATGGCGGCTGGCGCGGCAACTGCGGATGCAAGTCCTGTGGCTGCGGCACGGGCGTCACAATCTGCTGCGGATGCAGAGGCGGTCAAAGCTGCCGCTGCTGCCAAAGCGGATGCTGATGCCAAAGCTGCAGCTGATGCAAAAGCAGCCGCTGATGCGCGGGCTGCCAAAGCTGCGGCGGATGCAAAGGCCAATGCGGCTGCATCTGCTGACAAAGACTATGATGGCGATGGCGTCATTGAAGGCGCCGGCGAAGGCAAGCGCCCCGAGGCCCTGACAGGTCCCCGTGGCGGCAAAGCTGACAACCTTAAGGAAATCAAAGGCGTTGGCCCGAAGATGGAGAAGATGTGCAACGCGCTTGGCTTCTACCACTTTGATCAGATCGCCAATTGGACCCCGGACGAAGTCGCCTGGGTCGATGCAAACCTTGAAGGCTTTAAGGGGCGCGTCACACGCGACACATGGGTGGCACAGGCCAAGATCCTTGCGGCTGGCGGCGAAACTGAGTTTTCAAAGAAAGTTGACAAGGGCGGCGTCTACTAAGCCCTTCGCACACGCTTGAATTCACAGCCCTGTCCGTGCCATGTGCGGGCAGGGCTTTTTTGTGGAACCAACCATGACAGACGAAGAACGCGGCAGACAGGGACGAATTATCGCGATCACAATCGCTGTGGCGGGTCTGTTAAGCATTTTTGCACCGGTTATCGTGCAAGTCTTGGGCCTTACGCCCCGGTTTGAGATTCTTTTGTACCTTATATCGCTGGCTGCGTTCATTTGGTCACTGGTGGTCACTTGGAAGCTGTGGCAAAACACCCGCGATTAGCCATCGACCAAAGGAAGCGCTGATATGCTCAAAGATCAGGATCGCATTTTCACGAACCTCTACGGGATGCACGACCGCACGCTCAAGGGCGCGCAGACCCGTGGCCATTGGGATGGCACCGGCAAGATCATCAAGAAGGGCCGCGACTGGATCATTGATGAGATGAAAGCCTCTGGCCTGCGTGGCCGTGGCGGGGCCGGGTTCCCTACGGGTCTGAAATGGTCGTTCATGCCGAAAGAAAGCGATGGGCGCCCCAGCTATCTGGTCGTGAATGCCGACGAATCTGAGCCGGGTACATGTAAAGACCGCGAAATCATGCGCCATGATCCGCATACGTTGATCGAAGGCTGTCTGATCGCGTCTTTCGCGATGCAGGCCCATGCTTGCTATATCTATATCCGCGGCGAATACATCCGCGAAAAAGAAGCGCTACAAGCCGCCATTGATGAGGCTTATGCCGCTGGTCTGGTTGGCAAGAACGCGTCCAAATCCGGCTGGGATTTTGACATCTACCTGACCCACGGGGCTGGTGCTTACATCTGCGGTGAAGAAACAGCACTCCTTGAAAGCCTAGAGGGCAAGAAGGGTATGCCGCGCATGAAGCCGCCGTTCCCTGCGGGTGCTGGTTTGTACGGCTGCCCGACCACCGTGAACAACGTGGAATCAATCGCTGTTGTGCCAACAATTCTGCGCCGTGGCGGCAGCTGGTTCTCCTCCATGGGCCGTCCGAATAACGCAGGCACCAAGCTGTTTGCGATTTCGGGTCATGT
>CAYPVL010000138.1:2893-5520 GCA_964414165.1 uncultured Cognatiyoonia sp.
TGAATAAGCCTTGCGTTGTCTAAGAAGAGATGTCGATCACCTTTGATGAGCTGATCGACAAGCATTGTGGCGGCATTCGCGGCGGCTGGGATAACCTCAAGGCTGTGATCCCCGGTGGTTCGTCTGTCCCATGTGTGCGCGGGGAGCATATGCGCGATGCGATCATGGATTTTGATGCGCTGAAAGAGAAAGGGTCTTCCCTTGGCACCGCAGCAGTGATCGTCATGGATAACTCTACCGATATGATCAAGAATATCTGGCGTCTGTCCAAGTTCTACAAACACGAAAGCTGCGGGCAGTGTACGCCGTGCCGTGAAGGCACTGGGTGGATGATGCGCGTGATGGAACGGCTGGTGAACGGCGATGCGGCGGTTGAAGAAATCGACATGCTTTTGGACGTGACCAAGCAGGTCGAAGGTCACACGATCTGCGCGCTGGGGGATGCGGCGGCTTGGCCGATCCAAGGGCTGATCAAGAACTTCCGGGACGAGATTGAGGACCGGATCGCGCACAAGCGTCCGCCAGCGGGCACGCCGATTGCGGCTGAGTAGTGCTGGTCGTTCACCTTTTGCCAGCCTACGCAGCCCTCAAGACGAAACCGACAGGGCTTTTTGCCGATGCAGCGTTTCTTTGACCGCCTCGCCAGCTTTCTGGCCGCCCTTGCCACCATCGCTATTTGCGGTGGTCCTGTTTGGTTCACCGTCCAATCCGTTCAGGCCGGTGTTGCGCCGATCTGGGCCTATGGTTTTGCTGCCGCACTTGGCATCGTTGGTATCATCCTCACCCTCGCTTTCTTTCGCAAAGCAGTGCAGGGTGTCGCACCAACACGGATGAGGAAAAGATGAAGAAACTACTCCCCTTGGCATTCCTCGGGCTTGCGGCCTGCCTGCAACCCCCGGTCCCCGGCTTTGACTTCAGCGAAAACGTGCAGTCTGTTGATGACAGCCTGCCCGGTGGCGTGACATTCGTGCAGAATATCCCCTTCATTTCAGTGACGCGGGTAAACGACGAACCGCTGACCCGCGCTGACCGCGCCCTTGCCTATGCGGCCTTGCGCCAATATTGCGCAGCAAAAGGGGCGGCCTTCCTTGGCAACGGAATTGATTTGGCCCTTGGCCTACCGACATTCCGCGATGGCGCTTGGTTGATTGCAGGGGAATGCACCGTGGTGCAGGCACCACCTGTGGCCGTGGTCGCCGAGGCTGTGCCAGAGGTATAGATGCAACTTGCCGAACTCAACATTGGCCGTCTGATCGCGGATACAGATGATCCGCGCGTGGCGGATTTCATGGACAACCTTGATCGCATCAACGGCCTTGGCAAACGCATGCCGGGATTCGTGTGGATCATGGAAGGGACAGCCGGGCAGGGGAACACGTCGACCAAGCTAGATGACACGGGTCGCTTGGTTCCCAATCTGACGGTTTGGGAAGACAAGGACAGTCTTGAGACCTTCGTGTTCAATACGCTTCATGCCAAATTCATGGAACGCAAAGCCGAATGGTTCGAGGTCTTGACGGGGATGCATTTCGTAATGTGGTGGGTGCCCGACGGACACCGCCCCACGATGGACGAAGCGATGGGTAAACTTGCCCATCTTGAAGCCCATGGAGAAACTGCGGATGCGTTCGGCTGGACCTATTTGCGCGCAAATCCGCACCCCGCACCTGTCTGATATTGAATATCACCTTCCGATCCCCAATGTCTGATGCAACAACAGGCACCAATGCCTGACAGGAGCACAGCCATGCACAAACTATCTATTCTTGCCCTCGCCTTGATCGGCGGCTTCGCCGGAAGTCTTTCTGCGCAAACCGCACTCAAGGACGTCGCCCATGTGCGCGAGGGGATCATCGCAATCGGCATGGCTGTTGAGATCAGCGATAAATGCGGGAGCATTTCGCCGCGCACTTTACAGGGTATTAACACTTTGCGTGGTTTACAGAAGCACGCCCGTGATCTGGGGTATAGCCAAGCCCAGATTGATGCCTATGTCGATGACCGCGCTGAAAAGCGCCGGCTTGAGGGAATCGCCCGTGAACGCCTTGCGGATATGGGGGTTGTCGCAGGTCAAGAAAGCACCTATTGCGCTGTGGGCCGTGCCCAAATCAGTGCGGGAACAGCCGTGGGTCGTCTGCTGCGATAAGTCACGCAAAAACGACGAAAAAAGCGCCGCTACCCACTGGCATCGCCCGCAAGCTTTCGTTAGAACCGCGCCTAAGTGACACCACCCCCTAGCCCGGGCGGTCTCTCAGGGAACATATAGGCGCGCCATGTCCGATCTTCGCAAAGTCATCATCGACGGCAATGAGGTTGAAGTTGATGGGGCTATGACCCTCATCCAAGCCTGCGAAGAGGCGGGCATTGAAATCCCCCGTTTCTGTTATCACGAACGCCTGTCGATTGCGGGCAACTGCCGCATGTGTCTGGTCGAAGTTGTGGGCGGCCCGCCAAAGCCTGCTGCCTCTTGCGCGATCCAAGTCCGCGATATGCGTCCCGGTCCCGAAGGCCAGCCGCCTGTTGTCAAAACCAATTCGCCTATGGTCAAAAAGGCCCGCGAAGGCGTGATGGAATTCCTGCTCATCAACCACCCACTTGATTGCCCGATTTGCGATCAGGGTGGTGAA
>CAYPVL010000139.1:0-5481 GCA_964414165.1 uncultured Cognatiyoonia sp.
ATCGTTTTAGCCATAGGCGCATCGCGGCCCGCGCGGACGAGAACCTCGAAGACGGAATCAAGCGCAGCTGAATCCGATGCCCCCGACGGAATGATCGGTTTGATATCCTCGGCCATGTCCCCAAACGCCCCCGACGCCATGCGGATTTCATGAGAGCGCATCCAGTTGACGTTGCCTTTCAGCGTGTTGATTTCACCGTTATGGGCCAACATGCGGAAGGGCTGGGCCAGCTTCCACTGTGGGAAGGTGTTGGTGGAATAGCGCTGGTGATAAATCGCAAAGGCGGATTCAAAGCGGTCGTCCAGAAGATCAGGGTAGAATTCGGCCACTTGCTCGGCCAGCATCATGCCTTTGTAGATGATCGACCGGCAGGACAGCGAACAGATGTAAAGATCAAGTGCCCCGGCGGCTTTTTCGATCCGGCGGCGAATGATGTAAAGCTCGCGCTCGAACTCTTCCTCTGTGAGGTCTTTTTCGTTGCGGATGATGATCTGCTCAATCTCAGGCCGGGTGGCGTTCGCCTTTTCACCCAACACGTCGATATTCGCAGGCACATGGCGCCAGCCATAAATATAGTGGCCCATGCGCAGCACTTCGGATTCCACAATCGTGCGGCAGTGTTCCTGTGCACCAAAATCAGTGCGGGGCAGGAAAATCTGGCCGACCGCAATCAGTTTGCCATCAATCGGCTCGTGCCCGGTGCGGCGGATTTGGTCGTCAAAGAAAGGCACCGGGATCTGGACGTGGATGCCGGCACCATCGCCGGTTTTACCATCCGCATCCACAGCGCCGCGGTGCCAGATCGCTTTAAGGGCATCAATGCCCTTTTCAACAACGTCACGCGACGGGGTCCCATCGATTGAGACGACAAGACCGACACCACAAGAAGAATGCTCTTCCTCGTCGCGGTACAGGCTGTTTTCAGCCATCCATTTACGCTTGGCTTCCTCTGCGGCAACCCATGTGGAATCAAACTGTGTCATAGCGGGAACCTCTTCATGTTCGAGGGATAAGTATTGGTCGATGTGATGGATCGGCGGGGATTATTTGGTCGTCTCAAATGACGACAAAACAACACCGCACCCATGTTTGGGATTGGCCGATAGAAAGCCGGGTTCGCCGGGGAAGATGAATTCAACCGGGCTGTCGTCTTTGTCAAAGCTATCCGTGGGCGTGGTCACTGTGCCACTGCCCGCAAAGAACGACCGCCAGCGGGCACTGATGTATTCATTGCCCTCAGCGCGCCACATCTCGGTTCCATCGGGGGTAAGCGCGCGGATGCTGTATTCCGTTTCCTGCAAGTCGATCCCGTCAATCGTGACAGTGCGCCCGGTCAGACGGTCCTGCCCGACATAGCGCGATGTACCGATTTCATCGGACAGAGTTTCAAAGTCGAACGTGTCCAGACCCGTTTCAAGCAGTTCTGTGAACGAAGCAGGGTCATTCGCATTTGGCCCCAGCCGTTCGCTATGACCACTGCGCGGGTGAAAGCTGCCGACCCACTGGGATTCAAAGTTCGTGGACCCGATGTAAACAAGGCCCTCTTCGGTCAGGCTGACACGTTGCTTGTGCCCTTCGGGATCGCCTTCGCAAGTGAAGTGATGATCGACCGAACAATCGTTACTTTGGACCGTAACATAGGCTGTACAGCCCGCAGGCAGCGTGAACGTGCGCGGAGTGTCCTGTGCAGCCAGAGAAGATGCAAGCAGGCCAAAGACTGTCAGAAAGGCTGACATTGTGACGATTTGAACAGTATCAAAACGCTGCGTGCGGGTTGTCATTGCGTACTGCTTCATTCTGCTGCCACCGTGTTTGCTGTTGTGAGATAGTCCAGAATAGCTTCCGCCGCGTCGCGCCCATCCTTGATGGCCCAAACCACAAGGGACGCACCACGTACAATGTCACCGGCTGCATAAACGCCTTCAAGCGCGGTCTGACCAGTTGTGAAGTCCGCCTTGATCGTGCCCCACCGGGTCACTTCCAATTCAGGGACACCCCAAAGCGTGGGCAGGTCTTCGGGCGAAAAGCCCAGCGCCTTGATCACCAGATCAGCGCCTTCAACA
The DNA here is from genome assembly GCA_964414165.1 of uncultured Cognatiyoonia sp. GTDB lineage: Bacteria > Pseudomonadota > Alphaproteobacteria > Rhodobacterales > Rhodobacteraceae > Cognatiyoonia. Next base: position 2,064 of record CAYPVL010000139.1, read on the forward strand.
TAGTCCGCACCTTCAATCAACTCTGGGCTTTGGCGACCGGTCGCGTCGGGCTGCCCAAGGCGCATCTTTTGCACCTTCACGCCCGTGACAGGGTTGCCCTCAAACCCACCGGGGGCTGCGAGCCAGACAAATTCCACCCCTTCTTCCTCGGCGTTCTGCACTTCGCGCTGGGAGCCGGGCATGTTGGCCTTGTCACGGCGATAAAGGCATTTGACGCTTTCCGCGCCCTGACGAATGGCTGTGCGTACACAATCCATCGCGGTATCACCGCCACCGATGACAACGATGCGCTTGCCTTCAGCGTTCAGTGTGCCGTCATCAAATTCCTCAACATCATCGCCGAAGGATTTGCGGTTGCTGGCAGTCAGATAATCAATCGCGCGGACGATCCCGTCAGCATCGGCGTCGTCTAGATCGCGTGACTTATAGACACCAGTGGCGATCAACACCGCGTCGTGCTTGCCACGAATGGCGTCAAAAGACAGATCTTCGCCCACGTTGCAGTTCAGCACAAACTGCACGCCGCCATCTTCAAGCTGATCCATCCGCTTCATGACAACGTCTTTTTCCAGCTTAAAGCCGGGGATACCGTAGGTGAGCAAACCGCCACCACGATCATAGCGGTCGTAAACAGTGACCTGCACACCCTGACGGCGCAGCGCATCAGCAGCGGCAAGGCCACCGGGGCCAGCGCCGATGATACCAACGCTTTCAGACCGCTCCATCATAGGGCGGATTGGTTTGACCCAGCCTTCTTCAAAGGCCGTGTCAGTGATGTATTTTTCGACCGACCCTATGGTCACAGTGCCATGGCCAGATTGTTCGATCACACAATTGCCTTCGCAAAGGCGATCCTGTGGGCAGATGCGACCACAGATTTCAGGAAATGTATTGGTGGCCTGCGAAATCTCATAGGCTTCCTGCAAGCGGCCCTCAGCCGTGAGGCGCAGCCAATCGGGAATGTTGTTCTGCAGCGGGCAGTGCGATTGGCAATAAGGCACGCCACACTGGCTGCACCGGCTGGCTTGCTCGGCAGCTTTGTCGCGGGCGTATTCGGCGTAAATTTCTTGGAAATCCTCGCGACGCAGGTTGGGTGGACGTTTCTCAGGCATATCCCGATCCACAGTCGTAAACTTCAGCATCTTCTGGCCAGCCATCACGTATCCCTCGTCTTGAAGATAGAAACTGTCTTCTATGTGAGAGTGTCAGGGATGAAAAGGCAGTAATGCTGACATAAATGCAAGAAGTTTCAGGCCGGAATGCCAGAAATAATGGAAAGCGATCCAATTTTATGTCCGAATCGGACCTATATGCGGTCTTTCACCACGGTTTGGATCGTTTACAACACCGACAACGAATCGGAAAATATCATGCCCTTACTTACGCTTCTTCTTGCGGCCCTGATCCAGGGTGTCACTGAATTCCTGCCTGTCTCGTCCTCTGGACATCTTATTTTGCTTCCGCAGCTAACAGGCATGGAAGATCAAGGACAGGCCATCGATGTTGCGGTGCATGTGGGCACGCTTTTCGCCGTCATTCTGTATTTCTGGAGCGATGTAAAAGCGGCGTTCATCGGTTTCCTGCGGCTTTGCCGGGGGAAGATCGACACGCCGGGCGCATTTTTGGCACTTTGCCTGATCCTTGCGACGATACCGGTGATTGTTTTCGGTCTGATCCTCAAGCTGACGGGGCTGGACGAAGCGATGCGGTCCGTCGCGGTGATCGGCTGGACGATGCTGATCTTTGGGATTGTACTATATTGGGCTGATCAAACCGGGCCGACGAAGCGTGAAGCACATGAATGGACATTGAAGCACGCGTTAACGATGGGGCTTTGGCAGGCGATTTCCTTGATCCCCGGCACGTCACGATCTGGCATCACGATTACAGCTGCGCGGCAGCTTGGTTACAAGCGGGAGGATGGCGCAAAACTGGCGATGCTGATGTCGATCCCTACGATCATCGCCTCTGGTGTCCTTCTTGGAGGCGAAGTGATTGCGAACGCCGATCTTCAGGTCGCCAAAGACGGCGCCATCGCGGCCATCTTCGCGTTTATCGCAGCCCTTGGCGCGCTGACACTGATGATGCGCCTGCTACGCTCAGTCAGCTTTACGCCTTACGTGATCTACCGCGTGATCCTTGGGATCGTGCTGCTTTATATCGCTTATGCTTAAGTGCGTAGGTTCTTGGCAGATTCCTTGATCGCGTCGTACTGACCCGAGGGGCGGAAGCGCCATAGATAATCAGGCAGGATCGCCTCCATCGCGGCCGGCTTGATCCCAAGGGCAGCAAAGCCCTTCGCATCGTCAGCAACAACATTATCGATCCCAAGATTGATCACTTGATCCTTGGTCAGCGGGGCCTTCACGATACCCAGCGAAAGGAACTGCCCGACCGCAAAAAGGGATGCCATAATGCGCGCAGCAAAGAACGGAATATTCAGAACCAAACGGCGGCGGCGCACAATATCCAGCATCAGCCCCATCAATTCCCGGAAACTGTGCACATCAGGACCGCCAAGTTCATAGACACCGGGGGCGACGCCACCGGACAAAGCCTTTTGCGCGGCAGCTGCGACATCATCAACGTAAACCGGTTGGAACAGTGTATGCGCGCCAACAACCGGCAGCACAGGGCCGAAGCGGGACATACCAGCGAAGCGATTAAAGAACTCATCCTCTGGGCCAAACATGATGGAGGGGCGCAGGATGACAGCGTTGGGCATATGCGCCAGCACTGCCGCCTCGCCGGCCGCTTTGGTGCGGGCATATTCAGAGGGGCTGTCTTCAGAGGCGCCAATCGCGGACATCTGCACCATCTGCGTAACACCATGTTGGGCGGCGATACGGGCGATGCGTTCAGCACCTTCTTGTTGCACAGCGACATAGGTGTTCTTGCCAGTTTCGGTCAAAAGGCCCACGCAGTTCACAACAGCATCAGACCCGGCCATGACGGCAGCAACACTGGCATCATCGCGGATGTTGCAAAACACAGGTTCAACCTGACCAACAGCACCATAAGGGCGCACAAACATCGCCTCATTCGGGTTTCGCACAGCGACGCGGATACGCCAGCCGTCTTTGGCCAAACGGCGGGCAATATAGCGTCCGACAAAACCGGAACCGCCGAAGATGGTGACAAGCTTGGACATAAGGTGCCTCTTTCACAAAACTCAAAGGGGGTTTACCCCTGCGGGTGGTAGCAGACAAGTTCAAACGAAGCGTCAAAAGATGCGCGAATCCCGTTGACAGGGGGAAGCGGCATCTCTAGATCAGCCGCTACTGACATCTGTGCCCAGATGGCGGAATTGGTAGACGCGCCAGCTTCAGGTGCTGGTGTCTGTATGGACGTGGAGGTTCGAGTCCTCTTCTGGGCACCATTTCATTTCTCAAAATATAAAACACGTATATTGCGCTGG
>CAYPVL010000140.1:0-5006 GCA_964414165.1 uncultured Cognatiyoonia sp.
ATAGCGTCCAAAAGCACTATTACGCTAATTGGTGTTAAATGTACTATAATGTTCTCGCGTTATGTAACTTGAGCTTTGGTAAAAGCGAAAGTTTAAAACATCATTTTCTTTATTTTTTTCTTGACCAATGGTTTCTCTGCGATGTTAATGGAACACTATTTTTACGAAGCGACGATAGGAGAGCAGTGGAATGTGTGTGGAATGATTATGTAAATGATATTATTATTTAGCCAATAATTATCCTAATAATAAAACTAAATTTTTTCTATATTTGGTAGTTCATTTTCAGAACAATAATTTCCCTTAAAATTAATAGCTTATATATTTAATGTTCGCCTTAATTCTACGAATATTATGGATTATTACTATACTAACATAAATTATAAAGTGAATGAGTGAATTTTCCTTACCTCCTAATGCAGAGACCTACATAGTCACGGTTAAAGATCGTTGTATGGATTTAATTAGACTTAATATCTGGAATGGGATTAGACAAGACGATTTAAATAGATGGTTTGGGAATTTTGAAGGTGATCTTGAGAATTATTTTGCAGCATGCATACTTGATGCATTAATTTTTAGGTCTAACGATCAAGTAATCTCTCTTGGTAACGAATTGTTTACAAAGAAGTTACCAGCATGCTTAAATACAATGGGACATAACTTCCAAAATTATAAAGATTTACTCGATTTACTAAAATCTCAAACTACCAACGAATTAAGATTGGTTTCCGTAACTTTAAAAAATGAAAGACCTGTAAAAAGCTCAAATCTAATTTTAAGAGAATATAGAAGAAAACTTGGTTTAAATGAAAATTGGTTTATTTATCCTTCGGAAGTTCTTCAAGAAATCAGAAATGGCATTAAGACATTTATTTTTATTGATGATTTTTTAGGTACTGGTGCGCAATTTGAAGAAATGTATAATACAGATAATGGATTTGGAATACCTCTAAGCAAATTAAATTCAATTTATAGCCCTTTAGTTGCTCATGAAACTGGTATTGATTTTTTAAAAGAGGAATGCGGAGATGTTAAAATTGTATCAGCGGAATATCTTAATAAAGAATTAGACGTTTTTAGTTTTGCATTTAATGATGATGTAAATAATGAAAAAAATGCCAGAGAGTACTATGATAAGTTACTTGATAAGTATAATTTTGATTTACTTGATGAAAATAAATATGGTGTTGGCAATTTGGGGTTAACATTCACCTTCTTTCATTCAGCACCTGACAATTGCATAAATATTATTTGGGATAACAAAAATGGATGGTATCCTCTAATAAAGAAATAATGGACAATAGCTTTAATAATCAATATAATACAAATTCTTTATCTCAAAATAGAGCTGAAGAGTTTGGATTTGATCTATTTAAAGACTTTGTTATACCTCCTATTTATAAAAAGATTGATTTTAAGAAAACTTCCAAACCAAAAATTTTTATAGGAGGAAGAGGTTGTGGTAAGACAATGCTCTTAAGGTACCTTTCACATCAAACAACCTTTTCTAAGAAAAAAGAAGTTATAACTGATGAAACTATAGAAAACATTGGTCTGTATTGGAAAGTAGACACACAAACTGTACATCAATTACAGAAACGCGGAATGCCTGACGATATTTGGGAATCCGCTTTTGAGCATTTATTTACTTTAATGCTAACTAAAGAGTTTATTGAAAGTTTAGAGAGTATTGCAAAATCTAATTATAATCTATTTTCTTTAGAAGAATTCAATGAAATTAAATTATTAGATTTTAATTCATTTGGAAGCACTTTTAATGGTGGATTAATAGAATTCAAAAAGTTTATAAATTCTAAAAGAGATGAATTTCAATTATGGTTAAGAAATGTTAGAAAAGGTGTAGAGCCTATATTTTATCCTAAATCATTAATTGAGTCGTTGTTAAGCGAATTAAAAAATAAAATTCCATTTATAGATAAATCAAGATTTAACATTTATATAGATGAGTACGAGAATTTAATTGAATATCAACAGAGAATTGTTAATACTTGGGTAAAGCACAGTGAGAATCCTATTATTTTTCATTTGGCGATGAAGCGCAATGCATTCAAAACAAAGAAGACTATAAGCTCTGAAAGCCTGAGTAATATTCATGATTATAGAAAACATGACTTAGAAGAAGATGGTTTCAAGAATAAGAAAGAATTTAGAGTTTTTGCTGCTGAAATCATTTTATATCGATTACACAGTCAAGGTAGTCTAAAAGGTATTGATTTTAACCCTAAAGTTTTAATTGAACCTGATAATTATTATCAACGCAAAAACGAAGATTATCAGTCAAGGATACTGGCTATAATCAATGATATATTTCCATCTGCTTCGAATAAAGAACTTGCGAATCAAATATTAGACGATGCGACTTTATATAAGAGACTTATCGATAGGTTAAAGGAATCATTAGAAAAGCGTAAATCAGAATTACAAGCGACTGATTTTATATATTACGATGATATCAGAGTATCTTTGGTCTGTATTTCCTTACTGCGACGTGATAATATTGATCCTGTTTCTTTGAAAAATGAAATAATTAAATTACGTGAAGATAAGAGTAACAAATTTTTTAATAAAACAGACTGGATTAAAAATAACTTTGTAGGATCCTATCTTCTGTTTTATGCTAGTCTAAGTAGGGCTTGTCCAATTTATACAGGTTTTAGTACATTTTGTGAAATGTCTAATGGCAATATTAGACATCTAACTGAACTTTGTTATAAAACTTTTTTAAGAGCATCGGATAATACTAGTAATGAAATGTCTTTTAATATTTGGCTAGTAAATTTAAATCATCAATCACTTGCTGCTAGACAAGCTTCAACAACTTTTTTAAATGAAATTAAAACTTTTGGAAGTAATGGAAATCAATTACACACTTTTGTAATGAGGTTAGGAAATCTTTTTAATATGGCTCACTCTAATCCTAAGCAGAGTGAACCCGAACAAAATCATTTTTCGATTGCCAAAGGAAAGGAAATGTCATCTATTGAGCTATACCCATTGCTTAACGAAGCTCTTAAATGGTCTGTATTATTTGAACATCAACCAACAAAAAAGAAATCAGACGTTGGACCTGATTTAAATGAATATGTATTAAATCCAATTTATGCTCCATATTTTCATATTAGTTATCGAAAAAAAAGAAAGTTAGAATTTACTACCGAGACTTTAAATATTTTACTAAGTGGAAATTTAGATGAATATAAAAAACTCTTAAGGGTTTATAAAGAGAAGTGGAATTTGATTGAAACAAGCGAAGTCAATAACCTTTTTTCTGATTTAGATATTTAAGGATGAAATTAATAATGCAAGAAAAAGAAGAGAAAAGTCTTCTCAATTTTAATAAATGGGATCTAGGATTCTTTGGCTTACCAATAGATGATAGAGGTAAAGAGGCAAATATCTTCATTAATGATAACTGTGCTGATTTGATTTCCTTAAATTATAATGCAGATGAAATGACTTTAAAAGTTGATGATGATGATTGCCTAATTGACGAATTAGATGATAAGTTTAAATTTATTGAAAACAAAAGAGTGCTAATTGAAGCTACGACTTTGACTTTTGCAGAAATATTATTGACAATCAAACAAGCTAAAATGCATTCTTGTGAAATAACTATTTTATACCTGGAACCTGTAAGCTATTCAAAAAAGAGAACCGAGCTAAGGGTACATAAACGTGAATTTGAATTATCAGATAATACACCTGGTTATAAACCTATACCTGGTTTTATAAATAGTTATTTAGGTGATAAGAGTAGTAAAACTATTTTCGTTGCTGGATACGAATCTGAAAGGATAAACAGAGGCATTGAAGAAAACTCAATTATGACTAGTAAATCCTCATTAGTCTTTGGAGTACCAGCTTTTCAAGTTGGATGGGAAATGAACTCTTTCGCCAATAATATTAGAGTAATGAAAGAACAAAGGATAACCGGTGATGTTTATTATTCAAGTGCGAATAATCCTGGAGCTACCTATGATGTTTTAGAAAGCATTTATAATTCTTTAAGTCATACGGAAGAACTTTTTATTGCGCCAGTAGGACCAAAACCAGCAGGTATTGCAGTTGCATTATTTATAGTTGAAAATAATAATGTTAGTGTTTATTATGATCATCCTACTAAGAAACCGACAAGATCTATCGAAGTGAAAAAATGGCATTTGTATAACGTTAATTTTTAACCATTATGATGAATACTAATTGGTCAAAATATTATACACCAAAATATGTTGCTGATGACATTATATCAATGTTTCCTTCAGAGTTTATACCAAAAAAAGTAATTGATATATGTGTTGGAAGTGGTAATTTTCTTGATGCTGCAATAAAACAGTGGAAGGATATAGAAGCAGTTGGTGTTGATATATGTTTGAATAATATAAGTCATGACAAAAATACTTACATCTTACATCAAATAGATGCCTTAAATACAAATCTTTTGTCAAAAACAATTAATACAAATGAACAAGATTTAAAACTTATTCTTGCGAACCCTCCATTTGGAAAGTTAGAGAATTCGAAAAAATATTTAAATGAAGCCAATAAGCATAAACTAATTCATAATGAAGCTGTTAAAACTAAAAGAATAGAAGCATTAATGTTAGTTTCAAATTTAGAATTGCTTAATGAAAACGATTACTTTGGTGCAATTTTACCTGAAAACTTTTTCACTTCTATTAGACTTGCTAAGTTTAAAAAAATGTTTTTAGCTGAATTTACTGATATCATAATTGGAGATAAAGAAGAATATTTTAATAAAACTGAGGTCAAAACTAGAATTTTTGTTGGAAAATATATTGGCAATAATATACTGAGCGATGTGCTTAAAAGTGAATCAAAAATACTAGTTGATTACGACTTACATAGAGGAATTGATAATTCTAAATTAATTTTAACTAAAAGTAGTAAAGATATACAAGTTGTTCACTTTAGTAATTTAAAAGGAATTCAAAAATTAAATCGTTTTTATCCGATTAAAACAG
>CAYPVL010000140.1:5016-5424 GCA_964414165.1 uncultured Cognatiyoonia sp.
AGTTAAAGAGGCTTATTATATCCAAAAATGACACCTTAATACTTAGAGTTGGAAGGAATTCGGGATATAGCTTTGAAGTAAAGAAAGAATATTTAGGCAAATATGTTTCAGACTATTTTTATTTGTTGAAAGACATAAAATTTAGTAAAAGTGAACATAAGATTCTTCAAGTAATTCTTAAAGATAAAAGAAAAGGTGTCGCTACAAATTATATTAATAAAAGTGATATAATAAAATCTATAAATATTGTTTTGAATATGAGAAGGACCTCATAAAATTTTGGTTAAAACAATAGGAGAGTGGAGCGTCTATATTTTAGAGTATTAGCAATACATAAACTTAAAAGTTTAAATTTTACAACGATTTTATAAGCAGTCTTAGTCAGTTACAATGTTTCCTAAAATATAG
>CAYPVL010000141.1:0-5401 GCA_964414165.1 uncultured Cognatiyoonia sp.
GCATATCCGCGCCCCCAAGGGAATAGCCCGCCATCTCTTGGGCGATCTGCATCACCTGTTCTTGGTAAACGATAATCCCTTGGGTTTCGTCGAGAATGTGATCGACCAACGGATGCAGCTTATCGCGCTCAGAAATCCCGTTCTTGACCTCGCAGAACTTTGGAATGTTTTCCATCGGGCCGGGCCGGTAAAGCGCTACAAGCGCGACGATATCCTCGATACAGGTCGGCTTCATCCGCTTAAGCGCATCCATCATGCCGCTGGATTCCACCTGAAACACGGCGATGGTTTTGGCCGAAGCATAAAGCGCATAGGATTTTTCATCGTCCAGCGGGATATGCCCGATATCATTTACAACATCTGGTGCGGGTTCATAAAGCTGCGCCCCATCCGCCGCTTCATGCAGATTGCGCCCCGATTTACGGATCAAATCGACGGCGTTCTGGATGACGGTCAGGGTCTTCAGGCCCAAGAAGTCGAACTTCACCAGTCCCGCCTGTTCCACCCATTTCATGTTGAACTGTGTGGCGGGCATATCCGAACGCGGGTCTTGGTAAAGCGGCACGAGTTCGTCCAAAGGCCTGTCCCCGATCACGACACCGGCGGCGTGGGTCGAGGCGTTGCGCAGCAGTCCTTCGACCTGTTGGGCATAGGTCAGCAGGCGATCCACGACCTCTTCATTCTTGGCTTCTTCCCGCAGGCGCGGTTCATCGGCAAGGGCTTTTTCGATGGAAACAGGCTTGACCCCCTCAACAGGAATCATCTTCGAAAGTCGATCCACCTGCCCGTATGGCATTTGCAAAACACGGCCCACGTCGCGCACGGCCGCCTTTGAAAGCAGCGCACCGAACGTAATAATCTGCCCGACCTTATCGCGCCCGTATTTATCCTGCACGTAGCGGATCACCTCTTCCCGGCGGTCCATGCAGAAGTCGATATCGAAGTCGGGCATTGAGACACGTTCGGGGTTGAGGAAGCGTTCGAAAAGTAGCGAATAGCGCAGCGGGTCAAGGTCGGTGATTAGCAGTGCATAGGCTACCAGCGACCCAGCCCCAGACCCACGCCCCGGCCCGACGGGAATGTCTTGGTCTTTCGCCCATTTGATAAAGTCCGCAACAATCAGGAAGTAGCCGGGAAAGCCCATGCCTTCGATGATCTTCAGCTCGAATTCGAGGCGGTCTTCATAGTCCTTGACCTCTGCGGCGTGCGGAATGACCGCAAGCCTGTTCTTCAGGCCCTCCTGCGCCTGACGCCGCAATTCCGCGACCTCATCATGCGCAAATTTGGGCAGGATCGGATCGCGGGTGTAGACTTTGAACGCGCATCGCTTGGCAATTTCGACTGTGTTCTCAATCGCTTCAGGCAGGTCTGCGAACAGCGTCGCCATCTCTTGCGGGGATTTCAGATAGTGCTGGGGCGTCAGCGTGCGTCGCGGCTCCTGTTGGTCAACGTATGCCCCTTGGGCGATACAAAGCAGCGCGTCATGGGCCTCATAAATATCAGGCTTGGGGAAGTAGACGTCGTTGGTCGCGACCAATGGCAACCCCTTGGCATAGGCCATTTCGACGAAACCACGTTCGGACAAACGCTCGGCCTCGGGTTGGCCGTCTTCGCCGGGGTGGCGTTGCAGTTCGACATAAAGCCGGTCGGGGTAAATTGCGGCCATCTCATCCAACAGCGCATCCGCCTTAGCGGCTTGCCCTTGGCGCAAAAGCCGCCCCACGGGTCCATCCGGGCCACCGCTGAGACAGATCAGACCTTCATGATAGGTGCGCAGGTCATCCACCGTGACCTGGGGCAATTCGCCGTCGGCCTTCAGATAGGCGCAGGAATTCAGCTTCATCAAGTTCAGATACCCCGCCTCGGTCTGGGCAAGCAGTACGATGGCTGCGGGGTCGGGTGCACGTTTACCGGGTTCGGTCGCTTGAAAAGCGATATCCACCTGACAGCCGATGATCGGCTGCACACCCGCTTTGCCTGCGTATTCCGAAAACTCCAACGCGGCGAACATGTTATTCGTATCCGTCAGCGCCACCGCAGGCATATCGCCGCCAGCCACAAGACCTGACAGCTTTTTCACAGGGACAGCCCCCTCAAGCAAAGAGTATTCTGAATGCAGACGGAGGTGGATGAATCGGGCAGAATTGGTCATGCTGCAAACCTAGACCGACCATGCGGGAGACGGAACCATGAAACAGCTTGCTTGGGCGATTGCCTTATTGCCAACGATGGCGCTTGGTCAGGATTTGGGAATTAAACGCTGTGTCAATCTGGGCGATGCGCTGGAAACCCCTGCGCGCGAAGGCGAATGGGGCTACGTGATCGAGGATCGCGACATGACCCTGATCGCAGAGGCGGGCTTTGATGCTGTGCGCCTGCCAGTGCGCTTTTCCACCCGCTGGGACGGGCGCGCCATTGATCCGGCGTTTCTTGCGCGGGTGGATGACGTGATAAAAGACCTCATGGCAAAAGACCTGAAAGTCATCCTCGACCTGCATCACTTCGAAGAGTTGATGGAAGACCCTGCGACCCATGCTGACACGTTCCGCGATATCTGGGCGGCTTTGGGCGATCACTATGCAGGCTGGCCCGAGACGCTTTATTTCGAACTGCTGAACGAACCCACCGGCGCATTGTCCACTGAAAAGGTCGTGCCGATGTTTCATGATATCATTGCAGATTTACGCGCAGAACATCCAACCCGTTGGATCATCCTTGAAGGCGGCGATTGGGGCCATCGCGATGAACTGGCCAAACTGCCCGATTTTGGCCCCTTCACAGCGCATAGTTTCCACTATTACGACCCGCATCCTTTCACACACCAACAACTGCCCTACACATCCGATCCGTTCCCGGCCCGGAATTGGGCACTTGCCGAAGGTGATGCGATCCGCGCCGATATTGCGCAGGCGGCAGCGCACCCTGCCCCGCTGTTCCTTGGAGAATTTGGGACCTACCGCGCAATTGATACTGACAGCCGTCTGGCGTGGCTCAAAACTGTGCGCCTCGCAGCCGAGGCCGAAGGGATCGGCTGGTGCGCATGGTCATTTGCAAGCAACTTTGGATTGGTGCGCGAGGATAAGGATGCCTGGTTACCGGGGATCGTGCCTGCTTTGGGGCTGACCGCTCAGGACTAGATCATCTTCGCTGCGCACTGCCCATTTTTCGCGCACTGGCGCAGTTTACGCCCGAACACCCCTTGCAAGTTGCGTCCTTCCCCGATTTGCTAGAGGAAACAGAGGCGCTTTCCATGTCTACGCCGCATCGACACGAAAGCAATTGCCTTGGAAACCAATTTGGTAGGGCGGCGGGTTTACATCATGCATGTCTCGTTTTTGCTGAACGGGGAGAAGGTCAGCGTTGAAAGCGCGCCCACGCGCACGCTTTTGGACTGGCTGCGCGAAGATCGCGGGCTTTGCGGCACCAAAGAAGGGTGCAACGAAGGCGATTGCGGGGCCTGCTCTGTGATGGTCACGGACGCGGACGGCGCAAAGACGCTGAATGCCTGCATTCTGTTTTTGCCGCAACTCAACGGAAAAGCGGTGCGCACTGTTGAAGGGATTGCGGGACCGGATGGGATGCATCCTGTGCAGGACGCGATGGTAGATCATCATGGCAGCCAATGCGGGTTTTGCACGCCGGGATTCATCGTCTCGATGGCGACGGCGCATCTGAACGGGCGCACCGATCACGACGACCAACTTGCTGGAAACCTGTGCCGCTGCACGGGCTATGCCCCGATTATTCGCGCCGCCGAAGCCGCCGCCGATGCCCCCGTCCCCGACTGGATGCGCGAGGATCAGGCAGGGGTCGTGGATCAAAATCCACCCTATGCACCCTCCGATCTGGCAGAGCTTGCCACATGGTATGCCGCCCACCCCGATGCCACTTTGATTGCCGGGGCCACTGATGTGGGGCTTTGGGTCACCAAGCAATTGCGCGATCTTGGCGATGTGGTGTTTCTGAATAATTGTGCAGAGTTGCGGCGGGTGCGTGAAAGCGCTGACACCATCACCTTTGGGGCCGCCGTCACCATGACCGAGGTCTTTGAGGCGATAACCCATCTGTCCCCATCCTACGCCGAGATGATCCGCCGCTATGGGTCGGTTCAGGTGCGCAATGCTGCAACCATTGGCGGAAACATCGCGAATGGATCACCGATCGGGGACAATCCACCAGCTTTGATTGCGCTTGGGGCGACATTGCACTTGCGCCATGGCGCAGCGATGCGTGAAATGCCGATTGAGGATTTCTTCCTTGAATACGGCAAACAGAACCGCAAACCGGGGGAGTTGGTCACGGATGTGACGCTTCCCAAAGACCTCAGTGCTTTGCGCTGTTACAAGCTGTCCAAACGGTTTGATCAGGATATTTCTGCCGTCTGCGGGGCATTTAATCTGACGGTCAGCGATGGGCTGATCACAGCGGCGCGCATCGCCTTTGGCGGCATGGCGGGCACGCCGTGTCGCGCAAGCGCCGTTGAAAAAGCGCTGATTGGCCAGCCGTTTACGCATGAGGCCATGCAGGCCGCCCTGCCCGCCTTTGCACAGGATTACCAACCGATGAGCGATATGCGCGCCTCGGCCGCATATCGCCTGGAAGCCGCCCAAAACATGCTTTTGCGCTATCACGCCGAGATGACCGGCCAGCCGACCAGCGTGCTGGAGGTTGCCCCATGAGCGTGGCCAAACCCCTTCCCCATGACGCCGCCCGCCTGCATGTGACGGGGGCGGCGCGCTATGTGGATGATATTCCGCTGCCCGCCGATACGCTGCACCTGGCGTTCGGATTGTCTGAAGTCGCTTGCGGGGCCATTACGGGAATGAATCTAGACGCAGTTCGCAGCGCACCCGGCGTCGTGGCGGTGCTGATGGCAGGCGATCTACCTTTCGCCAATGACGTCTCGCCCTCGGCCCACGATGAACCGCTTTTGGCGACAGATCGCGTGCATTATCTGGGGCAGCCTCTGTTCCTTGTGATCGCCAAAAGCCACCTTGCGGCGCGCAAAGCGGCGTGGCTTGGGAAGGTTGAGTTCACCGCTGAGACGCCGATCCTGACGATAGATGAAGCCCTAGCCGCCGATAGCCGCTTTGAGGACGCCCCACTTGTCTGGACCAAAGGCGATGTGGATGACGCATTGATCAAGGCCCCACATCGCCTGCAGGGCCGGATCGAAATGGGCGGGCAAGAGCATTTCTATCTCGAAGGGCAAGCCGCCCTTGCCCTGCCCCAAGAAGGGGGCGACATGGTCGTCCACTCTTCGACCCAGCACCCCACCGAAATTCAACACAAAGTGGCCGAAGCGCTTGGTGTTCCGATGCACGGCGTGCGGTGCGAAATCCGCCGCATGGGCGGTGGGTTTGGTGGCAAGGAAAGTCAGGGCAACGCTTTGGCCGTGGCC
>CAYPVL010000142.1:0-5357 GCA_964414165.1 uncultured Cognatiyoonia sp.
CGCCTATAAGAAGGCCCGCGAGGGGGAGGCGATGGAGATCGCCGCCCGTCCTTTGTGGGTTGAGGAATTGCTTTTGATTGATCGCCCCGATCCCGATCACGTCACACTTGAGATGGTGTGCGGCAAGGGCGGCTATGTTCGGTCGATCGCGCGGGATTTGGGTGAAGCGCTGGGGTGCTTTGGCCATGTGCGCGAATTGCGGCGCGTCTGGTCGGGGCCGTTTCAGGCCAGCGACGGGGTGAGCCTTGAGATGCTGGATGCCGAGGCGAAGACCGGCAATCTGGATGTGCAGTTGCAGCCCCTTGAGATTGGGTTGGAGGATCTACCCGAGGTCCGCTGTTTGCAAGAGAGTGTGGCCAAGCTGCGCAATGGCAATCCGGCGTCTGTTATTGCGTCAGATGTGGAATTCGGCGCAGAATGCTGGGCGTCCTATGATGGCAAGGCCGTTGCGGTTGGCACTTATCGGGGTGGGGAAATCCACCCCTCCCGCGTGTTTGTTGCGGGGGTGGTGGGTTCATAACCCACCCTACGGACGTTTGCTTTGGGCTGGAGAGTGCGGAGCCTCCGGCGGGGATATTTGAAAACCAAAGAGATGTATCGGGGCAGTGTAAGTGATCAGGCGGGAGCACTACGGCGATGGCACCCATTCTGTGGTGACCTATTCGGATTGTGAGAAGTATCGTTATGATCTGACCCGAACTTGGGATGTGGCGGGGCAGCGGTTGCTGATTGTGATGTTAAACCCGTCCAAGGCCGATGAAGTTGCCAATGATCCGACTGTTGAGAGGTGTGAGCGCCGGGCGCGGGCGCTTGGCTTTGGCGCGTTTCGTGTGGTGAATATCTTTGCGTGGCGCGACACCGATCCTTTTGCGATGAAGAAACGGCGCTGGCCGGTTGGGCCTGACAATGATGCAGTTTTGGCGGCGGGCGCGGCTTGGGCTGATAGCATCTTGGCTGCTTGGGGTGTGCATGGTGCGCACCGGGATCGGGGTGTGCAGGTGGCGCGGATGCTTGCACAGATCGGCAAGCCCTTGACCCATCTGGGTCTGACCAAGGATGGGCACCCGCGTCATCCCTTATATGTCAGCTATGCGACACAGCCCCAAGACTGGGGATGATTGCGGGACGTTGGCCCTGCTTTTCACCAAAGGTTAACCACCGGGTCGGAATCTAGACCACAATGCCATGCGTTTCGGCTATCCCTGATGCACGGATGGGTCGGGGCGATTCATTAAGTGGTGTCCTTATGTTGGCAATCCTTGGGCTTATCGGCGTCGCAATTTCTGCGCTTGTCGTGATTGATGTGAATTCAGACGAAGATGATCTGATAGCGGATGAAGAGGGCACGCTTGGCACGCAAAGCGCACCACCTCCGACGGTGTCGCTTGCTGATATTGTTTATGCGGATGAGCTTGATACAGACGATGAAGCGTCCAGTTTTTCTGGCGGCGGGGATAATCAGATCGCTGGCGGTGCATCAGGCGGTTTCCTTGGCGACGACGCCGTTGATGACATGGGCGACGGTGTTGCCGCAGGCGCGCCTGCGGATGATCTACTGCTGGGGCGCATGGAAGACGACACTTTGCTTGGCGATGCTCAGAACAACATCTTGCAAGGCGGTGGTGGTGATGACCATCTGATCGGCGGTGATGGGGATGACGTGCTGCAGGGCGATCTTGGCAACGATCATCTGACCGGCGGTGATGGCGCGGACAGTCAGCTTGGCGGTGCCGGGGATGATTTGCTTGATGGGCGCGATGATGGCGCGCAGGATGTTCTTTTCGGGGGTACAGGCGACGACCGGCTGGTTGCCGGATTTGGTGATTATCTGAACGGCGGGGACGGTGCGGATGTTTTTGTGCTGGAAGACAATGCGGATGGCTATGTCGCCGATTTTCACGAAACCGACGATTTGCTTGAGGTGATCTATGAGGGCGACACGCCGCCAACCTTAACCACCGCGGAAACCGAAGACGGGCTTGCGGTTATGGCAGATGGCGAAGTTGTGGCCGTGCTTGGCGGGCTGAAATCGCTTGATCTGGGGCGGGTGATGCTGGTGGCTGCATAAAAGGGCTTTCTTTTTCAGGGGAATCCTCCTAAACGCACGCATCCGGTTGGCTTTGCCTTGCCGGATGCATTTTTTTGGGCCTTGCTGGACGACATCCCGGCTTGCGCCGTCCACACTTCAAAACAAGGAGATCCCGATGTCGATCACTGCTGAAGATAAAACACGCATCATGAAAGAATTCGCAACCAAAGAGGGCGACACCGGGTCCCCCGAAGTTCAGGTTGCGATCCTGTCCAGCCGCATCGCGACACTGACAGAGCATTTTAAGACGCACAAGAAAGACAACCATGGCCGCCGCGGTCTGTTGAAGATGGTGGCGCTGCGCCGCAAGCTTCTGGATTACACACGCGCCAAGGATGAGGCCCGTTATCAGGACCTGATCAAGCGTCTGGGTCTGCGTCGCTAACCTGACAAAATCCTATTGTGTCAGCGTGCAGAGGCAACGGTTTTTCCTAAAACGCGCGCCGCGCACCTGGTAGATACTTCCAAAAACGCCCGCCACTTTGGTGGGCGTTTTTATTTGGCAGCTGTTGCCTCTTGCCCCTGCGGCCTGATGCGCGCGCCATCCAGAATGAACAGCAAGACGCCCGCCCCAAGCCCAAGCGCGCATCCAAGCCATGCTGTGCCTTGATACCCGGTGAAGGCCGCGCCGCCTGCGAAGACGGCCGAGGCAAACATTGTCCCTCCGAAATGTGACACCGACACAAGCGATGATCCCGCACCAGGCCGCGCTGCGACAAGGTCTTGCACGTAGCCAACCGTGACAGACAGCAAAATCCCCGCCCCGATCCCCGCTGGAATGATCATCGGCCACGCCACCTGCATTGTCGGCATCGCCGCAAGAACCCCAAAGAACCCGCAATAGATGATAGCCCCCAACAGCAGCATCGCGCTGCGCGAGATATGCCGCAGTGCCATGGCCACAAGCAGCATGATCGGTGCCTCGACCAATGCGACCCCGCCCGCAAACCAACCCACATCCGCTGCGACCCCACCAAGGTTATTCAGGATCAAAAGCCCCAGCAGGATGTTATAAAGGGCGTTCACCCCGATCAGCACGGCGATCAAGACCAGCCGCACAAGGACGCTGGCTTCGGCAAGTTCGCGCAAGGCCGCAAAGAAGCTGATCCCCGATTGCGTCGACAGCGCGGTTTGATCCCCCGGCCACGTCCGCAGCACCAAGATCAGCACGGCGCAATTCATCAATGCCGCGAACCCGTAGACAGAGGTCAACGCCATCCCCCCCGCCACCGCGACCGCAATCAGTGGCGGGGTCAGCCCGAAAGCCCCCGCAAAGGCCGCCCGCACCAAGGACAGACTGACGTCTTTGTCCAGCGCCTTATTGTTGCTTGCCGCAAGACTCGCCATCGCGAAATACTGGGTGAATGT
The DNA here is from genome assembly GCA_964414165.1 of uncultured Cognatiyoonia sp. GTDB lineage: Bacteria > Pseudomonadota > Alphaproteobacteria > Rhodobacterales > Rhodobacteraceae > Cognatiyoonia. The sequence continues at coordinate 3,458 of CAYPVL010000142.1, forward strand.
CGTCGCACCGATTGGAAACAGGACCACGTGGGCCAAGATAAAGGTCGCCTTTGAGGGGAGAACGAAAACGCAGGCCCCGGCAGCAATCCCGACGATGTTACAGCGCAGCAAGACGTCCCGGTAGCGCCCGGTCTGGTCCGTGATGATCCCGACATAGACGGATGCGGCCACGCTTAGCAGCGCCCCCGACGTTGTGATTGCGGCATAGGCCAGCCGGGAAAAGCCAAGTTGTTCGACCCCGATCACGGATTGGAACGGATTTATTGACGCAACGGCGACCCCCATTAGCATGATGCACAAGAAGGCCAACCGCAGCAGGCGGTCATTCCACGACTCGATGATGGCTTGAAACATGATCGTCTTATTTCGGTCCGATTGAACCAACACCCTAGGCCAGACCATGGGCGGATGCGACACTGAACTGCGGCGTAAGCCCCCTGTCGCCTACGAAAGACATTTCTGGCGCGAAAGTTATTTTAAAGCGTCAAGAGAGCTGATGCGATCTGCTGCGTTCCCAGAGGGTGTTTGAAAGAAGCTTCCCCCAACCCGCATGACCCCAAATGCAAATGCAGCGGCCAAGCAAAGGGCAAATAACTCTCCCCCGTCTTCGAAAAAACCGACGATATCGGCAAGCTTGGGCCCTATGGCAATATGAAGCATGTCCAATGCGACCCCGCAAAACGCCAGCAATGCAAAGATACCGGCGATGCTGATCAGCACGTCCCGGTCCCCCGGTTGCGCCCTGCGCCATGTCCAAAGGGCGAATACGGCAAAGAAGACGCCGACACCGGCCCATGCGATCAATTCGCCAATGTCTTGCGGTCGCAGGCCCCGAATGTCGGGCAGGACGACGGTTTGATCAATAAGCGTTCCCATTTTTTCATGATACTGGATTGAGTCGTCAAACCAGATGAACGCGAATAATAATGATCCCAAAAGCAATGAACGTGCGCCATAAGTTGCATAGCCCCCGAAGAACAGGATGGCAGCAACAAAAGAAAGCCCGTGGCCGAACCGCTCTGAAAAGCTCGACTCGCCCATGATGTTGATGCCGTTGAACAGGATTTCTGCCGTAGGTGAGTGCGGGGCCAAGAGATAGAGGATGACGTTGCAGAATATCAGGAGGATGGTGAGGAGTATCAACATCTTGCACATTGCACGTGACACTTTGTCGTCCAAGATTGCGCGTATCAAAAACCTCCAATCCTTTACCATCTCTTCAGTTTTCTCCGCCTTTTTGGCATTGGTACCCATCGTCGCTGACGCGCTGATTGCAACGTCTGCTGCAGATCAAAATCAAAATGGTACCGCATGGGACCCATAATATCTGGCAGTTGGAACAGTCGGCTGACCGTTTTGTTCCAATCAAACCGACACCGCGCGGCTGATTGGCCGCAAAAACACGCCTTTCCACGCTATCCATTCCAGTGTATGCCCCGCCCATCTTGAAAGCCCGGCGCCCGGACCCCAGCGCCGACCAAAGAAGATACCGGGGTCAGTGAGAATACGCTCACTACGCAAAAAGGGCTGCGGCCCAAAAGGAAAACATACATATGTTTAATGAAGTAAAGAAATCGATGCAGTGGGGCGAAGAAACGCTCACTCTCGAAAGCGGCAAGGTTGCGCGTCAGGCAGATGGATCTGTTATCGCAACACTTGGCGAAACATCTGTGATGGCGAACGTCACATTTGCACGCAAACAAAAGCCCGGTCAGGACTTCTTTCCCCTGACAGTGCACTATCAAGAAAAATACTATGCTGCCGGTAAAGTTCCCGGTGGTTTCTTCAAGCGCGAAGCCCGTCCGACCGAAAAAGAGACGCTCACATCCCGCCTGATCGATCGCCCTATTCGCCCCCTGTTCGTTCCTGGTTTCAAGAACGAAGTTCTGGTGATGTGTAC
>CAYPVL010000143.1:0-5236 GCA_964414165.1 uncultured Cognatiyoonia sp.
AGATATGGCCGCGTAACTAAGACAAATCAGCCTCCGGCAAACCCGGCGCGGTTCATAGTGGACATCTCAAAACCCAATACGACCGGAACAGAAATTTCGGCACCTTTGGTTGCCGCGACAATATCGCTCGTAAATAGATCAGAGGAAACGAGAGTTTTGCATCCAGTTAATGACGCAAAACAAAGTACGAGAGCTGCCTTGTTCAAGAGCTTTTTCCTTAACCGTTTCGAAATCTACGCAAGAAAATTCAGTCATAATCTTGCGTTGGAAAAAGTCCACATTGAGGAAACAGCATGGCGCTCACGTGTTAAATGCAAGTAGGATTAACTTCGATTAAGATGTGAAATGTCAGCCCTGTGTAAATCCTAAAAAACGTGACATGTCACATTATTTCCCTGAACCATTGAACCTAATAGTTCTATTCTCCCTATTCCCCTATATATACGTCATATATACTTACCTATATTTACCTTTCAGCCGTTTATAGTATTTATTAGGTTCATTAGGTTCAATACTAACTAACCCCCTGTGAATGTTACGTTTTCCTCTGAACCTAATACGCTCCCATTAGGTGTTCATTAGGTTCATTTGACGCTCTATTAGGTTCATTTTGAAATTAACGTGACATGTCACATTTTTCGCCTGAACCTAATGAGTGAACCTAAAGAGTGAACCTAAAGAGTAGGTGTTTTTGGGTAATTTTGGTCCGCTTCATAACGTTCGATCCACTCTGTTGCCCACTGCCTTTCGCCGTAATCAGTTCGTGACCACAATACGGTCCCCCCACCTTCCTGCATCACGTTTCGTAACTTCCCGGTTCTTTTAAGACCCATCGCACGAAGCGCGGTTGAGATTGTCTTCGGTGCCGGTCGCTTCATCCCTTCCGCCTCACAAAGGTTGCTTACGGCACGTGTCGAAACCCATTCGTTCTTAAAGCCCGGTAGATCGCCTTGGATGGCGTCAAAGATGATCTGTTCGACCGGTGACCGGGACTCAGCCACAGCGGCTTCCGTTGAGGACGTTACAGGGGCACGTGTGGCCCCACCGGCGGGGTTCAGATCGTCAGGTATGTCGAACGTCATCAGGTTGTCGAAGATGATCGCGAAACCGTCCCCTCTGAGCCATTCCCACAGTTCCTTGAACCATTGGGGAGTCATGCCTTGCGCAAGGATATCCGCGACCGTCTGTTGCGCCGTATAGAAAACCGCGAACCGGCGTTCGGACGACTCCAACCGCACCGCGTCACGGTGGTTCGAACAGAAGAAGAAGTTCACAAGGTTGCGCGCCTGATATTTGTTCACACCCTTTTCTTCGATCTGCATAGTCGATTCCGTAACTAGGGTCTTTAGGTGATCCTGACGTTCCCGCTGATCCTTGAAGCTGTCGGTGTGCATTTCATGGATCACACAAAGCGTCTTGTGCGCCATGTTACCGTTGAACTTGTCGTCGATATCCTTCGCGGTCATGGTCGTGACGTACTTCGACTGATCATCATTCACACCCTGAACCACACCGTCGACGCAATACTGTAGAACGCTGATCAACGTCGACTTACCGTTACCCTGCGCGCCCTGAACGACTGGTGCCCACAAGAACTTGCGCCCCGGATGCTGACAGACCGCCGCCATGTAAGAGAGTAGAATCGTCCGGTCACGTTCGTCTGGTAACATCTTTGTAAGAAGGCGCATGAAAGGCCCCCAATCGCCCTCTACGCGCCGGACGTCGCGCGGTTGATAGTAGTTCACCGACTGCTTACCGTCGATATCCTTAATGATCGCCTGATAGTCTAGATCGGGTCGAAAGGTCGTGTTGTCCGCCCACGGATACCGGGCAATGCGGTTTTCCGTGAAAGCCTCCCAAGCGTTCTTCGTGGCCCCGGTATTGCTGGTCGACATAGCGAATTCATGACCACCATAAGCAACGCGGAATTGTGCCTGATTCAGCATTGCCCCGGTCGGGGTCAAGACGGCATTGCGTGACGCCACGTAGACACACCCCTTGAAGTGTTCAAGTTGGTCGTTGATCGTCAGGTATTCGCCGGACTGCAATTTAACGGCAAGTTCTTCCGCTTTCTGTTGCTGTCGATCCGTGCTGATCTGCGGAACGCTGTAGACGTTGCGACACCCGGCGATTGCGCCTGTTATGGTGTTCTGACGATAATCGGGACGCCCGAACTTGTCACGCATCAACCCGGAAGCCTCAAAAAGCTTCTGCATTCGCTGATAGTCTTTGCCGGTCCAGAACGCCAAGTGATTCATCAAAGCCTGATCCGCTGACGACCGATCGAAAAGATCACCGGAGTCGGACGGGAAGTGTGACGCCAGTTTTGCCACATCACAGGCCCACAGGTCGCGCACGGACGCCACGTCGCCAAACTGTGACGCCACGGACCCGCCGTTGTTCAACATACGTTGAATCAGTTCTTCGTCAGACCATGCACCCCCGGTGTATTCTTCCACGGGGCCTTCCATGTTCAGTTCGATATCCGCAATGTCGCGGGTCGGTATCAGCCCGTCGAGTTGCTTGGTCCATTCAAGGTTGATATCGCCTTGCGCGGTCGACTGTTGACCAAGCGCGACGAACCGGCCTTCTGTGTAGAATTAGAACTTGTTGTTCTCGAATTTCCGGCGTTTCGTGCGAAGGCGTTCGGCATCACAGCGCCCATAAATATGCATCCCGGTCCCGGAATAGCTGACTTCCATCGCAGCGCCGGGGAATAGAGCCGCGACTTGCTGTGAACGGTTGTCCCACTCACCCGTGACAGGATCACGGACGTCGTCAAGGTCTAGCAGGAAATAGGGGTCATTTTTGGTTAGAACGAAACCAACATGGAACCCACCCTGTGACGCCACGGTTACGGCTGTTTCATAGTCCATGAACCCGGCGGAGTCGTGGGGGTTGATTGCTCCCCCGGTCGCGTCACAAGGAACCTTGCGCGGCTTCTTTGGCGGCATGTCGGGAACGGATTTCCACAGGATGAATTGCGACGGCATGGTGTTGAACAATATCGGACTCCTCAACAAACACCACGGTCAAGACCGCTGACGTAGTTTTCTAGTTCATCCAACGGCCACCGTGAGAGTCGACCTAGCTTGATCGGTTGTGGGAAATCACCAGCGCCAATCATGCGATAGAGCGTGCTCCGAGAAATACCGAGGGCGGTCATGACTTGAGTTGGGGAGACGTAAATCTTCATTGTGCAATCCTATATGGGTCTACTTGATGTCCCATTGAATTTCACAGTGTTGGTCATTTGGATTTCATAAAATTCGGTCAGTTCTTGTGAACTTTCATATTCATGATGCTACTAGCCTCAAGAGTTGGGAGAACGGCGTGGATTACATCCGCAGTGGACATATCGCCGGTCTCGCGACCACTGGTGTTTTTTAAGCCGTAGTCTTTTTCAAGAATGAACCTCAAGTGTGCAATCCAGCGATCGCGATCCTGCTTGTTCAAACCTGAATGCACATGCTTGCGATCTTCTTGCTCCAGACCGCCGAACACCTTGTAACGATCTGCCTTGGTATACTTTGGTGGAGGATTATCACGCATCACAGCTTGAATGAACGGGACAAATTCTTTCGGAATCTCCTCCAATTCACTCTTCGCCAAGTATTCTCGGACGTTATCCCAAGCGCTTCGATGCTCGAAGGCTTCTTGAACTAAAGCCGCAACATCATCAGAGGGCATTCCGGGCCACAGTTCAAACTTTGCCGGATTAAAGTTCTTGGCAAAGTCGACTGGATTTGGAAATTGGTTGACCCTACCCCACCGCCGGACGTAGCGCATGAATTCCTCGACGTTCTCTCCAAACGCTTCGCGTACCGCGTCCGGCGTAGCATCAACGTCAATCGGATTGTCCATCAAGCGCTTGGCTTCGTCACTCAGCATGAAGTTTCACCACCTTAGTTTCCTGATCAGTCACGATTGCACCCCACGCATCCAAAGCCCTTGCTCGATCCGGCAGACGTTCGGCGCGGTTGTATACTGACACAATTGATCCGAATGCCCGGCTCAGACTATGGCCCAGCGTCAACTCTATGACGTCAATCGCCGTCCCCCTTTCAGACATAGCTGTTGCGAACGCCCGGCGAAAATCATGCAAACGCCACGGACTATCCAGATCGGGCAGATGATCCTTGGCCCGGTTCAAGACGCGCTTCTGCAAAACAAAGTCATCTGGGCTTCCACATGGCTGGGCTTCGATGATCGCAAGAGCGGGTGCGCTTAGGTGGATGACATGAGGCTTGCCGTTTTTGGTTCGTTCACCTGAAAGTTCGATCCGACCCGCATCGGTATCGACTTCCCCCCACTTCAAGTCAGTTATCTCGGACCGTCGCGCCGCTGTCAGAATGAGCAAGGCCACCGCATCAAGTTTGGCCTCTAAAGCAGCATCATAGATCGAACGGACTTCTTCGACCGTTAGAAGCCGATCACGGGGTGCCTCTTTCACAGGGCGCGTCAGAACAGCGGCAGGACTCGCCTGCCCTTCCAGCATCATCGTCTCTGTGGACACCCACCCAAAAAAGGCTTTCAGGTATGCCCGGACACGATTGCCCGCCTTCCCGTCCTTTCGCTTCTTGCGCAAGATCGCCTCAAGATCATTCCGCGTGACCGCTACAACAGGGGAAGACCACATCTGAGCGAGTTCACGCTTCAATACCTGACGACGTTCATGGGCGTGCTTGAGGTTGGACAAGTGGTGCTGATCATATTCATCAAAGGCATCCTCGACGGTTGGGAGATTGTCCGGCTTACCGGCGGGATCGACGCCTCGCGCAACACTCAGATGGAATTCCCGGACACGCGCCCGTGCGTCAGCCAAACCGATTGACGGATATCGCCCAATTTTGATCCGTCGCCGTTTTCCCTGAAACCGGTAATCGCAGTAAAACGTCACAGAGGTCGCTGACGCACGCACAAGCAATCCGGGTTCAGCATCGTCTGAAAGCGTCAAACGCTCCCCTACGCCGGGCTTGAGCGCCCGTAAGCCTCGATCTGTGAACTTCATGCCAGAACCTCAAAGTGGTCACCATATGGTCACCGATTTAGTGAAACCACCCGCTATCTTGTGAAACACAATGGAACCGAAGGTCACTAGTTTTTCGATTTAAAAATATCAGGTTAGGTATATTTTGGCACATTATGAAATGTCATGGGATAAACGTCAATAACGGATTACAAATCCGTGTACACCGGTTCGATTCCGGTACTCGCCTCCATTTTTCGTTCAGGC
>CAYPVL010000144.1:0-4934 GCA_964414165.1 uncultured Cognatiyoonia sp.
CTGTGCAACTGTGGACCGCTTCTGGCCGATGGCCACGTACACACAGTAAAGCTTGCCACCTTCGTCAGCGGCTGAATCGTTGTAGGATTTCTGGTTCAGGATCGTATCAAGTGCGATCGCTGTTTTCCCGGTCTGACGGTCACCAATGATCAATTCGCGCTGGCCACGGCCAACAGGGATCATGGAGTCAACGGACTTCAGGCCAGTGGCCATTGGTTCGTGGACTGACTTACGCGGGATGATGCCCGGCGCTTTTGAGTCAGCAACCGCGCGCTTTTTGGTCTTGATCGGACCTTTGCCATCCAGTGGATTGCCCAGACCGTCAACAACGCGGCCCAGCAATTCGTCCCCAACAGGAACGTCCACGATGGACTTGGTGCGCTTAACAGTGTCGCCTTCTTTAATGTCCCGGTCGGACCCGAAGATAACTACACCGACGTTGTCGGCTTCAAGGTTCAGGGCCATCCCGCGGATACCACCGGGGAATTCAACCATCTCACCAGCCTGTACATTGTCGAGGCCGTAGATACGGGCGATACCATCACCAACTGACAGTACGCGGCCAACTTCGGCCACTTCGGCCTCTTGACCGAAGTTCTTGATCTGGTCCTTCAGGATCGCAGAGATTTCAGACGCTTGGATCGCCATGTTATCCGACCTCTTTCATAGTGTTCTGGAGTGCGCTGAGCTTGGATTTGATCGACGTATCGATCATCTTCGAGCCCACTTTAACGATGAGACCGCCGATGATTGATTCATCCACGGTCTCTTTGATTGTCACGGTCTTACCGACCTGTGCTTTCAGGGTTTTCGCCAGCTTATCGCCCTGCGCCTTGGTCAATGCCTTGGCAGTGGTGACTTCGGCTGTCACTTCGCCGCGTTCCTCGGCCAAGCGATCCCGCAGCGTGGACACCAGCTGGGGCAGCACAAACAAGCGACGCTTTGAGGCAAGCAGACTTAGCACGTTGGATGTGGTTGGCGAAAGTTTCATCTTTTTGGCGACAGCCGCAATCGCGCCCGCCTGCTCGTCCCGGCTGTACAGCGGGGATGTGAGCAGCGTGCGGAAATCTGCGCTGTCATTCATTGCACCTTCCAGCGCAGCGATGTCTGTTTCCAGCGCTTTCAGTTTCTTACCTTCATTGGCAAGATCAAAAACGGCTGATGCGTAGCGTGCGGCGATGCCGGTTGAAATCGAAGCTGTTTCGGACACGTCCACCCTTCCGATGTCTCGGGCCATCCCGCATATGCCCTGATCGGTCAGGGCCAGCAGTTAGGCAGCTAAAACGCCCTCGGCATTAAGCGGGGGCATCAAAATCTCGTGCGATGTAGCAGAGGGTTTTCAGGGTCGCAAGCGCTTGGGCAAACTATTCGCTGCCCGGTTCGGCTTAGTTTTCAAGGGGAATGACGGATATGGTGCAGAAATATCAATTTGTTTCGCGTCCAGAAACGAAATCTTAACCGAATCTCACGGGCTGGTAGCCTATTCTTTGGGCAATCCCTGCGACCCCACCGGCTCGGCCACCGGCTTGCCCATCCCCTCAAACGCCTTGAGTGGTCGCTTCACCGCCTCCCGCAATCCCGGCCCGACGGGTGCGGCCATTTGCTTGGACACTTCCACCATTAGAACCCCGCCCCCGCGGATCAGAGGCATTTTATGCCCGACAGTTTCAAGAAACCCCGCCACGTTCCGCCAGATCTTGCGATGCGAGGGCGGCTGATACAGCGCCGACAGCGTTGTTTCCGTGACAAATTGCGCTTTGCGCAATTGCGCCTCAAGTTGCCCCAGCGAATAGGGCCGCCCGTATCCAAAGGGCGTATTGTCCGACCGTGACCACAGCCCGGACCTGTTCGGCACGATGAACACCGCCCTGCCCCCCGGCCCCAGCACCCGCCAGCATTCCTCAAGCAATGCGTTCGGATAATCAGACGTCTCAAGCCCGTGCATCACCACCAGCTTATCCACAACCCCGGTCTGCAACGGCCAAAGCGTATCCTCGCACAGCACCGCCACGTTCTGTTCACCCGCAGGCCAGGGCATCACCCCTTGCGGCCCCGGCATTAAGCCAATTACCCGCCGCGCATCTTTCAGGAAGGGACGCAGCAGCGGCACCGCGAAGCCAAAGCCAGCAACCGTCTGCCCCTTCGCTTCGGGCCAAAGCGCTGTCAGTTCATCACGGATCACCTTTTGCGCACCGCGCCCAAGGGCGCTGCGATAATAGAAGTTGCGCAGATCAAGCACATCAAGATGCATTGCGAAGGGGCGTCCTTTGGTTCAGTCTTCATGATGACAAACCAGAAAGGACGCGACAAGACCATGCCCCTTGAACTGATGACAATCCCCTGTTTGGACGATAATTACGCCTTTTTGTTCGGCAATCCGGGCACGGGCGAGGCTGTTTTGTTTGATGTACCCGAGGCGGGACCGATCAATGCGGCAGTGGACGCATCAGGATGGACGCTGAAAACAGTTGTGCTGACCCATCATCATTGGGATCACATTGATGGGCTTGATAGCTTGGATAACCATGCAAACCTGCACGTGATCGGGGCCAAAGCAGACGCGCATCGCCTGCCCCCGCTTGATCTGGCCGTTGCCGAAGGGGATATCATTGAACTTTGCGGAGAGCCTGCCCATATCCTTGATGTGTCAGGCCACACAGTCGGGCATATTGCGATCTATCTTCCCGAAAGCAAACATGTGGTGACAGCGGATAGTCTGATGGCGCTGGGTTGCGGACGCTTGTTTGAAGGCACTCCCGAACAAATGTGGGACAGCTTACAAAAACTGCGCGCCCTGCCCGGTGATACAATTGTTTGTTCAGGTCATGAATATACGCAAAACAACGCGCGCTTCGCCGCAAGTCTTGAAGAAGATAATCAAAGGGTTAATTTAAGAATAGAAGCGGTCAACGCAGCCCGTGCCGCAAATATCCCAACTGTTCCCTCCCTTCTGGAAGAGGAATGTGCAACAAATCCGTTCCTGCGGGCTGATGATCCGGCACTCAAAGCGGCAGTCGGTATGCCAAATGCAAGCGCTGCCATGGTCTTTGCCGAAGTTCGGCGCCTCAAAGACAACTTTTGATGAAAGAATGACCAAAGACGTAGAAGTAACGGCACTGTCACAATCCCTCGCCACGATTGTGAACAGAAAACTGAAAAAAAGCCTTGAAGGTTGGTCCGTAAACACCAAACCTTAAGGGTAAGAGGTCATGGTGCGGCTGGGCATTCCCCCAAATGCGCCCCCGATTGAAGGAGCACCTGAACGTGCCATCATTTTCTACCACGCTTGAGCAGGCGATTCACGGTGCATTGGCCTTAGCAAATGCGCGCAAACACGAACTGGCCACGCTGGAACATCTGCTTCTTGCGTTGATCGACGAACCTGATGCAGCGCGCGTCATGCAGGCCTGTTCTGTGAACCTGGATGAACTCAAGAAAGACCTTGAAGACTTTATCGAAGACGATCTGTCAACTTTGGAAACAGATGTCGACGGATCAGAGGCTGTGCCTACGGCCGCCTTCCAGCGCGTGATCCAGCGTGCCGCGATCCATGTGCAGTCGTCCGGGCGCACCGAAGTCACCGGCGCGAATGTGCTTGTCGCTATCTTCGCAGAGCGGGAAAGCAACGCTGCCTATTTTCTGCAGGAACAGGACATGACCCGCTATGATGCGGTGAATTTCATTGCCCATGGTGTGGCCAAAGACCCCGCTTTTGGCGAAAGCCGCCCGATCACCGGGTCAGCATCCGAAGATGACGTCACACCGGACACCGATGGTGAGGTGAAGGAAAGTGCGCTTGCCAAATACTGCGTTGATCTGAATGCGAAGGCCGGAAAAGGTGACGTTGATCCTTTGATTGGTCGCGCCCATGAAGTTGAACGCTGCATTCAAGTGCTGTGCAGGCGTCGCAAGAATAACCCGCTGTTGGTGGGTGATCCCGGTGTGGGCAAAACCGCGATTGCAGAAGGGCTTGCCTTCAAGATCGTGAATCGCGAAACGCCCGAAGTGCTCTCTGCCACAACAATCTATTCCCTCGACATGGGCGCACTGCTGGCCGGAACCCGCTATCGCGGTGATTTCGAAGAACGGCTGAAGGCCGTGATGACCGAAATGGAAGATCACGATGATGCCGTGTTGTTCATCGATGAAATCCACACTGTCATCGGGGCCGGGGCCACATCAGGTGGCGCAATGGATGCATCGAACCTGCTGAAGCCAGCCTTGCAGGGCGGCAAGCTGCGCTGCATGGGATCGACCACTTACAAAGAATTCCGCCAGCACTTTGAAAAAGACCGTGCGCTTGCGCGCCGGTTCCAGAAGATTGACGTGAATGAACCATCTGTCGAAGATGCCGTGAAAATCCTGCGCGGATTGAAGCCTTATTTCGAAGAACACCACGCAATCAAATACACAGCCGATGCGATCCGCACGGCGGTGGAATTGTCTGCGCGCTACATCAATGACCGCAAGCTGCCCGACAAAGCCATCGATGTGATCGATGAAGCTGGCGCCGCCCAGCATCTGGTTGCCGAATCCAAGCGGCGCAAGACGATTGGCACAAAAGAAATCGAAGGCGTCGTGGCCAAGATCGCGCGCATTCCACCAAAGAACGTCAGCAAGGACGATGCAGAGGTGTTGAAAGACCTTGAAACATCGCTCAAGCGCGTTGTCTTTGGGCAAGACCCCGCGATCGAGGCTTTGGCCTCGGCCATCAAACTGGCGCGCGCGGGTCTGCGTGAACCTGAAAAGCCCATCGGCAACTATCTGTTTGCCGGGCCGACAGGCGTGGGTAAAACCGAAGTTGCACGGCAGTTGGCTGATACGCTTGGCGTCGAACTGATGCGCTTTGACATGTCTGAATACATGGAAAAGCATGCGGTTTCACGGCTGATCGGTGCCCCTCCGGGCTATGTCGGGTTTGATCAGGGTGGCAT
>CAYPVL010000145.1:0-4916 GCA_964414165.1 uncultured Cognatiyoonia sp.
CAACTAAGCGCCGCCGCCAACCAATCCGGGCACCCCTTCCCTCTTTCTTTGTCCAATCAAACTTCCGCCGGAGGCATGCCGAACGCCCGCAATATGCACGCCATCACATAATGCGAGCACACCCGCCACCCACGGCAATATGAAACGCGCCGGAAGGCGCACAATGACCTCAAGCCTACTTGGCCCCCAAAACAGCCGACACAGGCGCCATCGCCACTTGCCCCGCCCGGTTTGCCTCGCCCCAAGATGACAATGCATCCAATGTCTCGGCGCGTATACGGCCCAGCAGGATCACACCGGGTTCCTGACGGGCGCGGAATGCGGCCTGATCAAGGAAGCGGCTCACCGCGCGGGCATCCTGCCCTTGGCTATCCAGATCGCGGAAGATCAAACCTGTCGGCACTCCCGCATCCTCGGCCGCTTGCACGCCAGTGTTCAAACCACGCGATATCGTGACCAACCCGCGGCCATCCTCGGCCAAGGCTGCCATGGCCTGGGCCATCACAGCGCGGTCGCCTTGCAGGTTCCCCTCACCGGGGTCCACAAGGGCTACAGATTCGGGCAAGGCCCCGAAGGCCGCACCGAACGTCACCTCAACATCGCTTGGACGCGCGCCTGCGGGCAAAGCGGCCAGAACAGCCACCTCAAGCCCGGCGGCACGGTAGGCGGCCATCGCGTCAGAAACGCCGGGCCGGGTTGGATCAAGCACGACTGTCACCGGGAAAGGGACATCTGCCAAAGCCTGCGCAGCACCATCCAATTGCCCTTCATCCAACAAAATGATCGACATGGTCGGCTTGCCTTCGGCGTTGTCGAACGCGGCTTTATATTGATCAATCGCCGGGGCATCAGGATCAACGGGTGCGGCCTCTGATGCAGGGGCCTCTGATGCAGGGGCCTCTGCTGTGTCCTCTTCAAGGCCACCTGTCACCCGGTTGACCGGAATATCCGTGACCCCTTGGGGCAAGGTGCTGCCTGTGTCCTCGCCCACGACAATCACCGATGGGGCGGCCTCACTGTCAGGGTCAGCGGATGTATCCACACCGCCGACAACAACCGGGCCCCGGTCACTGTCGGCGGGGGCATCAAGGGCGGGTGTTTCTGCAATCTCGGCAGGCACGTCAGGGCTTTCAGTGCCCAGAACGCCCGCAGGTGCATCAAAGCTGGCATCCGGCGGGGCAAGCTCTGCGGTTTCTGTATCCGCAGCGGGGGCTGTTTCGGGAGGGTCTTCAACGACAGGCTCTTGCACAACAATCACAGGGGCTGGAGCCTCTTGTGCTGGTGCTGGCACAACCACATCCGCGTCAGAATCTTCCACCAGTACAGGCTCTGGCACTGCTGCGGGTTCAGTTGAAACCACCAACTCCTGCTCTGCGGCAGGCACTTGCGGGGCGACGGATTGGGGGTTGGGCAAGACGGGCTCTTCGGCGTTCACCGCAATGTCAGTGGCAGCACTTTGTGCCGGAACCTCAAGATCGGTCGCAAGATCGGATGCATCAGGCACATCAGGCGGGGTGGTATCGGTTTCAGGCAGGCTTGCGGTTGCGTCAGCATCCAAGCCCTGCGGGGCTTGCACACCAGCCGTCGGGGCCGCAGTTTCAGCCGCAGGGGGGGTAGGATCAATCGGATCAGGGGTTTCGCCTGCCGCTTGCGGTGCCTCGACCAAGGGCGCGGCGGGCGGGGTATTGCCCGCAGGCTGCGGGGCAATAACGGATGCGGCACCAACAGCGATACCCCCGGTCAAAAGCCCAAGCAGCGCACCAGAGAAGAGCGATTTCATGATGACACCTGTTTACTAAACCCAACGACGTTTCTACATGCGCGTCTTGACCTTCCGGCCACGCGCGGCGCATGTATTGGCGACACTATAACTTGACCTGCCAAGGGTCTGGTAGTCCTAATTTTAACGCCCGGGTCAAGCCATGCTTTTGTTGATCGATAACTATGACAGTTTCACCTACAACCTTGTCCATTATCTGGGCGAATTGGGGGCGGATGTGCAGGTGCACCGCAATGATGCGCTGAACGTGCAAGAGGCGATGGGCTTGCGCCCCGAAGCGATCCTGCTCTCGCCCGGCCCGTGTGATCCTGCACAGGCGGGAATTTGCTTGGCGCTGACGGCGGCGGCGGCTGAAACGGGCACACCCTTGATGGGGGTCTGCCTTGGACATCAGACGATTGGCGAATCCTTTGGCGGGCGCGTCGTGCGTTGCCATGACATTGTGCACGGCAAAATGGGCGCGATGCACCATACAGGCAAGGGACTTTTCCAAGATCTACCCTCGCCCTTTGACGCGACGCGCTATCATTCGCTGACCGTCGAACGCAACAGCCTGCCGGACGTGCTTGAAATCACAGCCGAACTGGAGGATGGCACGATCATGGGCTTGCAACACAAAGACCTGCCGATCCACGGCGTCCAGTTTCACCCCGAAAGCATCCGCTCTGAACATGGGCACCAGATGCTGCAGAACTTTCTTGATATGGCAAAGGTGGCGGCATGAGCGCTTTGATGAAACCCCTGATTTTCGCAGCCTCCGAAGGCCCGCTGTCGCGCACGCAGGCCGAACAGGCCTTCGGACTTTTGTTTGAGGGCGAAGCAACGGACGCCCAAATCGGCGGCTTCCTGATGGCCATGCGCGCACGGGGCGAATCTGTGGCCGAATACGCCGCCGCCGCTGCTGCGATGCGGGACCGCTGCAATGCGGTCAAAGCCCCCGCGGATGCAATCGATATCGTCGGCACGGGCGGCGACGGGATGGGCACGCTGAACATCTCAACCGCGACGGCCTTCGTGGTCGCGGGTGCAGGCGTGCCTGTGGCCAAACATGGCAACAAAAACCTGTCGTCCCTGTCGGGCGCAGCAGATGCGCTGGCGCAAATGGGCGTCAACGTCATGGTCGGCCCCGAAGTTGTGGAACGCGCAATTGCCGAGGCTGGCATTGGTTTCATGATGGCCCCGATGCATCACCCGGCTATCAAGCCCGTGATGCCCACCCGGCAGGAACGTGGGTGCAAAACGATCTTTAACATCCTGGGACCGCTTACAAATCCAGCGGGCGTCAAGCGCCAGCTGACAGGGGCCTTCGCCCCCGATTTGATCTTCCCCATGGCCGAAACGCTGATGGCCTTGGGAACCGAGGCCGCATGGCTGGTCCATGGATCAGACGGCACCGACGAGATCACGATCACCGGCACAACGGCCGTTGCGGCCCTGTCGCAAGGCATGATCACCGCGCGCGAAGTGCATCCCGAAGATGCCGGGCTGCCGGTGCATCCATTGGCCAGCATCCTTGGCGGCACGCCCGAGGACAACGCGGTTGCTTTCCGCGCTTTGCTGGATGGACAGGCCAGCGCCTACCGCGACGCGGTGCTGCTGAACGCCTCTGCTGCGCTATTGATCGCAGGCAAGGTCGAAGGCTTGAAAGCGGGTGTTGAAATGGCCCGCGAAAGCATTGATTCTGGCAAAGCCAAACAGGCGGTTGAAAAACTTGCACAGATCACCTCGGCCTGATGTTTGGCGTCTCTGACCTTGGCGACTGGGCGACCTTGCCATTTTTCACAGAAAAATGGCCCGCCCTCAAAGCCAAGCTTGACGCAAACATTCTGCCCCCACCCGCCAAAACCTTTGCGGCGCTTAAGCGCACGCAAGCCGCCGACACCAAAGTCGTGATCCTCGGCCAAGACCCCTATCACACCCCCGGCAAAGCCGACGGGCTGGCGTTCTCGATCCCTGACAATTTCGGCGGACGCCTTGATAGCCTTGGCAATATTTTCAAAGAGATAGAGGCCGATCTTCATGTTCCCCGCTCCAAAACGTCGCTTGATGATTGGGCCGACCAAGGCGTGCTGCTGCTCAACACCGCCCTGTCTGTGCCCCCCGGCAAACCCAAAGCGCACGCCAAACTTGGCTGGGATGCGCTCATCAAAGACGTGCTATCATACCTGTCTATTAGCCCCCGCGCCTTCATCCTCTGGGGCGGCCCGGCGCAGACTTATGCCAAACACATCCACGGCGATCACCTAATCCTGTCATCAGCGCACCCCTCGCCGCTGTCCGTCTATCGCGGCTTTTTCGGCTCCCGCCCATTTTCAACTGTGAACCAGTGGCTTATTGAACGGGGTGAACAGCCAATCAACTGGGCGGACCCATGAGCGACATCCTCGACAAGATCAAAACCTACAAACTGGAAGAGGTGGCCGCCCGCAAAGAAGCGACACCTTTGTCCGAAATCGAGACCCGCGCGAAAGAGGCCCCGCCCACACGCGGCTTTGCGACCAAACTGCAAGAGGCGAGCCGCGAAGGATACGGGCTGATCGCCGAGATCAAGAAGGCCAGCCCCTCCAAGGGGTTGATCCGCGCCGATTTCGACCCGCCAGCCTTGGCCGAAGCCTACGCGGCAGGCGGTGCCACATGCCTCTCTGTCCTTACCGATACCCCAAGTTTTCAAGGCGATGACAGCTTTCTGACTGCCGCGCGCAGCGCCTGCGACCTGCCCGCCCTGCGCAAAGATTTCATGTATGACACGTACCAAGTGGCCGAGGCCCGCGCGCTGCACGCCGATTGCATCCTGATCATCATGGCCAGCGTGTCCGACGCGCAAGCCCAAGAACTCGAAGAGGCCGCCATCGCTTGGGACATGGACGTTCTGCTGGAAGTGCACGACGCCGATGAACTTGAACGCGCCTGCAACCTCAAATCCCCGCTCATGGGGATCAACAACCGCAACCTCAAAACATTCGATGTAACGCTTGATACCACCCGCACCCTGTCGCGCATGGTGCCCGTGGATCGCCAGATCGTCTGCGAAAGCGGGCTGAATAGCCCCGCAGAACTCGCCGACATGGCCCGCTACGGCGCACGCACCTTCCTGATCGGCGAAAGCCTGATGCGCCAAGATGATGTGACTGCCGCG
>CAYPVL010000146.1:0-4823 GCA_964414165.1 uncultured Cognatiyoonia sp.
GGTGCCGGTGGCGAGCCGGAAGCGGGCGGAGGTGGTGGAGATGTTGCGGTGATGGTTTTTATAAAAATAATTAATACCGTAGGGTTATCTAAGATAAAGTGTGTATATTTGTTCCATTCCCTTAACCGCTAAGGAATACACGGATTTTTTAGCACTTATAATACCCATTAATTATGCTTTTATTTCGCTTAATAAGCGCAAAGGCTCTTATGCCTTATGCCTTATGCCTTATGCCTTGTTTTTGCCTCTTTGGCATTAACATCCTGCCAGCACGAGCCCGATATTCTTAACGGTGAGATACAGGTAGTAGAACAGAAAGAACCTACCTCGCCAAATAGCTTGTCTCAGCTCGTGCAAACTTCTGAGAGTGGTATGTTCTCTTTCAGCACATTTGATGATTTTGATGCTGCGTTGAATGCAGTTGCTCCGTCTACTACCCGACCTTTGTCTAGCACCGAGTTGTCCTCTTTGGAAAGCATGCTTGGCGTTAAAACAATGCAAGGAGATTACCTCCGACTGGTGGATGAATACGACCAGATAGAGGTTTTGCCTGGTAACTGGTTAGCCAAAGGAGAACGGACCGTCTTACAACATGATGGAGGACTGATTCCCTCCATAAGTGATATATCTATAAGAACGTTGATAAATCAGGAAGGAAAGGTGAAGATTGGTGACGAGATATTTTTGTTTACCCGAAACATGCAACTGGTCTACCCAGTACCACACGACAATAGTGTTACTTTGGAAGAAGCTCTCAAATCAGGTGAATCGGTGCCGGACGAGAACATCTTTGTAAATGTTAACTGGCAATCGCTATCCGTTGAAGATCAGGAACAAAAAACTTGTGGTAACGGAATATCGACTAGAGGCTGCACATCTGCTCAAGTGTCTGACCACAGGGTTCGTGGCGATTGGGGTGTTTCTTCTGTGGTACGGCCAAACCTTCAACAAGTTTGCAATGGACCACTTTGTTTTAACCGAATCGTTTCCTTTACAATTACTCCACGCTATTTTGCTAATGCTAAAGTCGAAGACCGCAATTGGTTGGGCAGGTGGACCCGTGATGTTACTCGCTTGTCCTTCAAGTGTGGTGTACGAGCCACTGGGTTGCAAGGAAGCGGCCAAGGCTGGACATCTTCTTCTAGAGTCCATGAGATAAACGTGTCATGGTCAGCAGGGCCTACGTTTACAATACAAAACAACGGGCAGAGCACTTCTGGTCCAACGTTAGATTACGTTACGGGCGGAATAGACGACGAGGAAATTTCTGGTCTATTTTGTTTCGGGTGCTGCCCTTGGAACTGTTCCGACCTAGATGAGAATGATATTCCTTAATGGATGATATTTCAAGATTATTAAAATCACAAGTACTTGTTACTAGCTAGAATTTTTTGTATGCTATTAGATTTGATTGGTAGGAGAGCTCGCCGTGTAGGGCCGTCTACCAGGGAGTTTAATAGCGTATTTTTTTGTTTGCTGTTCTTAACTTTCAATGTCCAGGCACAGACTACCCGACGTGTGGAGTTAGTGTTCGAAGATGACGGTGAGCCAATGGTGGCTGCGGAGTTCTTTGTCGGAAACACACGTAAGGCGATTACTGATGAAAACGGTGGGTTCGTAATTATCTGCACAAGCCAAGAAACTGTAGGGTATATCAAGTATTTTGGAGTGAATATTCACGTCACCGTGCCACCAACTGAAGCGTGTAATAAGAAATTGGTGTTACGGGTTAAGCCCACAATTTCTTTGCAAGAGATAACGGTGGGTAGCGGATTTTCAGATGGTACATCTAGCCGTGTTTACAGTGTTGGAGAACTGACCGAGGCACCATCTTTCCTGGGGCAGCCAGATATATTGCGCGGACTCACGTTGCGTAGCGGGATTAGTCATGGACAAGAAGGGAATGCGAGTATTTTTGTAAGAGGAGGGACGCCGGATCAAAATTTAATTTTGCTTGACGACGCACCCGTATATAACGTGAATCACCTGGGGGGCTTCATGTCAATATTTAATGATGATGCAATCAATTCGGTAGCAGTATACAAAACCACACCGCCGGTAGCTTATGGTAATCGCCTGTCTTCCGTAATAGATGTACGCCTGAAAAATGGATCAGCGAAAAGCTGGCGTGGCAAAGCAGGTATCGGAATAGTGTCGGCGAACGCCTTCCTGGAAGGGCCAATTATAAAGGATAAGACGACTATAATAATGGGCTCTAGGATTGGTTACTTTGACCTAATTAACCTAGGAATTGATAAGAGTGAAGAGACTGACTTTATCGATCTACGGATGAATGATTTTGTAGTGAAGCTGTCTCACAAGTTTTCGACTTCCCATCGCCTATTCTTGAGTACCTATCACAGTAATGACGTGAATGGATTTTCAGAGAATACCCGCGATGTATTCCTGAACGGGCGAGTGATTGAGCGGCAGTTCATTCGACAGGAATCTAAATACGGTAACTCCACGTTTAGTATTCGCGATTATGTGGAGTTGTCGAATAAGTTGCAACTTGTAACTTTCGCTTACATAACTGATTATAATAACACTTTAGAGCGAAATAGCAGGAATTACAACCCTGATTTGATTGGGGTAGAGTCTGAGCGTGTCCATTCAAGCTTTCGAGAATACGGTGGCACTTCTCAGCTTAAACTTACCTCCGATAAGTACGAGTCATCGGTAGGATTCAGCTATTACCGAAAAGTAGTTAAACCTCTCAATACCTCATTGAATGGAGTAGAAGTTCTACCGAATCCCTTACAGCAAACTTCGGATAACTATACGCTTTTTGCCGAACACGAACGTCGTTTGGGCGACCGCTGGCGTTTCATTGGCGCGGTACGACTCAATTTTTACAGTAACGGGGGATATAGCAACGTATTTCCAGAAATTAGAAACCGTCTGGAATATCAGATTAAACGTGGGGATAAAATCTCCTTGAGCAGTAATATTACCGGGCAAGATATCCATCTGATTAATAGCGGAACGCTGGGACAAAGCAGTGAGGCCTACATACTGGCTAGCGAAACACTGCCAATTCAAAGTGGGTGGCAAATCGATGCAGGATACGCAAAGCAAGTTGACGGTCTCGGCCAATTCAACGTAGGCCTGTATTATCGAGATATGCAAAACGTGATATTCTATCAGAACAACGGAGCCGGGGCAGAAGCAGCCTCTGATATTTTGCGCAAAACCCTTACCAGTGGGAGCGGATTTTCATGCGGTTTGGAAACGGAAGCAAATCTCAAACTTGGTGCTTTGGAAGCTAATTTCAGCTATACTTTATCCCGGTCTCGGCAGAAATTCTCCAATTTCAATGGGGGAGCTTTATTCCCCTTTCGCTACGACCGCCCGCACGATATATCTTTGAGCCTAGGCTATCCGTTAGGTGCAAAGTACAAGCTCAATACCAATTTTATCTATCAAAGTGGTATCGCCATAACTACACCAACTGCGCGTGGAGCCGCTACTCAGTATTTTCCGGGTTTCAACGTGGTGCCAAGTATCAATAATGCGCGTTTTCCAGCATATCACCGTATGGATGTTGCGATTACCCATACTTGGCGCGGACGTCATGAGAACGAGAATACTATCCGGTTGAGCATTTACAACGCCTACAATCGGGTCAATCCTACCTTTTATACCTCAAGTGCTTTTAGTAATGTTTCTGACGGTGAAATTAATTCAATAACTGTGCAAACACTGCGAGTAGGCCGTTTCGGATTTCTCCCATCCATATATTATGCTCATGATTTCGGATATAAAAATTAGTGGCTGTTTGTTTTTACTGTTAACAGCCTTTATCTTGTTTACCAGTTGCGAACAAGAACGAGTGGACGATACTGCTCGTCTTCATCCTTTTTCAGGTCAACAACCGATTGTTTTTGCCCTACTACCATCAGGCGCGGAAACCATACGTGTAGAAGCTCAGCTCACAGTTCCGGTTTATAGTGAGGAGGTTTCAGCTCCACTAAGTGCTATTGATTTGTCTTTGGTTAAGGCAGGCGAAACGTATGCTAATTTACTCGAAGAAGAGCCTGGGTTTTATAGTGGGGTAGTTCCTACGGCCATTCAAGAAGATGAACGTTATCATTTAGATATGAATCATGCTGACTTTGGGATTTTTCGAAGCAGTGACTTTTTCATCCCCAAAGCTGTTGGTTTAACCGGAGTCGACTCTACTAGTCGTGACGGATTGTTGATGCTGACCGGCACGTTTGGTACTGTACCGACAAATATTTTCACTAGTAGTAAATTATTGCGGTATGGCGAAGGTGTAATTGTAAACGCCACTACGGGTAATTCGCTACCCATACGTAGCGCGCAAAGATCTTTGAACGAAGCGTTCAATAAAACAGAAGAGTATATTGTGCGGCCTACCTTTACGCTCTTTGACCAAGTGACTCTAACGCCTATTGATACTGTCAGAGTTGATTCGGTTCAGTTGATTCTCTATACTTGGGGAGAAGAAGTCGGCCGTTTCGTAACAAGTTTAGCAGAGACCAACCAAGAATTTGGAGATGGTTCGGAGTCTATTGATGGAACCAGCTGGACAAACATCGAGGGAGGTTTTGGGCTTGCAGCTGGCTTCTCAACCGATACGCTGGTTGTATACCTAAGGTAGTCTTGTGGCCTGGAATTTGTTTACTACTCATTGCTTTCTAATCAAGCATTGCACCCGCGCTCGCGCCTAAGAAAAGTTCCCTCGGTAGAACCATTCACAGGCTCCAAGCGTAAAACTGAGTACCTTCGCCTACCAAGCCAATTGATATGTACCCCCTCCTAATAGTCTCCGTCCTCCTCCTGCTGGCCATCATGCTGTT
>CAYPVL010000147.1:0-4768 GCA_964414165.1 uncultured Cognatiyoonia sp.
CCTATCACCTGATCGCGGAAGAAGACGACAGTAAGGTCGCGTGGGCCTTTACCGATGGCCATTACATGCAGGTTGAAGTGGCTGGCAAAGTTGCTGGCACGGATGTTCCTGAATTGGCCGATCAGTTCTTAGCTTTCATGGTATCGGATGCTTTCCAATCGGTCATTCCGACGACCAACTGGATGTACCCTGCCGTGACCCCAGAAGGCGGATTGCCTGCAGGGTTTGAAACCTTGGTGACCCCTGAGAAGGCCCTTTTGATGACGCCTGAGGATGCGGCAGACGCCCGTGATGCAGCGCTTGAGGAATGGCGCACGGCGTTGTCCCAGTAATGCGTTTTGTGCCGGGCGTTCTGTCCGTCGCCCTTGTGCTGGGGTTGACCCTTGGCACTTTGGCGGCGGTGATCGCCCGCGCAGACGGCTTTGGCGGTTTGGGTCCTGCGGACTGGTCCGCCATTCGCTTTACCATCTCTCAGGCGTTTCTGTCTGCTTCGATCAGCGTGGCATTGGCTATCCCCGTCGCCCGCGCCTTGGCCCGTCGGTCCTTTCCGGGGCGGGGGGCCCTGATTACCCTGCTGGGTGCCCCGTTCCTGTTGCCCGTCATCGTTGCCGTCATTGGCCTTTTGTCCGTCTTTGGCCGCAATGGTGTGTTGAATGACGTGCTGGGTGTCTTTGGCCTTGAGGTCTCGATCTATGGTTTCCACGGCGTTGTTCTGGCCCATGTGTTTTTTAACCTGCCCCTTGCGACCCGGCTGATCCTTCAGGGGTGGCTTGCCATCCCGGCCGAGCGTTTTCGCCTTGCCGCCAGCCTGAATGCCCCGGTGGGGCGTTACCTTGAATGGCCGATGCTGCGGCAGGTTGCGCCGGGGGCGTTTCTGGTCATCTTTTTGATTTGCCTGACCAGTTTTGCCGTGGCGTTGATCCTTGGCGGAGGGCCCCGTGCCACGACAATCGAGGTCGCCATCTATCAGGCGATCCGGGCAGAGTTTGATTTGGGCCAAGCCGCCTTGCTGGCTTGCGTCCAGTTTATGCTGTGCGCGATTGCCGCGGTTGGTGTCTATGTCCTCAGCTTGCCCGAAGGTATGGGCGCTGGCCTTGATCGCGTTGTGCAGCGTTGGGACCGCGCGTCTTTGCCTTTGGATGTCGCCTTGCTTGCGGCTGTGACGCTGTTCCTAGCTGTGCCGTTGCTGATGGTCGTCCTGCGCGGTGTGCCGGGGTTGATGGAAATGCCTGTCAGCATTTGGGCAGCCGCCTGGCGGTCCGTCACTGTCGCAATTGGGTCGGCCATCTTATGCGTTGCGATGGCCTTGGCGCTTGCCCTGCAGGGGCGTTTTATTGCGACGTTGATCGGGGCTTTGCCTTTGGCTGCGTCGGGCCTTGTGATGGGCACGGGTCTGTTCCTGATCGTCTTCCCGTTCATCGCCCCGTCTGACGTGGTTTTGCTGGTCACGATGCTGGTCAATGCCGTCTTGGCGATGCCGTTCGCGCTGCGCTCCCTCGCGCCGGCGGTCGCGGCTGTGAAGGCTGATTATGGCCGTTTGGCTGCAAGCCTTGGCATGACAGGCTGGACGCGGTTGCGCCTTGTGATCCTGCCGCGCATACGCCGGCCTTTGGGGTTTGCGGCGGGCTTGGCGGCGGCCTTATCCATGGGTGATCTGGGTGTCATCACGTTGTTTGCGGGTGATCAGCAGGCAACCTTGCCGCTGGCGATGTTCCGGCTGATGGGGTCTTATCAGGTGGATGCGGCGGCAGGGGCGGGGTTGCTGTTGCTTGCCTTAAGCCTTGCCCTGTTCTGGGTTTTTGATCGCGGAGGACGGTTGCATGCTGACACTTGATGGGTTGCACTTGCGGCAGGGGGATTTTTCGCTAACCGCCAAGCTGGCTTTTGCGCCGGGTTTGACGGCGATTATCGGGCCATCGGGTGGTGGGAAGTCGACCTTGCTTGCTGCGCTTGCTGGGTTTCTAAAACCGGTTGCGGGCGCTGTCTTGTGGGACGGTGTTGATCTGGCACGCAAAGTCCCCGGTGATCGCCCTATCAGCATGCTCTTTCAGGATAACAATCTGTTCCCCCATCTAAGCGTTGCGCAGAATGTCGGCCTTGGTGTTGATCCGCGCTTGAAGCTTGATGCTCCGGCGTGGGGGCGTGTGAGCGAGATGCTGGCCTCTGTCGATCTGGCTGGGTTTGAGGATCGGTTGCCTGCCCAATTGTCAGGCGGTCAGCAAAGCCGGGTCGCTTTGGCGCGCGTGTTGGTCGCGGCCCGCCCTGTTGTGCTTCTGGATGAACCCTTTGCGGCCCTTGGCCCTGCATTGAAGGCCGAGATGCTGGCGTTGGTGCGCGCCACGTTGGTCGCCAAGGGGCAGACTGTTTTGATGGTCACCCATGACCCGGAAGATGCCCGCCGGTTTGCCGATGCCGTGTGCGTGATTGCCGATGGGGTGGTCTATCCGCCGCGTGTGACGGATGACGCGTTTGGTGATCCGAGTGCTGCGTTGCGCGACTATTTGGGGGCGGTGGATTGAAATCCACTCTACGTTAAACGGGGCTCTGCCCCCGGCTTCGCCTCCCCCGGGATATTTCGAAACCAAAGAGGTGTATTGGGTTGGTGCTTTGGGCAGTGGTTTTGATGCAAAAAGGCCCGCCTGTTTTGGGGCGGGCCTTTGGTTTGGTTGGTGCAGCGCTTAGTCTTTGCGCTTATGCGGTGCCCAGATTTTCTTGTTCGTCAGGTAAAGCAGGACCGACAGGATTGTCAGGAAGATAACCCCGGTCAGGCCTGCCTGTTTGCGTGCCATCATTTTGGGTTCGGCTGTCCACATCAGGAAGGCAGACACATCTTCGGCGATGGCTTCCAGCTCGGTCGAGTGGCCGTCGTCGAATTCGACGTCATCGCCGTAAAGTGGCGGGGCCATGCCGATCCATGAACCAGGCACCTTGTGCTTGCCCTTTTCATCCTTGCAGGATTCAGGGAAGCCACCGGCGGCAAAGGCCACGTTGTAGAAGCCATCCATCGGCTCGCCTTCCAGCGCGCATTCGGGTTCTTCATGGTAGCCGGTCAAGAGCGATGCAATGTATTCTGCACCCCCCATCCCGTTGACGAATTGGCTGATCCCTGTGCCGTAAGGTCCGTGGAAACCGGCGCGCGCTTTGGCCATGAGTGTCAGGTCAGGCGCATTCGCTGATGTTACGGCTGGGAATTTATCGGCCGGAGTCGCCGGGCGGAAGTCGCCTTCGCCGTCGAACAGCGCCGGATCCCAGATTTCGTAGAACTCAGCATAGGCGCGCATCTCTTCCTCGGGCAGCATGGGGCCACCTTCGTCAGAGAGGTTGCGGAAGGCCAGGTGTTCCATCCCGTGACAGGCAGAACAGATTTCTGTATAGACCTTCAGCCCACGCTGAAGCTGGTTTTGATCGAAGGACCCAAAAGGCCCTTCGAACGAGAACGCATAGTCGGTGATTTCGACTTCGACTTCGGCAGCTTGAACCGACCCTGCTGTGAGAGCCAGCGCCATTGCGACGGAAGCGGTTAGGTTGCGGAACATCTTCATTTGTCCTTTCCTCACTCGGCCGGATTGACGATGGTTTTGGTGCCACCGACTTTCGGCGCGTAGTGCGCGTTGAAGTCTTCTTCGATGGTTTCTGGCTGCGCCAGCGGCTTCTCGATCACGCCAAGCAGTGGCAGGATCACGAGGAAGTAAGCGAACCAATAGGCCGATGCGATCAGCGCGATGTAGGGATAGATCCCTTCCGCTGGCCGTGCCCCGACCCACATCAGGATGATGAAGTCGACCACGAGCAGCGCAAACCAGACCTTGAACATTGGCCGGTAACGGCCAGAGCGGACTGATGACGTATCAAGCCAAGGTGCCAGCGCCATCACTGCAATCGCCCCGAACATCGCCAGAACCCCGAAGAATTTGGCATCGATGATCCCGAAGGACAGCCATTCAACCGCGATGACCAGCCACACTTCGTTATCAAAAGCGCGCAGGATCGCGTAGAAGGGCAGGAAGTACCATTCAGGAACGATGTGCGATGGTGTCGCCAGTGCGTTGGCTGGGATGTAGTTATCGGGGTGGCCCAGATAGTTCGGCATGAACCCAACAACGGCCATGAACAGCACCATGATCACGGCAAGCGCGAAAAGGTCCTTGATCACGAAGTATGGCCAGAAGGGTAGCGTATCTTTGGCTGCATCTTCCTTGCTTGCGCGGCGCACTTCAACGCCTGTTGGGTTGTTGTTCCCGGTCGTGTGGAACGCCCAGATGTGCACGATCACAAGGCCTGCAATTACAAACGGCAGCAGGTAGTGCAGCGAGAAGAAGCGGTTCAACGCAGGCTGACCCACAGCCCCGGCACCCAGCAGCCAAGTCTGGATGCTGTCACCGATGAAGGGAATTGCGCCAAACAGGCCTGTAATCACAGCCGTGCCGTGGAACGACATTTGCCCCCAAGGCAACACGTAGCCCATAAACGCAGTGCCCATCATCAAAAGATAGATCAGCATGCCGATGATCCATGTCACCTCGCGCGGGGCTTTGTATGAGCCGTAGTAGAGACCGCGGAAGATGTGCAGATACACTGCAAAGAAGAACAGGGACGCCCCGTTCATGTGGAAGTAGCGGATCATATGCCCGCCGTTCACATCACGCATGATGTGTTCTACGGATGAGAACGCCAGATCAACGTGCGGCGTATAGTGCATCGCTAGCACAACGCCGGTGATGATTTGCAGCGCCAGCGTGAATGTCAGAACGATCCCCCAGATCCACAT
>CAYPVL010000148.1:0-4750 GCA_964414165.1 uncultured Cognatiyoonia sp.
GTGTCACCCGCTTTAAAATCGGGCAGGTCATGCCCCAGTTCAGCCAATTGCTCGGCTTCGAGTTCTGCGATCAGGTTCATCTGAAACGCTCCTTTATCTATCGGCAGGGTATATCCCTACAGCATTATGCGCGATCTCAGAGCTTTGGGCGTTACTGGGTTCACCGAAAGTGCCCACCAAAGATATGTCGTCTTTTGTTTTATTGTGGTTGTCCGGCCTGCCCGGTGAGGGTCTGTGAACGAACACAGTCTCATTTGCCCGGATGGTTCCATAAACCAACACCCGGAATCAGTGAAGAAACCGGGGATGTGTGCGTATAGGCCTGTGTGGCTTGGCGATCAAGGAATTTATTGTCCTGCCCGGCATCGCCGGGGCGCGCCCCGCCCCCACGGGGAGGGCGCGATTGCAACGCTCGTCAGCAGAACTAGGTCAGCGAAACTATCAACGTATCAAAGCGCGGATAGCCTCCCCGAGGTCCGGGCGCGGCCCTCCTGTTGTAACTAAGATTTCTCCTTAAATGCGTCCCACAAATCAGGCCTACGCTCCCGTGTAATCCGCTCTGACTCCGCCCTGCGCCACTCCGCAATCTTGGCATGGTTCCCCGACAGCAAAACCTCGGGGATCGGATGCCCTTCCCACTCCGCTGGCTTGGTAAACTGCGGATGTTCAAGCAACCCGTTGGAAAAGCTCTCCTCCACAGCACTTTCCGCATTCCCCAGCACGCCGGGCAACAGACGGACGGTGGCGTCAATCAACGCATGGGCTGCAATCTCGGACCCCGTCATGACAAAATCGCCAAGGCTGATTTCCTCGATGCCATGGTGCTGCAAAACCCGCTCATCCACGCCCTCAAAGCGGCCGCAAAGCAACGTAATCCCATCCATCCGCGCGATGTTTTGCATCATCTTCTGGTTCATCGGCTTCCCGCGCGGGGATAGATACACCAATGGCATGCGGCCCTTTGCCCCTGTGCGCGCATCGCGGATGGCGGCATCCAGTACATCTGCGCGCAGCACCATGCCCGCACCGCCACCAGCTGGGGTATCATCAACATTGCGGTGTTTGCCGACGCCGTATTCGCGCAGATCATACGTCTGCAACTGCCAGATCCCATCCTTTAACGCCTTGCCCGTCAGGCTTTCGCCCAAGACACCGGGGAAAGCCTGCGGGAAAAGCGTCAGGATTTGTGCGGTCCAGGCACCGGCCAGTTCTGGCGCGTCCGTCATCAACTCACGCGGCTTGAGTGTCGGACGGATGGATTTGCGGCCAATGGCTTTGCTCATGTCTTACGGGCCTCCCGGACCAGTCTGTCTTTGGCACGTTTCAGTGCGGCCTTGGTGCCACCTTTGCGGTTCATGTCCAAGAAAGTTGCGCGCAAATCAGCGGATTGGCCGACGTTGGCACGCACAGCTTGTGGGCGGATAAGATCACCCGGCAGGTCAATCAGATCAAGCACCGCGGCAGCCGGGCCTTCGGGGCGATTGCTGACTTCGGCCAAATCCACAACATGCACTGCATCCAACGGCAGCTTATTCACGATCTGTTGTGCGGCATCCGCCAAATGTGGAAAGCGGGGGAACTGGGCGCGAAACGCAGCCTCATCCTGTGTCAGATGGATCGAACGGAGAAGGTGGCCATAAACGCTTGATAACCACGCCTCGCGCGCGCGAATGGTATAGAGAAATTCGATGCGGACATCCGGGCCAAAGCGGGCCTTTAAGGCCGCAATGATCTGACGCCCCAAAGGCACAGCCGAGGGCTGGTACCCCTTGATCAGCCGCCCAAAAATCTTGCGATGGCCGGGCATAGACCCGCTGAACGTCTCGCGTGACAGCACAATCACAGGGGCATCCGGTATGTTTGCAAGAAAGGTATCAAGGCGTGCGCGAAAGGCGCGTAGGCGCCAAGGGAAAGGCTTTTGGGCATAGATGCGGGCGGCACTTCCGGCCTGCAGAAAATCGGCTTTGCCATAAAAGGCAAAGTAGGGCGCAAACAGGCCGCGATTCTTACCAAGGTAGGATTGCAGGCTGGACGTGCCGGTCTTGTGAAAGCCGGGGTGGACGATCACGCGGACACCCTCAGGCATCGGGGAACAGCCCGTCAGGCGGGTCGGCGACGATGCGACCTGCGGCCAGATCAACGGTGGGTACTGCGGCCTTGGTGAAGGGCAGCAACACGGTTTCGGACTGGCCGGGCACCGTCACTTCAAGCAGTTCACCCGCGCCGTGATCCATCACATGTATGACAGTGCCAAGGGATTGCCCACCGCTGTCAAAGACAGCTAGGCCAACAAGATCAGCGTAGTAATATTCGTCATCGGGCAAAGATGGCATTGTGGCGCGGTCGGCATAAAGCGTGACATTGCGCAGGGCATCGGCGTCTTCTTTTGTGACAATGCCATCCACACGGGCACTAAAGCCGCCCTTGAGTTGACCGGTCAGAACGATTTGCGCAAAGGCGCGGCCATCTTCTGTAAACAACGGGGCATAATCGGCAATGGCACCCGGATCAGCGCAGAAGGATTTCAAGCGCACTTCGCCATGGACCCCGAATGCGCCACCAAGGGCACCGACGATAACGCGATCAGTCATAAGCGTCCCTCAACCGAATGCAGACATTGAAACCAGTGATCGCTGGTTGATCCAGCAGAATTGGCGGCCCAATCGCTTGGGCCGCCATCCAAAGTTACTCTTCAGCCGCAGCTTCGGGTGCGGCTTCTTCCGCAGGTGCTTCCTCAGCAGGCGAATTCGCAGCTTCTTCAGCGGCTTTCGCCTTCTCGGCCTTTTCCTCGGCACGGGCTTGGGCGGCCTTGCCCGGTGTACCCTTCTTGAGGTTCGCACGGTCTTTCTTCGGCAACTCACCAGCAGCTTCGAGCATGCGGGACACACGGTCAGTTGGCTGTGCGCCTTCACCCAACCAGTATTTCACGCGCTCCATGTTCATCTTGACGCGCTCTTCGCTGTCTTTGGGCAGCATCGGGTTATATGTGCCAAGCTTTTCGATAAAGCGGCCATCGCGTGGCATGCGGCTGTCGGCAGCGACGATTGAATAAAACGGGCGCTTTTTTGAGCCGCCCCGGGCGAGACGAATTTTCATAGCCATGAGAAGTGTTCCTTTAGTTGGCTGGCGGGCAGATTGCCCACCCTACGATTGATGTTGTTTGTGGTGTTGGATGACTTCCTGAATGATGAAATTCAGGAATTTCTTGGCGAATTCCGGGTCAAGATTGGCCTGGCTTGCAAGGTCGGTCAGCCGGGCGATCTGCGCCGTTTCGCGGGCAGGATCGCTGGCTGGAAGGTCATGGGTGGCTTTCAATTTACCAACCGCTTGGGTGTGGGCAAAGCGTTCGCCCAGCGTGTAGACAAGGATCGCATCCAGTCGGTCAATGCTGGCACGGTGGTCTTTGAGAACCTCAGCGGCTTGGGTGATCGGATCGGTCATGTGGTCACCTTCGGGTGGCGGTAAACAAGTGTGTCGGGGTAGCGGTCGGGTTTTGTGGCCGCGTCATCGCGGGTGGCCCCCAGCTTTTCGGCAAGCTTGATGGACCGGGCGTTGTCAGGCGCGATGTAGCTGACGGCCGTGTCCCAGTGAAGTGTCGTGTAGGCGTGATTGATCGCCGCGCGCGCCGCCTCGGTCGCGATGCCTGTGCCTTCGGCTGCTGGATCAAAAACCATCCAGCCAATCTCGTTTTCGGGCCAATCGACAGGGCACCAGGGGCCAATCATGCCGATGTTGGTATCATCACCAGTGCGGGTGACCGACCACATGCCAAAGCCCATGATCTCCCAATGACCGAGCTCGCTTGCGAACTGCCGCCATGCGGGGCCAATGTGACGCGGGCCGCCAACGCCATTGGCGCGCTCGGAGGCCATGAAGGCCCCGAAAGCATCCCAGTCCTTGGGGACAGGGCGGCGCAAGGTAAGGCGTTCGGTCGTCAGCATGGTCTGACCTCGCGGACGCGCTGGTGCGCGACGCCATTCTTGGCGTGGGTTGTGCCGTGCTCGCAAAGCATATGTGTCACGCGTCTGGTGCGTGCGGGATGCCTCCGGCGGGCATATTTATGTTCAAAAGAAACCATTATTTCTTTTTTCCAAAGCCGGAGAGTCCGGGTGGCAATCCGCCGCCGCCAAGCCCTGGAAGGCCGCCCGGCATTTTGCCCTGTAGCGCTTTGGCCGCTTCTTCCATCGCTTTGGGGTCGTTCATATCGGGCATGCCGCCCGGCATCCCACCGCCTTTGCCGAACATGCCTTTCATGGCCTGTTTCAGCATGCCGCCTTTGCCCATTTTGCCCATCTTCTTCATCATATCCGCCATCTGGCGATGCTGTTTGATGAGTTTGTTAAGTTCGGACACTTCAAGGCCCGCACCTTTGGCGATCCGCTTTTTGCGGCTGGCGGCAAGCAGGGCAGGGTTCGCGCGTTCGCGTTTGGTCATGGACTGGATCAGGGCGACCTGCCGCTTAAGGCTGTGCGGCGCGGCGCGTTCTTTCTTGGTCATGGAATTGATCAGTGCGATCTGCCGGCGTAGGATGCTGTCATCGAACCCGGCGGCATCCATTTGCTTTTGCATTTTGCCCATGCCGGGCATCATGCCCATCATCCCTTCCATGCCGCCCATTTTCATCATCTGTTCAAGCTGCATCTTCAGATCGTTCATGTTGAACGCGCCCTTTTGGAAGCGCTTCATCATGCGTTCGGCTTGTTCGGCCTCGATCGTTTCTTGGGCTTTTTCAACCAGCGCGACGATGTCG
>CAYPVL010000149.1:0-4711 GCA_964414165.1 uncultured Cognatiyoonia sp.
CGCCCGCGTGTGCGCTTCTTTCAAAACATGACAACCACCTCGCCACCGCGTGAACGATCATGTCAGGGAAAAAGGGGGGGGGGATTCGTGGGGGGAGGCGTATCATGCATCAATTACCCTGCATCTTTTCTTTTCGCCCTCACAACTTCTTAGCCCTGCCAAATCGCGGCCATAGTCTGTTGGCACATAGGCTTACGCAAAGAAGGAACGGGTTGCATGGGTCACGAAGATCGCAAAATCCCCACGGGGTTTGCCGGGTTTGCGGATATCGATATCGTAGAGCGAGGGGGGGCTTTGCCTGCGTTCGTGCCCCTTGCCGATCTTGACCCGGATGATCTGCCCGAGTTGATGCGCCTGTGCCATCTGCTGCCCCTCAAGACCCGCCATGCCGCTTTGGCCGCAGCTTTGGCGCGCGGCGCTGATCCGAATGCCCGTTGCCGGTTTGGCGCTGTGCCCATTGATACACTTTATACTGATGGTGACGGGGCTGGCCTTGCGCTGCTTCTTTCCCACGGGGCCGATGTGTCTGATTATGGCTGGAGCGCGGCCCATCTTGCGGTGATCACCGGGGATGCTGTCGCGCTATCACGCTGTGCCCCTGCCTTGCTGGCGCAAGTGGATGCACTTGGGGATACGCCGTTTTTGCTGGCCTGCCGCTTTGGGCCGCCTGCGATCGTGCGTCATTTGATGCCTGCGAAGGTGCCTGCGATTGCATTGCTGACGGCGGCAGAAAGTGGGGCTTTGGATGTGATGGCGGCTTTGCTTGCGGCGGGTGCCGATGTGAATGCCACAACATCCGATGGCAATTCTGCGCTGCTTAGTGCGATTGAGCACGGGCAGGTCGCGATGGTGGCTGCATTGTTGGAATGGGGCGCAGACGTGAACGCCCGCATTGATCTGTCAAAGCCAGAGGTCCGTCATCATCCAACCCTTGTCACGGGTCTTGATCTGGTGATGGCCAAAATTGTCGACGCCCCCCGTGCAAAAGCGCCTGCCGCCTTCACCACGATATACAGCGCCGCCCAAAACCCCGAAATGATCCGCCTGCTTGTCGACCATGGGGCGGATCCTGCCGGGTTTGCGGGTGCTGCGTTTTCAACCGCTGTCGGTCTGGACCTTGTGCCCCCCCCTGCGATAACCCGCGATCTGTTCGCTGCGGGTTATCGCGTACGTTTTGGTGTGGCCAACCCCGAACGTGTGGACCCGCTGTTCTGGCAGGCCCAGATGCGCAATGGTCAATCGGCACCGGATGCCAAAGCCCAAATCGTGGGCTGCCAGACAACGACCCAAGGCCCTGTCTGGTCTTTTGATCGCAAGGGCCGCACCGCCACCCGCATGCCCGGTGGGGGATGGCTATTGGTGGGCGGGCAACATGGGACCGCGCATCTGCCGGATCATGCAATCTATAATGATGTGACGTATGTGTCCCCAAGTGGTGCGATTGCCCACTATATCTACCCTGCGAAGACCTTTGCCCCGACGATTGATCATTCGGCGACTTGTGTGGATGCTGGTGTTTGGCTGATCGGGGGCCGTGGCTACAGCCGCGATGCGGACCGTGCCCCGGTACTGTGGTTATCCTTGGATGACTTTTCGATCAACTGGGTCCCGACCCATGGGCGTGGACCCGGTGCGATTTATGGCCATAGCGCCCGACTTTTGGAAGGGGCCATTCATATCAGTGGCGGGTTTGATGCGCATGGCAGGCCATCGCGCGCGGCTTATGTTTTGGATTTGGCCAGCAGGGCGTGGCATCGTTTGAATTAGCGTGCGGCTGTTGCCGGGGTAAGCGCCATGGTGAACCGGTTGGGATTTTGCGGGATCGCTTTGAAGCCACAGGCCGTATAGGTGGCCTGCGCGGCTTTGTTTTCCGGGGTTGTTCCGATCATCAGGTAGCTGCAATGGGCTGCTTTTGCCCGTTTGATGGCATTTTGCTGCGCTTTATTTAAAGTTGTCCGCCGACGATGTCGATGGTTTGGCCGTTCACGCTGCGCGCCCCGTCGCTGCACAGCCACATCGCGGCCGCGACGACTTCGTCGATGTCCAGCAGGGTTTTATGCCGGTTGCCGGCCCCCATGATTTTAAGCGCACCCGCTTCATCCGTTTTGAACCGCCGCATCAGGCCGGGCAGTTGATTGCGCACAATATCTGTGTCCACGTAGCCGGGGCAGATCGCGTTGAAGGTGATGGGTGTGTCCATGAATTCCTCAGACAGGCCCCGGATCAACCCAATCACCCCATGTTTGCTGACGGTGTAGGGGATGGCGCGTTTCAAGCCTTTCAATCCGGCGATCGAACTGATGGCAATCATGCGGGCGGGCATGTCCGCAGGCAGGGTGGCCATCGCGGCTTGCAATGTCAGGAAGGCCCCGTCGAGGTTGGTTGTCATCATCCGCCGCCATGTGGCAAGGCTGATACCCGCGAAGGGTTCGCCTTCCGCGATCCCGGCGTTGGCGATGCAGATCTGCACTGGGCCACGTTCTTGTGCTGCAAGGGCGATGCCGTCGCGGGTGGAGGCTTCATCGGACACATCCATTTGCAGCGGGTGGATGCGCGGATGCTTGACGGTCTTTAACACCTCAAGGCGGCGTCCGGTGATTGTCACGTCTGCCCCGGCATCGGCCAGTGCAAGCGCGATACCTTTGCCAATGCCAGTCCCGCCGCCGGTGACCAATGCGTGTTTGCCTGCGTGTTCCATGGGCCCAGCATAGAGGTGCCGGGGCGCGTGACAAGCAGGGCGGGATCGGGCAGAAACGCGCGTATGAAATGGATCGACCTTCCCCCTGTCTGGCTCGCGGGCTTTATTGCGCTGACTTATCTGATTGGAACGGGTCTTCCGTTGGTTGGGTCTGAGGCGCACATCGGCTGGGTTGCAGGGCTTTTCATCAGTGCAGGCCTTGTGGCGATGGGGGCTGCCGTCTTTGAAATGGCGCGCGCCA
This sequence comes from uncultured Cognatiyoonia sp., assembly GCA_964414165.1. GTDB lineage: Bacteria > Pseudomonadota > Alphaproteobacteria > Rhodobacterales > Rhodobacteraceae > Cognatiyoonia. Next base: position 2,940 of record CAYPVL010000149.1, read on the forward strand.
AGACCACAGTAATTCCCCACCGCGAAGCGGATGCTTTGGTGCAAAGCGGAATATTCGCCTTGTCGCGCAATCCGATTTATCTGGGCGATGTGCTGGTGCTGGTGGGCTTTGTGATATGGTTCAAAGCCCCGCTGGCCCTCCTGTTGGTGCCGGTGTTCATCTTTGTGATCCGCCTGCGTTTTATTGAGCCCGAAGAAACCCGATTGGCTGCAAAATTTGGTGCCGCCTTTGCGTCCTATTGCGCACGGACCCGCCGCTGGATTTGATCAATGTTAGCGCATCACACGAAAGTTTCCCCGCGCCATCGCCTTGCGGAATTATCTTACGGACTATAATCCCCTCTTAACTAAGCTTCATCAGAAGGGGGATCATCCGTGAAAATCGGTGCGCCGAAGGAGATATTTGCAGGGGAAGATCGCGTTGCGATGACACCTGCGTCTGCGAAAGACCTGCAAAAGCTGGGCTATGATTGCATGATTGAAACCGGGGCGGGTGCGGCTGCGGGGTTCACGGATGCTGCGTATAAGGACGCGGGCGTTACCGTGCTTAAAACCGCTGCCGCCCTTTACAGGACCGCAGATATTGTCGCAAAAGTCCGCCCGCCCGAAGCCAAAGAAATCTCCAAGCTGCGCGAAGGCCAGACCCTGATTTCCTTCTTCTATCCCGGTCAAAATGAAAAGCTGATGGAGGCTGCCAATAAGCAGGGGGCAACTGTCATTGCGATGGACATGGTTCCCCGCATTTCCCGCGCCCAGAAGATGGATGCGTTGTCATCCATGGCCAATATCGCTGGCTACCGCGCGGTGATTGAAGCCGGGAACAACTTTGGTCGTTTCTTTACGGGCCAGATTACGGCGGCTGGTAAAGTACCGCCTGCAAAAGTGCTGGTTGTCGGCGCTGGTGTCGCTGGTTTGGCTGCGATTGGGACCTCTACGTCCCTTGGTGCCATTACCTATGCATTTGATGTGCGTCCCGAAGTGGCCGAACAGGTTGAGTCGATGGGCGCGGAATTCGTCTTTCTTGATTTTGAGGAAGAGCAACAGGATGGATCGGCGACGGGTGGCTATGCTGCCGTATCCTCGCCTGAATTTGCCGCAGCACAGCTTGCGAAGTTCCGCGAAATCGCGCCAGAGATGGATATCGTTATCACCACAGCTTTGATCCCCGGTCGCGATGCGCCCGAACTTTGGACCAAGGATATGGTTGACGCGATGAAGCCGGGGTCTGTCATTGTGGACCTTGCCGCTGAACGTGGCGGTAACTGTAAGCTGACTGTGAAGGATGAAAAGATCGTCACCGACAATGGTGTGACGATCATCGGCTACACCGATTTCCCTAGCCGGATGGCCGCGCAGTCCTCGACGTTGTATGCCACAAACATCCGTCACATGATGACGGACCTGACACCCGAAAAAGACGGTGTGCCAGTGCACAACATGGAAGATGATGTGATCCGGGGCGCGACCGCGACCCATAAGGGAGAGATCACCTTCCCACCGCCGCCCCCCAAGGTGGCCGCGATTGCGGCGCAACCGAAGAAGGAAGCGCCCAAAGAACTGACAGCTGAAGAGAAACGCGCCAAAGAGGTTGCGGATTTCAAAGCCCAAACCAAAAGTCAGGTCACACTTTTGGCGATTGGTGGCGCGCTTTTGTTGGCTGTCGGGCTTGTCGCCCCGGCCAGCTTTATGCAGCACTTTATTGTCTTCGTCCTTGCCGTCTTCGTGGGCTTCCAAGTGATCTGGGGCGTCGCACATAGCTTGCACACACCGCTG
>CAYPVL010000150.1:0-4682 GCA_964414165.1 uncultured Cognatiyoonia sp.
CATGTCGCCGCCGTTCCGCGATAAGAAGCATCAGGATAGCCTTTGGGCCGGTCTGCAAAGCGGCACACTTTCGGTTGTGGCGACGGACCACTGCGCCTTCACGACCGATCAGAAACGCACAGGCGTCGGCGACTTCACCAAAATCCCCAACGGCACCGGAGGCCTTGAGGACCGCATGCCAATGCTCTGGACCCATGGGGTGCGCACGGGGCGGCTGACGATGAACGAATTCGTTGCCGTGACCTCGACCAATATCGCGAAGATCCTGAACTGCTACCCGACCAAGGGTGCAGTGCTTGTCGGCGCTGATGCCGATCTGGTGGTCTGGGATCCTGAGAAATCCAAGACGATCACCGCCAAATCCCAGCAATCGGCCATCGACTACAACGTGTTCGAGGGTAAAGAGGTCACAGGCCTGCCCCGCTTCACCCTGACCCGCGGGCAGGTGGCGGTGCATGACGGAGAAATCAAGACGCAAGAGGGCCACGGCAAGTTCGTGAAGCGCGAGGCGAATACGCCGGTGAACAAGGCGCTGTCGTCATGGAAAGAACTGACCGCGCCGCAGCCCGTGCAGCGGACGGGGATACCGGCGACGGGGGTCTGATGGCCACTTTGCCTTCAATCCTCGCATATGTCGTTGCATGCATTTGCGTGGCTTTCGCATTGGTTATCATGATTTCGATTGCTGTGGACGAACTTGCGCTTTCGCAAATTCTGCTTGGATGGGTCGCTTTCTCGCTTTTCGTCGGTGCGGCTGCAGCAGCACCCACGGCAATTTTTCGCTGGCTGGCGAGGAAGTATCAGGTTGGTAATGTCATCCTTGCAGCCTTGGCAGGCGGCTTGATTGGGGCCGCTGTATCAGCAATCTTCTTTGGCCCATGGCCGAATTCATACTACCTCGCAAGCTGGAGTGGGATAGCGCTGCCTGGAGCAGTGCTCGGTATTGTTGGGGGCGTCGTTTACTGGTGTACGGAAGTATGGCTTCGTCAAAAATCAGCGACAGGGGCATAGTTTGGAAAAGTATGAAGAGATGTGGTCAACAGTACCAAAGGAAGCGCAACAGGAAGTCGTTGATCTGGTCATTACTTGCCAGAGTATTGCGGCGATGAAGCGGCTTCGTGAATTGCCAAGATGGGAGCTGCGAGATTCGAAGGAAACGGTTGAATGGCTGATCCAAAAAAACTTCGTTGAAAAGAAGCCAGCTCAATGACCGTTATCTCTGCCTCCAACCTCGACCTCACCTTCCAAACCAGTGACGGCCCGGTCCACGCGCTCAAGGACGTCTCGCTCGACATCAACAAAGGCGACTTCGTCTCCTTCATCGGTCCTTCCGGCTGCGGCAAGACCACGTTCCTGCGATGCATCGCGGGCCTTGAGACCCCCACCGGCGGAGACCTCACCGTTAACGGCATGGCCCCGGATGAAGCCCGCCGTGCGCGTGCCTATGGCTATGTATTTCAGGCTGCTGGCTTGTATCCGTGGCGCACGATTGGTGGGAATATCCGCCTGCCTTTGGAGATCATGGGGTTCTCTAAGGCCGACCAAGCAGAGCGTGTGGCCCGCGTGCTGGACCTCGTCGATCTGGCCGGGTTTGAGAAGAAATTCCCATGGCAGTTGTCCGGCGGGATGCAGCAACGGGCCTCTATCGCCCGTGCTCTGGCCTTTGATGCGGATATTCTGTTGATGGACGAACCCTTCGGGGCTTTGGATGAAATCGTGCGCGACCATCTGAACGAACAACTCCTCCAACTTTGGGCGCGCACGGAAAAGACCATTGGCTTCGTGACGCACTCCATCCCCGAGGCGGTGTATCTGTCCACCAAGATCGTCGTCATGTCCCCCCGTCCGGGGCGTATTCACGACGTCATTGAAAGCACGCTGCCCAAGGAACGCCCCTTGGACATCCGGGATTCGGCGGAGTTTATCGAGATTGCGCACCGCGTGCGTGATGGGCTGCGGGCGGGGCATGTTGATGTGTAGGCGCCTCCGGCGGAAGTTTGATTGGACAAAGAAAGACATGGGGGGCGCATGAGGTCAGTTGTTCCGGTCCTGACGGTTGTGGGTGCGATCCTGCTGTTTTGGGCGCTCTGCGTTATTCCGATGAATGCGCATCTGACGGCGGATCAGGCGCAGCGGGACGGGATGATGTTGCAGCCCGAAACCCCGGCCGCGCGGCAGGAACTTGTGGGGTTGTCACTTGCGCTGAAGAACCCGGCGATTATTCCACTGACCTTCGTGCAGGAACGCCCCCGCCTGCCGTCGCCCCATCAGGTCGGGGTTGAGCTGTGGGATACGGTAGTGATGAAAAAGCCAACCTCCAAGCGCAGCCTGATTTATCATGGCTGGGTGACCTTGTCGGCGACGCTTCTGGGCTTTGTGATCGGGACGACCCTTGGGATTATCCTTGCCGTGGGCATCGTGTTCAGCCGGACCATGGATAAATCGGTGATGCCTTGGGCGATCACGTCGCAAACCATTCCGATCCTCGCGCTTGCACCGATGATCATCGTGATGCTTGGGGCGATTGGCATTCAAGGCTTGCTGCCTAAATCGGTGATTTCGGCCTACCTTAGTTTCTTCCCCGTCGTCGTCGGTATGGTGAAAGGGCTGCGCAGCCCGGATGCGATGCAGATGGACCTTTTGCGCACCTATAGCGCCAGCCCCAATCAAGGGTTCTGGAAACTGCGACTGCCCGCGTCCGTGCCCTATCTGTTTGCGTCATTGAAGATCGGAATCTCTGCAGCTTTGGTCGGGGCCATCGTGGGCGAACTCCCTACCGGTGCGCGGGCCGGGTTCGGGGCGCGGATGCTGGTGGGTGATCAATACGGGCAACCGCTTGTGACTTGGGCCGCGCTTTTCGCAGCCGCCATTACCGCCGCGCTTCTGATCGTCATCGTCAACGTGATTGAACGCGGGACATTACGCCATATGGGGATGAAGCCAGCATGATCGCAGTAGGGGGCGCATTACTTGTCTGGACCGCGGGCTGGGGCCTGAACATCTGGCTTGCAAATAGCCCAGCTTCAAACAGCCGCTTCGTCAGCCTGTTGATCCCCGCGATCTTTGGGATCACGGTGCTGATCATGTGGGAAATCCTTGTTCGGGGGCTGGACGTCAGCCCCGTGATCCTGCCACCGCCATCAATGATCGCAGACCGCTTCGCCCATGAAATTCCCATCCTTCTGGCGGACTTTCACCAAACGATCATCAAGGGGGCATTGGTCGGCTACATCCTTGGAGCATTGGCAGCTTTCGGGACGGCAATCCTTGCAGACAGGTCTGACTTCCTCACCCGTGGCATCCTGCCCGTCGGCAGCTTTATGGCAGCACTCCCCATCGTCGGCACAGCACCCATCTTCGTCAAATGGCTGGGCAGCGATTATCATTCCAAGGTCGCCGTCGTCGCCGTCATGATCTTTTTCCCGATCCTTGTGAACACGGTCGCGGGGCTGCGGGACACGTCGGCCATGCAACGCGATCTGATGCGCACCTACGGGGCGGGCTATTGGCAGACACTGTTCAAACTGCGCATCCCCGCCGCGCTTCCGTTCATCTTCAACGGCTTGAAGATAGCGACCACATTAGCGCTGATCGGGGCGATTGTTGCTGAATTTTTCGGCAGCCCAACAGTGGGCATGGGTTTCCGCATCTCGACGTCGGTGGGCCAACTTGCGCTTGATCTGGTCTGGGCCGAGATTGTGGTGGCCGCTTTGGCGGGATCGGCATTTTATGGTTTGATGGCATTGATCGAATCCCGGGTGACCTTCTGGCACCCCTCGCAACGACAAAACGTAAGAAGCTGACTTGGAGGTCAAAATGAAGAAGTTAATGATGGCGGCAGCACTTGCCGTAGGGATGACAGGGACAGCGCAGGCCGATGGCCACGCCAATGATGTGACGTTACAGCTGCAATGGGTGACACAGGCGCAATTCGCCGGGTATTACGTGGCGCTTGATCAGGGGTTCTATGATGAAGAAGGGCTGAGCGTCACGATCCTGCCCGGCGGCCCTGATATCGCTCCGCCGCAAGTGCTTGCAGGTGGCGGTGCCGATGCAATGCTGAACTGGATGCCCTCTGCGCTCGCCGCCCGTGAAAAGGGTCTTCCTGTGGTGAACATCGCGCAGCCGTTCAAGACGTCGGGTCTGATGCTGACCTGCTGGAAGGACACCGGGATCACGTCCGTGGAAGATTTCCGCGGCAAGACCATCGGCGTCTGGTTCTTTGGCAATGAATACCCGTTCCTGTCATGGATGAGCCAAGTGGGTATTCCAACTGACGGAGGCGAGGATGGCGTGACGGTGTTGAAACAAGGCTTCAACGTCGATCCATTGCTGCAACGGCAGGCCGATTGCATCTCAACCATGACGTATAACGAATATGGTCAGGTGTTGGACGCAGGCGTCAGCCCCGATGAACTGGTGACCTTCAAGTACGAAGAACAAGGCGTCGCCACATTGGAAGACGGTATCTATGTGCTGGAAGAAAACCTTGCTGATCCAGCGTTCGAGGACAAGATGGTCCGCTTTGTGCGCGCCTCAATGAAGGGCTGGAAATGGGCCGAAGAGAACCCGGAAGACGCCGCAGGGATCGTGCTTGATAACGACGAAACCGGGGCCCAGACCGAAGCCGCGCAAGTGCGGATGATGGGCGAGATCGCCAAGCTGACCGCAGGCTCCAATGC
>CAYPVL010000151.1:0-3446 GCA_964414165.1 uncultured Cognatiyoonia sp.
GTTCTCGGGTTGTGGTGAGTGTCGAACGGGCGCAGGCGTGGTACGATTGGGCCACTAAAATTGGCGTGCAGGGCCTTAGGCGAGTGGCGAAATGGGATTTCTAGACGTCGTGTCGAACGCTCGACGGCCGCATTGGGCGAGGGGCGTTTTGATTCAACTTCCACGTGTCCGAAAGGACCACTTCTTAATTCTAATCCAACGGGCTTGGTCTGGACAGGATCGCCGTCTTGGACGAACGCTCGGCTATCGAATGGGTCTGCTACTATCGTTGGTGGTTGCGTTGTCAGGTTGCTCGCCGTCGGGGCAGGCACGGGACGAAATCGTTGTGTTCGCTGCGGCCAGTCTTCAAGACGCGTTGGTCGATGTCTCGGCTGATTTTGAATCGATGACGGGGACTCAAGTGCAGATGAACTTTGCAGCTTCTGGGGCGTTATCGGAGCAGATTTTGGCCGGCGCCGAAGCAGATGTGTTTATTACTGCTGACCAAGAGTGGATTTCGTCACTTGAAGACAGTCGCCGCGTGGTGCCGGAATCGAAGCTGGCTTTGCTGTCCAACTCGTTGGTCGTGATTTCGAATGCCAATACCGATTGGTCACTGAAGTCGATCAAAGCACTGCCTGCCCTACCCTTTCGGCATTTAGTGTTGGGAGATCCTAATTCGGTGCCCGCCGGCCGGCACGCCCAGCGGTATCTGCAGTCGGTTTCGACCGATGGTGGCACTTTGTGGGATACGGTACGGGATCGAGTTGCGCCGACTGCTGACGTTAGGCGAGTGGTGTCGCTGGTTGAATCCGATCAGTCGTTGCTTGGGATTGTTTACGCTACCGACGCTGCGATTTCGAAACAGGTACGCATCGTACATCCGGTGCCAAAATCAGCGGTTGAAGTAAACTACTTCGTGGTCGCGATTCGGCCTATGCAAGCAAGCGACGCCTTGGGCACGGCGGCGAGTTCTTACTGCCAGTGGCTGAAAAAGCCAGCTTCACAGTCTGTGTTCCACCGGTACGGCTTTGGGGGGGGCGCACCAGCGAAATACAATCGCTCCGCTAGGTGACGTTTGCTAGTCGGGGCGCTTGGATGATATCGTGGTCGCCGAAAACATCGGTCAGCAGCTTGAGCGTCGTGTATCCTTCCGTCGTGCCATGAAGCGTGCGGTTCAGAACTCCATGCGCATGGGCGCACTCGGCATCCGGGTGAACCTTGCCGGGCGTCTGGGCGGTGCTGAAATCGCACGGACAGAATGGTACCGTGAGGGGCGCGTGCCGCTTCACACACTGCGTGCCGATATCGACTATGCGCATTATGAGGCGATGACGCCTTATGGGATCATCGGCATCAAGGTGTTCATCTACAAAGGTGACATCATGGAGCACGACCCATCCGCGCACGACCGTAAACATGCCGAGCTGCAAGAGGGTGCAATCCCTCGTGGCGCTGGCCGTCGCTAAGGAACAAGTAGATGCTACAACCAAAGCGTACAAAACACCGCAAGCTGCACAAAGGCCGGATCCGTGGCGAAGCAAAGGGCGGGTCTGACCTGAACTTTGGCACCTACGGTCTGAAAGCGATCGAGCCTGAGCGTATTACTGCGCGCCAGATCGAAGCCGCCCGTCGTGCCATGACACGTCAGATGAAGCGTCAGGGACGCGTCTGGATCCGTATCTTCCCAGACACCCCTGTGACCTCCAAGCCCGTCGAAGTGCGTATGGGTAAGGGTAAAGGCTCCATCGACTTCTGGGCTTGTAAGGTTAAGCCCGGCCGGATCATGTTCGAGATTGACGGTGTTTCTGAAGACATCGCCCGCGAGGCCCTGCGCCTTGCAGCGATGAAGCTGCCGATCAAGACACGGACTGTTGTTCGGGAAGATTGGTAAATCTTCGCTGAGTGCGCGGCAGTCGACTTTGCTTGCAAAGTCGATGAGAGCGGCACCCGGTTACAATAATATAACCCCCGGCGCGAAAGCGGCGGGGGTTTTTCTATGGCGCAACGCAAGCCGGACCGTGCCCGGACCTCGGGGAGGCTTTCCGCGCTTTGTAAGGTCGCGCATTTCTCTGACGCTGTTCAGCTGACATTCGTCGCAATCGCGCCCTCCCCGTGGGGGAGGTCCGGGCGCGGCCCGGCGATGCCGGGCGGGACTTGCTGCAACATTCTACGATCCAGAATCTCCTAAAATCCCGTCACCCCACCGCACCCTGCGATATCCCGCCTTTTGACACTGACCCCAAACAGAAAATCCACCCCTTTTCGCATGCGAAAAGGCCCCCGCGCGCATTCCTGGTTTGCAAGCAGCCCGCCCCTTGCTACGCTCTTCCCAGCCAAGCAGGGAGCCTACCGATGAAACACGTCCCCAAGCCCACCACGGATGACGAGCTTATCCAGCAGTTCCTCAAGAACGGCGGCAAGGTCACCAAAGGCAAGACCAAGCCCATGCCCGACGATCTGGGCCTGTCCAACAATGTCTGGGGCAACAAGCTGACCCGCGAGGAAAAGGCGGCCAAGAAAGCCACTGAGGGGAAGGCAAAAAAATAGCCGCTGCTATTCCCACTTGTAGTTGAAACTCACCGAAATCCGCTCTTCTTCCTCGGCCATATTCATCGGCACCTCATGGCGCAGCCAGCTTTCCCAAAGCAGCACTTCGCCGACCAATGGCGCGACATAGACGAATTGCTTGCGGGCCTCATCGGCATCTTTGATCCGGGGCGGGGCGGCCATCATCATTTGCAGGCGCGGGTCTTCGAACTTGATTGCGGCGGACCCTTCGGGAAGGGCGACATAGGTCGTGCCGCTGATCACGGAATGGGGGTGGATGTGCCCGGTGTGGATGCCGCCGGGGGGGAGGATGTTGATCCAGATGTCTTCGAGTTTCAGTTCTTTATCGCCCAGATCAAACTGACATTTCGCTGCGAAATCCGCGACGTGGGCGTCGAGCGCTTTGACTACCTCTGCGAAGATCGGAAACCGCCATGGCAGGTCAGACAGCGAGGCATAGGACGTATAGCCCGGAAAGTTATTCGCCTCGCACCAGTCCTGCCCCGCCTCGTCGTCATCGGCGATGACAAGGCAGGATTGGGTGAGTTCTTGCTGGTCGATGTCCGGGGACAAAGCCGCGCGGTAGAGCGGGGTGGAGAAGAGGTTGGTTATCATCAGAGTTGCATATCGCAACTCATGATAAGCAACCAGTGGGCGGCAGTCGCTTTTGGTACAAAAGCGATGAGAGCAGCACCCGGTAGCAATGGGAGCGCCTCACAACACAAGGGCCGCGCCCGACCTGGAGGGCGTTTGCCCGTGTGGATTAGCGTGGCACCTTAAAGCATGTATGTCGGATGTTTTGTACGTGACATCGCCAACGCGCCCTCCAGGTCGGGCGCGGCCCTTGCGGCGCCGGGGGGTGTGTTTAATATATTTTTATTATAGGTTTACTATGGAAGAAAAAATTTTTGGTTTTT
>CAYPVL010000151.1:3456-4590 GCA_964414165.1 uncultured Cognatiyoonia sp.
GACCCACACCGTCACCGGCGGGTCCACCAATGACACAAGGGTACTGCTATCGTCGCCGGCACCGCCGCCGCCATTGTGCGTGGGTTGGTCGTCCGCGTCGGCGGCCCCGGCGATGCCGGGCGGTTCTTTCTACTTAATTGTCATTCGAGTTTCAGTCGAAGATAACAATTTGAGGTTATTGCTGCTACGGTTTCGCCGCCATCTTCGGCTATAGTGCCACACCATCCCCCGTCTGAAAAAAAGATGCTTTGTGTATCTGCATTGGGAATGTACGCAAACCGCCTACCTTTCGAACTGTAGATGTTTAGAACTCCACTGTCTGAAAACACATAATAGCCAAGGTAGTTTCCTTCATTATCATAGAGTCGTCGATCACCATTGATTCCATTTCCATAGGTCGTACTAGAATTCTTATAGGTCGAAGCGCTATTCGAATAGGTAGTGGCGGCGTTGGCATAGGTAGTCGAAGAATTGGCGTATTTTGTCGGTGAGTTTGTGTACTTATCGGGACTCAATGAATAGGGGAGAAGGCTGGGATCTATCACGATTGCTCGTAAATCTGCAGCGACAGCTGTGCACGTAAAAATAAGAGCGAAAATAGTTGAGCAGAAGAGCTTCATAGTTGGAACTTTCTTGAATAGTTATCTCTCATAGCATCACCGCAAAAGTAACTTGTCAAATTTCTAAGCCAATAAGAAACGCCCGTCGATGCTTGCCCCCAACAACCCCCTTGCCACATCCCCTTAACCCTCCTATACGGCGCACTTCACCCACTCCACCGGGATTCGGGTTACCTTGTACGGGCCTGCCGGTGATGTTGATAAAGGAGCCGTCCAATGGACGCCAAAGAACTGCGGGAAAAGACTCCCGATCAGTTGCGCGACGAACTCGCCAACTTGAAGAAAGAAAGCTTTAACCTGCGCTTCCAACAGGCCACTGGCCAGATGGAAAACACAGCCGCGATCCGTAACGCGCGCCGTAACGCAGCCAAAGTCAAAACAATTCTGAACGAAAAGGCGGCTGCTGCCGCTTCGGAGGCTTAATCACATGCCTAAGCGTATCCTAGCCGGGGTTGTCACCAGCAACCAGAATGCTCAGACCGTCACAGTATCTGTCGAGCGCCGCTATAAGCAC
>CAYPVL010000152.1:0-4519 GCA_964414165.1 uncultured Cognatiyoonia sp.
CAAATCCGTGTACACCGGTTCGATTCCGGTACTCGCCTCCATTTTTCGTTCAGGCATGGTAATCGCGTTTAACTATGCAACGGTCTTTGCATGAGCCATTCTTACACCGCTCCGTCAATCACAAGCGCATGCTTCAGGTAATGCTCTTCCAAATTGCCCCCCTTCCCGATCCGGTCAAGGACTGCGAAAAGGCCGGACCCTTCCAAGGGGCACAGGACGCCGTGCCATGTGTTGCGTGCGATGTTCACTGCGTGATGTGTCGCGATGAAGGCTGCGGCTTGGCCGGGTTTGCCGCCGTCATCTGGTGCGACGATGATTAGATAACGGCCTTCGGACATAGGCACGAAGCATTGTGATCCAAACGGGTGCCGTTCGAGAAGCGTGCAACTGTAGGGCAAATTGCGCAATTGCGATTGGAACAGACTCAACCCGACCTTGCCATCCACAATGTCAAACTGCGCCAGATCCGTAAAGCGTTTGCACATCCCATCGTTGATCAACACGTGATCATGCCCTGTCGTTTGGATGACATCGCCGAAGGGCGCGAAGGCCTCTGGGGTGATAAGTCGCGCTTTCAAACGGGGGGTCTCTGTCATGGCAGCAGGTCTTTCAACCGGTGCAGTGCAATGCGTTCGACCTGATAGCAGGCCGCGTTGAATTCGACCTCGGCGCTGTTGGTCAGCCGCTCCTGAAACGCCGCAAGAATGCTTGCTTTCGTGTGGTCGCGCACAGCGATAATGAAGGGAAAGCCGAACTTTTCCACGTAGCGCTGGTTCAGGTCGGTGAAGGTGCTGCGTTCTGCGTCTGTCAGCGCATCAAGCCCAGCCGACGCTTGTTCGGACGTCGACTCTGCCGTGAGTTTGCGCGCTGCAGCCAATTTGCCAGCCAAATCAGGGTGCGCCTTCAGCACCCCTAACTTTTCGGCATCTGATGCAAGGCGGAACTGCATCGCAAGCCCGCCGTGCAACCCGATGGCGCAATCATGGGCGGGGCCGATTTCGCTGTCATAGCAGCGTTCAGCGATCCACGGGGAATGCTCAAAAATGCTGCCGAAACGGGTGATGAAATCGGCGCGTTCCATCTGACATGGGGTGAATGCCGGGGCTTGGTAGGGGTGTGTTTTTCGCCAATGTTCTGCGATATCTATCCGGCGTGGCAGCCAGACATTATCGAAGCTTTGCACATAATCGATGAACCGTTTCAGCGCCGCAACCCGCCCCGGTCTTCCGATCAGGCGACAGTGCAGACCAACACTCATCATCTTGGGCGCACCTGCCTGCCCTTCGGCGTAAAGTGTATCGAAACTGTCTTTGAGATAGTCATAAAACTGCTGCCCCGCGTTGAACCCTTGGGGCGTGGCAAAGCGCATATCATTCGCATCCAGCGTGTACGGAATAACCAGTTGTGGCTTGCCACCATATGCCACCCAATAAGGCAGATCATCGGCATAACTATCTGATATGTAATCAAAGCCTCCGTGTTCTGCGACCAGCCGCATCGTATTTTCCGAACAGCGCCCGGTGTACCAGCCGCGTGGGGCGATGCCTGTGGCAGCAGTGTGCAAGCGCACAGCTTCGGCGATATGGGCGGCCTCGTCTGCGGGGGTATAGTCCTTGTATTCGATCCACTTCAGCCCATGGCTTGCGATCTCCCAATCAGCCGCGACCATCGCTGCAACCTGTTCGGGCGAGCGTGCAAGCGCTGTCGCCACACCGTAAACCGTCACTGGCACCCCTGCCCCTGTGAACAGCCGATGCAACCGCCAGAACCCGGCACGCGCGCCGTATTCATAGATTGATTCCATGTTCCAGTGGCGCTGGCCCGGCCATGCGGCGGCCCCGACGATTTCGGACAGAAACGCCTCGGACGCGGCATCCCCGTGGATCACCGCATTCTCGCCGCCCTCTTCGTAGTTCAGCACGAATTGCACGGCGATCTTGGCCCCACCGGGCCAGGCCGCATCGGGGGGATTGGCCCCATATCCGCGCATATCTCGGTCGTAACGCTGCACCGCTGGCCTCCGTTCATGACAACTGCGCCATAAACCCACATGCGGGTGGGGAAGTTCAAGGGGTTAGATGCGTGTTGCCATGCTGGAAACGACGCATTTTTGGGCAGTGCTTTCTTTTCTTGCGGCTGCGGGGGCTTGAATCCAGTCCAGATATTGAGGTTTCGGGCAGCGCTTGCAAAGGTCTGCCTTAAGGAGACTGCCACCCGTTGACGCATCAAGACCCGAAATTGCGCATCACTGCCCCGGCCCAACGGGCGCGCGGTAAGTTGCACCTTGTCGTTCAGGCGGACAGTGGGCGGACCCGCCTGAAAGACGTTCGTCAGGAGGGGTCGTTCCGCCTCCTGTTTCCGCGCAAGTATGATCATAGTGTTGAGGCAGTGACGCTGAACACCGCAGGCGGGATCACAGGCGGAGATCAGTTTGCGATTTCTGCCAAGGCTGGTGCCGGCACGCGCCTGACGCTGACCACCCAAGCTGCCGAGCGTGTTTACCGTGCAGCGGGCCCGGACGTCGGGCGGTTTGAGACGGCATTGACCGTGGCAGATGGCGCGCGTCTGAATTGGCTTCCGCAAGAGACGATCCTGTTTGACGGTTGTGCATTGGACCGTCGCTTGACCGTGGACCTCGCGCCGGATGCGCAGTTCCTGATGTGCGAGCCGGTCGTCTTTGGCCGCCTTTCGTCCAATGAGGTTCTGAATACGGGGCGCTTTTCCGATGGCGTGCAGATCACACACGCAGGTCGTATGATCTACCGCGATGCGGTGGCCCTTTCGGGGGATATCCACGCGCAACTGCAACGCCCCGCCATTGCAAACGGGGCTGGCGCGATGGCAAGCGTTGTTTTTTGTCATTCGCAAGCAGCACAGATGCTGGATGCCACGCGGACGCTGCTTCCCCATACCGGCGGTGCCAGCCTGCTGGCCGAGGATATCCTGACCATCCGCCTGCTGGCCCCCGATAGCTTTGTGCTGCGCCAAAGCCTTTGTCCGATTTTGACCCTGCTCACCGACAACGCCCTACCCAAGACTTGGAGACTTTAGCCCATGAAACTGACCCCCCGTGAAAAGGACAAACTGCTGGTTGCTATGGCCGCCGAGGTCGCGCGCAAACGGCTATCGCGCGGCGTCAAGCTGAACTACCCCGAAGCGATTGCCTTGATCACCGATGCCGTCGTCGAAGGCGCGCGTGATGGGCGCAGCGTGGCCGATATGATGGAGGCCGGAGCGCAGGTCATCACCCGAGATCAATGTATGGATGGCATCCCTGAAATGATCCACGACGTGCAGGTCGAGGCGACGTTCCCGGATGGCACCAAACTGGTAACGGTGCATAATCCGATCCGCTAAGTTTTTGACAAGATAAGAAAGAAAGAGGTGCGCAGATGATCCCCGGAGAGCTTTTCCCCGCCGACGGCATGATTGCATTGAACGATGGCGCGGGTGCGATCACCCTGATGGTCGCCAATACCGGCGATCGGCCCGTGCAAGTGGGCAGCCATTACCACTTTGGCGAGGCCAACAGCGCCCTTGATTTTGACCGGGATGCGGCGCGCGGCATGCGCCTTGATATCGCTGCTGGGACGGCTGTGCGCTTTGAGCCGGGACAGCGGCGTGAGGTGCAGTTGGTGCCCGTGTCAGGTGCGCGCCGGGTTTATGGCTTTAACCAACAAGTGATGGGGGATTTATAAGATGCCGACCCAAATCCCCCGCGCTGAATATGCTGCCATGTTTGGCCCCACTGTCGGGGACAAGCTGCGCCTTGCTGATACCGATCTGATCATTGAAGTCGAACGTGACCTTACAGCCGAACTGGCGGGCGGCGGTGCAAACGCGCTTCAGTATGGTGAAGAGGTCAAGTTTGGCGGTGGTAAGGTCATCCGTGATGGGATGGGCCAATCGCAAGCCACCCGCGCCGAAGGTGCGGTTGATACCGTCATAACCAATGCCCTGATCGTGGATTACACCGGCATCTACAAAGCCGATGTTGGCCTACGCGATGGCCGCATCCACAAGATCGGCAAGGCGGGCAACCCCGACACCCAGCCCGGCGTGAACGTCATCATCGGTCCCGGAACCGAGGCGATTGCCGGTGAAGGGCGCATTCTGACCGCTGGTGGGTTTGATTCACATATCCACTACATTTGCCCGCAGCAGATTGAGGATGCGTTGCATTCTGGTTTGACCACGATGCTTGGCGGCGGCACGGGGCCTGCCCATGGCACCCTTGCCACGACCTGCACACCGGGGCCTTGGCATATCGGGCGCATGCTGCAATCCGCGGATGCCTTCCCGATGAACCTTGCCTTTGCGGGCAAGGGCAATGCGTCCCTGCCTGCGGGGCTTGAGGAACAGGTGAACGCCGGTGCCTGCGCGCTGAAGCTGCACGAGGATTGGGGCACCACCCCCGGTGCGATTGACTGCTGTCTATCCGTGGCCGATGCGCGGGACGTGCAGGTGATGATCCACACCGACACATTGAACGAACGCGGCGGTGTCGAGAATACCGTAG
>CAYPVL010000153.1:0-3943 GCA_964414165.1 uncultured Cognatiyoonia sp.
GCTTGGCACAAGGAAGTCGCGCGCGCCTTCGGGGCTTGATGCTGTGATAATCGGCGTTTGATATTCGCGGAACCCCTTGTCCCACATGCGTTTGCGCATGGACGCCACAACGTCAGATCGCAGTGTCATGTTCTTTTGCATCACCTCGCGGCGCAGGTCGAGGAAGCGGTATTTCAGGCGGGTTTCTTCGGGGTATTCCTGATCGCCAAACACCATCAAAGGCAGTTCTTTGGCCGCACCCAGCACTTCGATGCTGCGCACGAAGACTTCAATTTCGCCCGTGGGCAGCTTGGCGTTTACCAGTTCCGGGTCGCGGGCCTTCACTTCGCCATCAATCCGAATGCACCACTCGGACCGCACCTTTTCGACGTCCGCAAAGGCAGCCGAGTCAGGATCGCACAGCACCTGCGTCATCCCATAGTGATCGCGCAGGTCGATGAAAAGGATGCCCCCATGGTCGCGCACCCGGTGTACCCAGCCGGACAGCCGCACATTATCACCGACATTCGCAGCGGTCAGGTCGGCGCAAGTATGAGAGCGGTAGGCGTGCATGGTTGTGTTCCTTTTCAACTTGACCCTCCGTTGACCAAGATGGCCCAGCACTGTCAAGTCTTATGGCCCTTGCAGCGCCGGAATGCCCTGTCTAACGTGGTTTTCATTACAAATTTCAGGAATATTTCACGTGAACTTTTGGGAACGAATGTTGGATCAGACGCTATCGCGGATGATCAAAGACGGGACACTGGTGGTCACTTATTATAGCGGTGCCACCAAGACCTATGGAACGAACACCCGGCTTGAGGCCAATATGCGCCTGATGGACGACAAGATCGCCCGTGGTCTGTGTCTGACGTCTGAGATGGCTTTGGGCGAGGGCTATGTTGATGGGCAGATCGAAACCGACGATCTGTTTGCGATGCAGTCGATTTTGCTGATGAACAAAGGGATGGACAACCTGCCCCTGCCCGCGCGCATTCTGTTTCAGATACAATTTGCCGCCCGGCGCGTTATTCAGGCCAACACCCCGTTGAGCGCGCGCAAGAACGCCGCCCATCATTATGATCTTACCGATGAGCTGTTCGCGCTTTTTCTGGATGAGGATCGCCAATACACCTGCGCCTATTACGCTGAACCCGGCATGACCCTTGCGCAGGCCCAAATTGCCAAGCGTCACCACATCGCCAAAAAGTTGCTGATTAAACCCGGCATGCGCGTTCTGGATATTGGCTGTGGCTGGGGCGGGATGGGCCGCACTTTGGCCCGTGATTATGGGGCGAAGGTGACGGGCATTACACTGTCTGTGAACCAAGCCGCCTATGCCAACGAACGCGCCAAGGCCGAAGGTCTGGATGCTGAATATCGTCTGCTGGATTACCGCAAGATGAATGAAGCGTTTGACCGCATCGTCACCGTCGGCATGCTGGAACATGTGGGCCTGCCGCAGTTCAAGAATTACTTTGGGCAGGTCAAAAAGCTGCTGAACCCCCAAGGCATTGCCCTGACCCATTGCGTCATGCGCAACACGCCGCCCTCGCTGCCCTCAGGCTGGCTTGTGAAATACGTCTTTCCGGGCGGCTATGCGCCCGCCCTGTCAGAAGTGATGCCTGTGATGGAAAAGACCGGCCTCAAGATCACCGATATGGAGATTTGGCGCGGGCATTATGCCAAAACACTGCATGACTGGGCGCAGAACACCAAAGACAACGCAAAGCGCATTATCGAGATGTATGACGAACGCTTTCTGCGCATGTGGCTTTACTATCTGGAAGGGGCCGAGGCGATCTTTTACTACGGGGATCAATGTAATTTCCAATTGCAAATGGCCCATAGCATGTATGATGTGCCCGTCACACGGGACTACATGCATAATCCAGCGGATCAGCGGATGACCAAGGCTCCGTTTTGAAGGCTGTCGATCTGGATAGCTGGCCGCGTGCTGCGCAGTTTCGGTTTTTCCGCACGTTTGCGCGGCCGCATTATGCGATCACGTCGCGGCTTGATGTAACAAAGTTGGTTGCGCGCAAGGCCGACGTGTCGCCCTATCGCGCCTGTCTTTATGCAATCGGGGCCGGGCTGCACCATGTGCCGGAACTGCGGATGCGGTTTCGTGGGGACGGTGTTGTGCTGCATGATACTGTGGCCTTGTCGATGACAGTGCCCAATACATCCGGCAGCTTTAATTATGCCTATGTCCCCCACATCCCTGATTTCGAACAATTTGACCGTGAGGCCAAGACGCTGATCGACGCTGTTGCGCAGTCAGAAGACTTTGGTGCACATGTGGGCGAAACCGATGCGCTGGCCTATTTGTCGTGCCTTCCGTGGCTCGATTTCACCAGTATGAACAACCCCTTGCCCGGCCCTGATGACAGCATCCCACGTATTTCATGGGGGAAATTTGTCCCGGAAGGGGGGCGCATGCGCATGGCCATGACCCTAGAGGTCCATCACGCCTTGGTGGATGGCCAACATGTGGGCGATTATTTTGCAAAGGTCCAAAATGTTCTTGATGCGTTCTGATTTCAACTGAATTTCAATCAATTGCCCTTAAACCCTGCCACAGATCAACAAGTGAAGGTGGTTTTCGATGTGGGCATTCCGGTTCTTTGCGTTTTTGGTGTGTGTTTTGCCAACCGCAACGGCAACAGCGGAATCGCTGTTTCGCAGCGCGACATTTTCAAGCCATCGCAGCGCTTTGGTACAGGTTGAACGCACAAACGCCCCCCCAGAACGCATGGCGACAGCGCCCAGCCTGTTTATCGGCCAAACCGAAGGTGGCATGTTTGCCCCTTTCCCGGTGCGCGCACCCGCGTTTCCCGAACCAACCAACGTCAGTGCGGTGTCACAGGCCCCGGTCACGACATTTGGCGGCACGCCCGTCGCGCGCCTGCGCCACCTGATCGCGCAGGCCGAAGCCGGGCGCGCAGGATATGATGCCGTGCAACATGGCGCGCGCATCAAGCCTGCAAAGACCCCCACCACAATGACCATTGCCGAGATTTATCGCTGGATCGATGATACCCCGCGCCAGCCCCATGCCATTGGACGGTATCAGTTTATCCCGCAAACTTTGCGCCGCCTTGTGAATGATTTGGGCGTGCCAACATCAACCCGCTTCAGCCCCGAAGTGCAGGATGCTTTGGCCGATTTGTTGCTGGTTGAGGCTGGGATCAGGCAGTTCAAACAGGGCGCCCTGTCGCGCAAGGATTTCATGCATAACCTTGCCAAAATATGGGCCGGGCTGCCGCTTCCCAATGGGCAATCTTATTACGATGGCTATGCCGGAAACAAAGCCACGATGAGCTGGACCTATTTTGACGGCGAAATGGCGCGTATTTTCGGCGGCTGACCCCCCGCTTTGCCCTTGCACCTGACTGTCCCATCCCTATAACGCAGGACAATTTGCAGATGGGGGTCTCGGGCATGCCAAAACGTGATGATATCAAGTCAATCATGATCATCGGAGCGGGGCCAATCGTCATTGGGCAAGCTTGCGAATTTGACTACTCGGGCGCACAGGCCTGTAAGGCGCTGCGCGAAGAAGGGTATCGGGTGATCCTTGTCAACTCAAACCCGGCGACGATCATGACCGATCCGGGCCTTGCAGATGCCACCTACATTGAACCCATCACCCCCGAAATTGTCGCCAAGATCATCGAAAAAGAACGCCCCGATGCGCTGCTGCCAACGATGGGCGGGCAGACAGGGTTGAACACATCGCTGGCCTTGGCCGACATGGGTGTGCTTGAAAAGTTCAACGTCGAAATGATCGGGGCCAAGCGCGAAGCCATTGAAATGGCTGAAGATCGCAAGCTTTTCCGCGAAGCGATGGATCGTCTGGGCATCGAAAACCCCAAAGCGACAATCATCACGGCACCCAAGGAGGACGATGGCAAGTTTGATATCAAGGCCGGGCTGCAGCTGGCCGTGGACGCCATTGAAT
>CAYPVL010000153.1:3953-4275 GCA_964414165.1 uncultured Cognatiyoonia sp.
GGGATGGAGGCATCGCCGGTTGCCCAGATCCTTGTCGACCAATCCCTGCTGGGTTGGAAAGAGTTCGAGATGGAGGTCGTGCGCGACAAAGCCGACAACGCCATCATCGTCTGCGCCATCGAAAACGTGGACCCCATGGGCGTGCACACAGGGGATTCGATCACCGTCGCCCCGGCACTGACCCTGACGGACAAAGAATATCAAATCATGCGCACGCATAGCATCAACGTGCTGCGCGAAATCGGCGTTGAGACCGGCGGATCGAACGTGCAATGGGCGGTGAACCCAGCCGACGGGCGCATGGTCGTGATCGAAATGAACC
>CAYPVL010000154.1:0-3279 GCA_964414165.1 uncultured Cognatiyoonia sp.
CCTCAAAACCGCCGTCGTCGAAGGGCGCGAAACGCTGGGGGGCACCTGCCTCAACGTGGGCTGTATCCCGTCCAAAGCGCTGCTCCATGCGACGCATATGCTGCACGAAGCCGAGCATAATTTCGCGACCATGGGCCTGAAAGGCAAAGCCCCTTCAGTCGACTGGAAACAGATGCTGCAATACAAATCCGACACCATCGGGCAAAATACCGGGGGCATCGAATTCTTGTTCAAAAAGAACAAGATTGACTGGCTGAAAGGTTGGGGAAGCATCCCTGAGGTTGGAAAAGTGAAAGTTGGCGATGATGTGCATGAGGCCAAGCATATCATCATCGCCTCCGGGTCCGAGGTGTCTCCGCTCAAAGGTGTTGAGGTCGATGAGAAGGTCATCGTCACGTCCACCGGTGCACTTGAACTGCCCAAAGTCCCAAAAGAAATGGTCGTGATCGGGGCTGGCGTGATCGGCCTCGAACTCGGTTCGGTCTATGCGCGGCTTGGGGCCAAAGTCACCGTCGTTGAATTCCTCGATCACATTACACCGGGCCAAGATACCGAAACGGCCCGCCAATTTCAGAAAATGCTCACAAAACAAGGACTAGACTTCGTCTTGGGTGCCGCCGTGCAATCCGCCACCAAGAAGGGAAACAAGGCCACCGTCACCTATAAATTACGCAGCGATGACAGCGAATATACGCTGCAAGCGGACACCGTTCTGCTGGCAACAGGGCGCCGTCCGTTTACGGATGGGCTGGGGTTGGCAGACCTCGGTGTCGCGACGACTGACCGTGGACAGATCGCAACTGATGCCCATTACAAGACTAACGTGCCCGGCATTTACGCCATTGGTGATGCCATCGCCGGACCAATGCTTGCCCACAAGGCGGAAGACGAAGGCATGGCCTGCGCCGAAGGGATCGCGGGGCAAAAACCGCATGTGAATTACGACGTCATCCCCGGCGTGATCTACACCCACCCTGAGGTGGCAAGCGTTGGTGCAACCGAAGAGATGCTCAAAGACGAGGGGCGTGCCTATAAAGTTGGCAAGTTCTCATTCATGGGTAACGGGCGCGCAAAGGCGAATTTCGCAGGCGATGGCTTTGTCAAAATCTTGGCTGATAAAGCGACAGACCGCATCCTTGGTGCCCACATCATCGGGCCCATGGCGGGCGATCTGATCCATGAAATCTGCGTCGCGATGGAATTTGGGGCTGCCGCCGAAGACCTTGCGCGCACATGCCACGCCCACCCGACCTATTCAGAAGCAGTACGCGAAGCCGCACTCGCCTGCGGCGATGGGCCGATCCATATGTAATGTCGGCAGAGCTGAAAATCCTTGCCGTGAACGCGGTCTTCCTTGGGTACGCCTACGCGTGGGCCTACCCAAGGTTGCCCCGGAAAACCGCAGTCAGCATCATGTGGCGCGACGGCGTTCTCATGTGCGCCGCCCTTATGATTGGCGCATACCTTTTCGCCAGAACCGACCCAGACTTTAACCTGATCATCGCCACCACAAACTGGCTGATTTTCCAAGTCATCACATATGCGATCATGCAAACCCCACTCTTTGCGTGGTTCGCCCACAAACATCGCGACATATTCTAACTCTTTGGTTTTGAAATACCCCGGGGGGACCGCAGGTCGGGGGCAGCGCCCCTTCCGCACGCGCCGCCAAGCGCGGTCTGGTGAGTGGATCGCCCTACCCCTTCAACATCCTCAGCCCTTGCGTCACATCGGTGCGCACGGCCAACCGCAAGCCCGGCTCGTCCCCCGCCTTCAAAGCCGCAAGGATCAAGCGGTGATGCGCTGGCGGCTCTGTCCGGTTTAACCGGCCATACAGCGTGCGCATGGTCGGGCCCATCTGCAGCCAAACCGTCTCGGCCATGGCCAACATCGCCGGGGCTTGCGCGCGCAAGTATAGCGCGCGGTGAAATTCAAGGTTCGTGCGGATATAGGCGGTTGCATCGTGGCGGGCGACGGCCTGCCCGACACTGGCGTTGATCGCTTCAAGGCGATCAATCAGCGCAAAGTGGGCCCGCGGCAGGGCGCGCGAGGCCAGCTCTGGTTCCAGCAAGGCCCGCAAGGTGGCCAGTTCTTCGATGCGATCAGCTGACAGTTCCGGCGTCGATACGCGCCCCGAAGACGACAGAAACAAAGCCCCCTCGGCAACTAACCGGCGCGCCGCTTCGCGCGCAGGGGTCATCGAGACATCGAATTCCTTGCCGATTCCGCGCAAGGTGAGCGCAACGCCCGGCGCGATCTCTCCGTGCATGATACGTGCGCGCAATGTGCGGTAAACACGGTCGTGGGCGGCACCAACGGGATCAGGTGTGCGGGATTGGATCAACATACGCCAGTTGTGATCACAAAATTAGGAATCGTCAAATGAAACCCGGTGCAACAGGTCTCCGTTCGCTTTCAGCCACCGGCGGTGCACGTCATAGTCAGGCATCAAGCGCGCAACAACGCCCCAGAACGCCGCCGAATGGTTCATTTCGACCAGATGCGCGCATTCATGGGCCGCGACGTAATCCAGCACCTCTGGCGGGGCCATGATCAAACGCCATGAATACATCAAACCGCCCTTGGAAGAACATGACCCCCACCGCGACCGCGTATCGCGCAAAGACAGCCGGCTGTAAGATCGCCCCACAGCCGCAGCATAACGATCCGACGCAGCGGCAAGACGATCACGGGCGCGCAGCTTCAAGAAGGCCTCAACACGTCGCGCCGTCGCTTTTTCGGGCGCATAAAGCACACCACCCTGCAAAACAGCGCGCGTGCCCGCCCGAAGCGGGACCTCAGCCCCTTCAACTAAAACAGAACCGCCAATCACAACCCGGCGCAAAGGGGCCACCGCAGATACATGTCCCTGCAACCAATCTTCACGTTCGGCCAGGAAAGCCAAAGCCGCGCGTTCAGACCCGCGCGCAGGCATCGTGAGTGTCACGCGCCCATCCAGCCGGGACACGCGCAGCGATAAGCGCTTGGCGCGGGTCGAGTGGCGCAATTCCACCGTAATCGGGGGGTTGCCAATTGAGAGATGACGGCCCATATCAACCCTTCGCAGCTGAGCGTCTCAAAGGCTTTGACACGCGTGCTTGCTTATGGCAGTTGGCGACGATCAGACGCAAGTAAAGACAGTTTTTGAAGGGACAGATTATGCCGAAGGAAGAATGGGGCACCAAACGCCTTTGCCCGGAAACCGGCAAACGGTTCTACGACCTGAACGCGACGCCGATCATCAGCCCCTACACCGGGAATGAGGTTACGGTCGATACC
>CAYPVL010000154.1:3289-4013 GCA_964414165.1 uncultured Cognatiyoonia sp.
GGCAAGACCCGCACCATGCAGGCCGACGCCGAGGATGCGCAATCCAAGAAGATGGAAGAGGTCGCGGAAGACGAAGATCTCGTCCTTGATGACGACGAAGATGACGATGACGACGTCGATCTGGGCGATGATGTGCTGGAAGACGACGAAGATGACGATACCGTTTCGCTTGACGGCCTTGCGGATGTCGCCGCGCCAACTGCGGACGACTAAAAATTTCCCAAGGGGCGTGATCTTTTCGCTTGATCCCGCCCCCGTCGCTGCCTAGAACGCAGCACGGTTTGGGGCCTTAGCTCAGCTGGGAGAGCGCCTGCATGGCATGCAGGAGGTCAGCGGTTCGATCCCGCTAGGCTCCACCAAACCACCTCTGGAAAATTTGGCATAGCCCTTCCTTTTATTCAGCATAGTTCTTCCATTTATTGGGATTCGTGCAGTTTTCAGCGGTTTGGACTCGCTGTCCATAGCAAATTTGTCCGAGCATCATTTTGTTCGAAATCGGCAGGAGTGCGGATTCCGGACCTTCGCTGCAGTAGCGTGAGCTCCCTATCAAAAAGATCAAAGCAGCCGTTCAAATGGCGGGTTGCTCCGCCCTCATGCCGCGCCAGCCATGAAGGTGAGCGAAGCGCAGGAAGCGGACATTGCAAAATTGCAAAGTCATCGATGTCCCACGGTAGTCCCCCCATTTTTAATGGGGTTCAGCCGTAGAATTCAGGCGGCTGCTTTC
>CAYPVL010000155.1:0-4000 GCA_964414165.1 uncultured Cognatiyoonia sp.
TCCCAGCGGTCCCCGTTTTCCAGAAGCTTGTCCTTGTCATAGAACAGCTCTTCGCGGGTCTCGGTGGCGAACTCAAAGTTCGGCCCCTCTACGATTGCATCCACGGGGCAGGCTTCTTGGCAGAAACCGCAATAGATGCATTTGGTCATGTCGATGTCATAGCGCGTTGTACGGCGGGAGCCGTCTTCGCGGGGTTCGGCGTCAATCGTGATCGCTTGGGCCGGGCAAACCGCTTCGCAAAGCTTACAGGCAATGCAGCGTTCTTCCCCGTTGGGATAACGGCGCAGCGCGTGCTCCCCCCGGAAACGCGGGGACAGTGGCCCCTTTTCATGCGGATAGTTCAGCGTGGCCTTGGGCGTAAAGAAGTACTTCATCGTCAGCCCAAAGGCTTTCCAGAAGTCCATCAGCAGGAAGTATTTCGTGGCGCGATTATAGTCCATTTAGAGAAACTCCCCACATTGCAAGGTATCACTTGATGCCTCACGGTACGCGTCGTGTTCGGACATTAAACGATCTCCGGTTGCCTGCCGCTCGGCTGGCGTCATCTGCGTTATTGGCGTGTCAAGGTAACGCTGCACTAAGGTTGCAAAATGCAAGTCACAGGTTGCATCGGCAATGTATTCAATACTGCTGGCCCAAAAGCTGTCTGCAAATGCATCCCGCTCTTGCGAAGACGGCCAAAGACATTTGGTCAGCGCCAAACTCGTATCGGCTAATGCTTTGCGGCGGTCATACTCTTGCGCGAATTGATCATCCGCAACATCTATCTCAGCCCGATAAAGCCCCATGAACTTCAGCGAGTCCGCTACAGCCTTTGCGTAAAGGATCGAAAGAGACCCAAAATGGGCATCTGTATCGGTTATGACGTCGGATGCGCGATCCAGGATCACTCCGTTTAGGCGCTGATCGGCATCAGAGAATTCCGCCAAAAGAGTAGCAAGCCCGCCAACTGCCAACTGCCCATAAGCGCTTGTCTCTTCCGGGCATCGCGCAACCATAAATGTCACGTGCCGATCAACGAACGCTTTTGAGGATGCAGTGCCCGCTTCGGCCTGTGCAATCGACGCACAGGGCAAAAGCAAAGCTGCCAAACTTATGATCGCCTTGCTGATCACTACGCCCCCAACAAGTAGCGCGCCCAAATGGCCCCGCCGACTTCGAATTTTGTGAGGAACGCGACCAGAACGACCCAAGCAAGCGACAGCGGCAGGAAGACTTTCCAGCCGATCCGCATCAGTTGGTCATAGCGGTAGCGCGGTGTGATCGCTTTCACCATCGCGAACATGAAGAAGACGATTCCCATCTTGATGACCATCCAGAAGATGCCATCAGGCAGGAATTCAACCGGGGATAGCCAGCCGCCCAAAAACAGCAGCGACACCAGCGCGCACATCAGCACCACCGCCATCAATTCGCCGATCATGAACAGCAGGAACGGGGTTGATGAATATTCCACTTGGAAACCCGCGACCAATTCGGATTCCGCTTCGGGCAGATCGAATGGCGGGCGGTTTGTTTCGGCCAGCGCCGAGATGAAGAACAGGAACAGCATCGGGAAATGCGCAACCCAGTACCAGCTGAGGATACCCATGCCATCTTGCGCCTCGACGATTTTGGAGAGGTTCATGGACCCGGTCGACATAATGATCCCAATGATGATCAGGCCAAGCGAGACTTCATAGGAAATCATCTGCGCCGCTGACCGCAAAGACCCCAGGAACGGATACTTTGAGTTTGACGCCCAACCGCCCATAATCACACCATAAACTTCAAGTGAGCCTACAGCGAAGATGAACAGGATCGCGACGTTGATATCGGCCAAAACCCAGCCGTCATTGAACGGAATGACCGACCATGCGATGACCGCAAGAACGAAGGTGATCATCGGGGCGAGGAAGAAAACCGCCTTGTCGGCCCCGGCGGGCACGATGATTTCCTTGACGATGTATTTCAAAAAATCCGCGAATGATTGCAGCAACCCAAATGGCCCAACCACGTTTGGCCCTTTGCGCAGTTGCACCGCCGCCCAGACCTTGCGGTCAGCGTACATCAGGAAAGCCAAAGCCACCAACACTGGGATCAGGACCAACAGACATTGGCCAAGGATCACAAGGGCGATCCCAAGATTGGTATTGCTGAAAAACTCTGCCATCGTCGTTCCTTACACCGTCGGAATGCCGGACAAGTCGCAGCTTGCGACCGTTACTTCGGCGTCGATTGTGCGTGATCCGCGGGGCAGATCAGGCGAAATTGTATAGACGGCGTCAGCCATAAGGCCGGCCCCGTCGGGTTGAATGGTCGTGCGGATCTGACGGGCAAAGGCAAAGCCCCGGATCAGCGTGTACTGGGCCGCAGCGCATTCGGCATAAGCCAGCGTGTCGTCCTCGCTTGCCGCGCCTGATGTGCGCACAATGAAATTCACAAGGTCCCCATCAAGAAGGCGCGTTTCCACGCCGCCATAAACCACAGCCCCACCCTCAACCGGTGCAGAGACACCGGCGCAGGCGGCAAGCGCCATGATTGGGAAAAGGCCCGTGCGCATCTTACTCGGCCGCCATGGGCGCGGTTTTGCGCGCTTTTGCGTTGGCCGAAAGCTCGCCCATCAATTGGCTGGCCCGCGCAATGGGGTTGGTCAGATAGAAATCCGTCACCGCATTCACAAAATCCGCCTTGCCCATCTTGCCGGCCTTCAACGGCTGCCAAGCGTTTTCAGCAACCTCATCAATGTGGCCCAGATGCGGGTGATCCTTGATCAGCGCGGTACGCAGCTGCGCAAGGCTGTTGTAGGGCAAAGTTGCATCAAGTTCGGCAGATAACGCCCTGAGAATAGACCAGTTTTCCTTGGCCTGCCCCGGCGCAAACCCGGCGCGCATCGCCAGTTGCGGGCGTCCTTCGGTGTTCACAAACAACCCGTTTTCTTCGGTGTAGGCCGCTGCGGGCAGGATGATATCGGCGCGATGCGCCCCGCGATCCCCGTGGCTGCCCTGATAAATCACAAAGGCACCCGGCGCGATGTCGATTTCATCAGCACCCATGTTATAGATCACGTCAGCATCGCCAAGCGCGTCCATACCGCCTGCTGTCACAGCACCGACATCCATCGCACCAACACGGCCAGCTGCAGTGTGCAACACCATGAATTTGGAAGAACCCGCCTCGGCCGCAGCCATCGCAGTGCCAAGAACCGCTTCGCCATCGGCCTCGCGCAATGCGCCTTGGCCGACGATCATCACGCCTTTGGTGCCTGCTTTGTCAGCATGATCCATCGCGGCCAGATTGGCCAAAGCCTCGCGCCCTGTACCCAGTTCGATCACATCAAAGGTTAAATCATCTGGCGCACCGATCCGCGCCACCTTTGCGCCACGCAACCAAGCGGCACGGATGCGCGCATTCAGAACAGGCGCTTCAAGGCGGGGGTTCGTGCCGATCAGAATGATCATCTCGGCATCATCAATGTCTTCGATTGCTGCGGTGCCAACATAGCCCGAACGATTGCCCGCAGGCAGCTTTGCGCCGTCAGTGCGGCATTCAACGATACCGCCCTGCCCTTCAACCAACTGCTTAAGGGCATACGCCGCCTCGACCGGGGCAAGATCACCGACAAGCCCGGCAATCTTTTTGCCCTTCATCGCAGCAGCCGCCGCCGCCAACGCTTCGGGCCAGTCTGCTTTGCGCAGCTTGCCGTTTTCACGGATATAAGGCGTATCAAGGCGCTGGCGACGCAGACCATCCCAGACAAAGCGGGTTTTGTCGGAAATCCACTCTTCGTTCACACCGTCATGGTTGCGCGGCAAAAAGCGCATGACTTCGCGGCCCTTCGTATCCACCCGGATGTTCGCGCCAAGGGCATCCATTACGTCGATGGATTCGGTCTTGGTCAATTCCCAAGGACGGGCAGTGAAGGCGTAAGGCTTTGAGACCAGCGCGCCGACGGGGGAAAGATCAATGATGTTGCCCTGCATGTTGGAATCAAGGGTTTCACCCAAGTACGTCGTAATCT
>CAYPVL010000156.1:0-3956 GCA_964414165.1 uncultured Cognatiyoonia sp.
TGATCGCCATGTGGAAGGAATAATCACAATTGGCGCGGGTCGATTTATTGTCCCAGCGTTTGATCGCATCGAGCAGGCTTTCGCCTTGGTTGGGCAGGCAGAAGTCGACAACCATCGTGGTGCCGCCCGCGAGGCCCGCGCGGGTGCCGGATTCAAAATCATCGGATGAATAGGTGCCCATGAACGGCATTTCCAGATGCACATGCGGGTCAATGCCGCCGGGCATGACGTAGCAGCCGGTGGCGTCGAGTTGTTCGTCGCCTGTCAGGTCGGGGCCGATTTCAATGATCTTGCCGCCGTCGATAAGGACGTCTGCCTTGTAGGTCAGATCGGCGGTGACGATGGTGCCGTTTTTGATGACTTTGGTCATTTTCTGGGTCCTCTCGGAAAGCAAAAGATGGGTCGCGTCCCGGGCTTGACCCGGGACCTCCACCTCAACTGCCGATGAGGTGTGTTATGTCTTGCCAATGGGGGTTGGTTTTGTGGATCAACTCGTTTTTCCAAGCGCGCCGCCAGCGTTTGATCTGGCGTTCGCGTGTCAGACTGGCTTCGAAACTGTCGTGGACTTCGAACCACACCAGCGTTTTGATTTTGTACTTGGCAGTATGTTCCGATAGCCCGCGCCGATGGGCTTCGACCCGTTGTGGCAGCTGATCGGTACGTCCAGTGTAAAGCGCCCCGCCCTGACGTGAGGCCATGATGTAAACGTAGTGCGCCATATGGCGAAGATGTCGCATCATCCTTAAAAAAGCGTAAGTTGAGGTGGAGGTCCCGGATCAAGTCCGGGACGTGGAATTCTGAGATGGCCAGCGTCAAGACGCAATCCCCGCCGTTTCAACCACCGCATGGAACAGCACGTCTGTCCCTGCCGCGGCCCATTCCGGTGAAATCTCTTCCGCCTCATTATGCGACAACCCATCCACGCAAGGGCACATCACCATCGCAGTCGGGTACAGATCATTGATCCAGCACGCATCATGCCCTGCCCCGGATACGATATCCATGTGGCTGTACCCCAGCCGCTCTGCCGCATCCCGCACCGCGCCAACGCAGCCTTCATCAAACGCAGGCGGGTCGAATTGCCCGACGATTTCGCAGGCGAAATCTACCTCGATATCCGCGCAAAGCTTGGGTGCCCGTTCCATCAATTCATCCACCATCCCGTTCAGCTTGTCCAGCAGATGCGTGCGCATATCGACGGTGAAAACCACCTTGCCGGGGATGATGTTGCGGGAGTTGGGGTAGACGTCGATGTGCCCGATCGCCCCCACCGCATTCGGTTGGTTCTTCATCGCAATCTCGTGCACCAGTTCGGTGATCAGCGCGAGGCCACGCCCGGCGTTCTTGCGCATGTGCATCGGCGTAGACCCCGTGTGGCTTTCCTTGCCCGTCACCGTGCATTCAATCCAGCGCAGGCCCTGTCCGTGGGTCACGACGCCGATGTCTTTGCCTTCGGCCTCCAAGATTGGGCCCTGTTCGATGTGCAGTTCGAAGAAGGCGTGCATCTTACGACCACCGACTTTTTCGCCACCCTTCCAGCCAATCCGTTCGAGTTCATCGCCGAAGCGCTTGCCGTCCGCATCAACCCGATCATTGGCCCAATCGAGCGTGTGCTTGCCCGCGAATACGCCCGAGGCAAGCATCGCAGGGGCGTAGCGCGTGCCTTCTTCGTTCGTCCAGTTGGTCACGACGATGGGGTGTTTGGTTTTGATATCCAGATCATTCAGCGTGCGGATGATTTCCAGGCCGCCAAGAACGCCCAAGACACCATCGTATTTACCGCCCGTGGGCTGCGTGTCGAGGTGTGAGCCGACATAAACGGGCAGCGCATCCGGGTCCGTCCCTTCGCGCCGCGCGAACATGTTGCCGATTTCATCGACGCCCATGGTACACCCCGCCGCCTCGCACCATGTCTGGAACAGGTGGCGGCCTTCGCTGTCTTCGTCCGTCAAGGTCTGGCGATTGTTCCCACCTGCAATACCGGGGCCGATCTTAGCCATCTCCATCAGACTGTCCCACAGGCGTTCACCGTTGATGCGCAGGTTTTCTCCGGGGGATGGCATGGCAGCTCTCCGACGTTATTTGACCAGATGGTAAAACAGAGGCTATCAGAGGTTAAGGGGCAGTCAAGTTGCCTGTGCCAATCGGCGAAGGAAGCCTATGTCAAACACCGCACCCCGCACAAGAATTCAGCAAAAGAACCGCACCGCGATTATGGCCGCCGGGCTTGAGGTGTTTTCGCAGTTTGGCTTTCGCGGCGCGACTTTGGACCAGATTGCCGAGGCCGCCGGATTGTCCAAGCCGA
The DNA here is from genome assembly GCA_964414165.1 of uncultured Cognatiyoonia sp. Lineage (GTDB taxonomy): Bacteria > Pseudomonadota > Alphaproteobacteria > Rhodobacterales > Rhodobacteraceae > Cognatiyoonia. The sequence goes on from CAYPVL010000156.1 coordinate 2,306, forward strand.
ATGTGCTGTATTATTTCAACTCGAAAGAGGCGATTTATACAGAGCTTTTGACGGGGCTTTTGAAAACATGGCTCGACCCGCTGATCGCGATGGATGACAAGGGTGATCCGGTGGAGGAAATCCTTGGATACGCCAAACGAAAGCTGAGCCTAAGCCGCGATTTCCCGCGTGAAAGCCGCCTGTTTGCAAATGAAATCCTACAGGGCGCCCCCCGTATTTCTGAGGCGCTGCATGGAGAGTTGAAGGATCTTGTGGCCCAAAAGGCGGAAGTCATCCGGGGCTGGCAAGCCGCTGGCAAAATCGCGGATGTTGATCCGCATCATTTGATCTTTTCGATCTGGTCGCTGACCCAGCATTATGCCGATTTTGATGTGCAGGTGCGTGCGGTGTTGCCGGTTGAGGATGCGTTTCCGGGGGCGGAGGCGCATTTGGAATATATGCTGCGCCGCACGTTGGCGGTTTAGATTGCAAAGCGCACCGTCATTCAATGGGTCTACGCCGACAAACACTTTCTGTTCACGCGCCCAGAGGCTCTTGCCAAATACCGGTTTCTATTGTGCCTTTAAGGTCTACAATATCCAGTCTCACAATGTCATCATCCGGGTTTCCTCCGCGAAGGAAGAGCATGAAATCATGAAAAAGGTTTCGCGTTTCCGGTCCGAAGTATCGGGCGCTATTGATGCCATTAAGATCGATCTGGAATTGACGCCCAATCTCTTCGATAAGTTCATAACCATCATCTCCTGCAACACCAAAATCGTGATAGAGGCTTGAGCAGTCGACCAAACGAGGGAATGCAATTCCTGTACGCTCAGAAATGACCCTGAGCAATTGCTCGGGGTTCGGTTTTACTTGACTGCGGCCATCGGTTTCCGTGCTTGACATCCATCACTCCGCTGCAACTGCCCCGGGATTATTGGGGTGCGTTGTCCAGTTCGCATATTCCTTTTCGACAACTTTGCCGGTGCGGGGATCCACGGTACCGGGTTCCATCGCTTCCATCGTGATGCAGTTCTCGACCGGACACACATCAACGCAGAGGTTACAGGCGACGCATTCTTCGCCGATCACGCTAAAGGTCCGATCTTCGGACATTGCGATTGCTTGGTGCGATGTGTCTTCGCAGGCCGCATAGCAGCGCCCGCATGAGATGCAGCTGTCCTGATTGATCTTCGCTTTGGCCACGTAGTTCAGGTTCAGGTACTGCCAGTCGGTCACATTCGGCACGGCCATGCCGATGAAATCCTGCGTGCTGTTGTACCCTTTTTCATCCATCCATTGGGACAGCCCGCTGATCATTTCCTGCACGATCTTGAAACCGTATGTCATCGCCGCCGTGCAGACCTGCACATTGCCACAGCCCAGCGCCATGAATTCAGCCGCGTCCCGCCAAGTCGTGATGCCGCCGATGCCGCTGATTGGCAGGCCGTGCGTCGGCTGGTGCCGCGCGATTTCGCTGACCATGGACATGGCGATAGGCTTGACCGCCGGGCCGCAATAGCCACCGTGGGACCCTTTGCCGTCAATTGAGGGTTCAGGCGACATGCTGTCGAGGTTGACGCTTGTGATTGAATTGATCGTGTTGATCAGGCTGACCGCATCCGCCCCGCCGTTTTTGGCCGCAAGCGCGGGCTTGCGCACGTCGGTGATG
>CAYPVL010000157.1:0-3881 GCA_964414165.1 uncultured Cognatiyoonia sp.
ACAGGTCTTTGTACTCGCTGCGCAGGTCCATGACCGCGCCCATGTCGACCTCATTATAGGTGGTCAGCATGGCGGCGGTGTTCTGGCTGTCTTTCAGGCGCTTGGCGATGGTCTGGCGCAGACGGGTCATTTTCACCCGCTCTTCCCGGTCCGCCTGATCAGCGGCAACAGGCGCGCGCGGTGCCGCGGCAGGGGCAGGGGATGCGAGGGCGTTCAGCACATCCTCTTTCATCACACGCCCATCTTTGCCGGTGCCTTGCACGTCTGTGAGGTTGTTTTCGGCCATCAGCTTTTTGGCCGATGGCGCATCTTCCACGTCGGCGCGCGCGGCCACTGTGGCGGGTTGTTCGCCTTTGGCCTGGCTGGTTTCTTCGATTTTGTTGGCGTCCTCGGCCGGTTTTTCTGCGGCCGGGGCCGCTGCTGCGTCGCCTTCGGCAATTTGGGCCAGCAGCGCATCAACCCCGACGGTTTCCCCTTCGGCAGCGACGATTTCGGACAGTGTGCCCGCCACGGGAGAGGGCACTTCGACGGTCACTTTGTCCGTTTCAAGTTCACATAGCATTTCGTCAACCGCGACGCTATCGCCGGGCTTTTTGAACCATGTTGCAACGGTGGCTTCGGTGACGGATTCACCAAGGGTTGGGACGCGGACTTCGGTGCTCATTTCTTTGATCCTTTGATGGTCAGCGCATCGTCGATCAGCGCTGCTTGTTGTGCTTTATGCTGGCTGGCCAGACCCGTTGCCGGGGATGCCGCTGCAGTTCGGCCTGCGTAAGTTGGCCGTGTGTGTTTCGCTTTGATCCGGGTCAGCACCCATTCAAGGTTGGGTTCCATGAACGACCACGCCCCTTGGTTGCGCGGCTCTTCCTGGCACCAGACCATTTCCGCATTCTTGAATCGTTCCAATTCCTTGACCGAGGATTGCGCCGGGAATGGGTAGTATTGTTCGTAGCGCAGGATGTAGACGTCTTTGATCCCGCGTGCGTCCCGTTCTTCGAGCAGGTCAAAATAGACCTTGCCCGAACACATCACCACCCGTTTGATTTTTTCATCGGCGACCAGTTTGGTGTCTGAATTCCCGTGCTGCGCATCATCCCAGAGCACCCGGTGGAAGCTTGATCCGGTGGTGAATTCTTCGGCCTTTGACACCGCCAGTTTGTGCCGCAGCAGTGATTTTGGCGTCATGATGATCAGTGGTTTGCGGAAATCACGGTGGATTTGTCGCCGCAGCAGGTGGAAATAGTTTGCAGGTGTCGTGCAGTTTGCCACGATCCAGTTATCCCCGCCGCACATGGTCAGGAACCGTTCCAGCCGCGCGCTTGAGTGTTCGGGCCCTTGCCCTTCGTACCCATGCGGCAGCAGGCAAACAAGGCCGGACATGCGTAACCATTTGCTTTCGCCCGACGAAATGAACTGGTCGAACATGATCTGCGCGCCATTCGCGAAATCGCCGAACTGTGCCTCCCAGAGTGTCAGCGCGTTGGGTTCAGCTAGCGAATAGCCATATTCAAAGCCCAGCACCGCGTATTCAGATAGCATCGAATCGATAACTTCATACCCGGCCTGCCCTTCCCGAATGTGGTTGAGCGGGTAGTGGCGATCTTCGTTTTCCTGGTTAATAAAGGCCGAATGGCGGTGGCTGAATGTGCCGCGTGTGCAGTCCTGCCCAGAAAGGCGCACTGGGAAGCCTTCGGTGAGGAGCGATCCAAAGGCAAGCGCTTCGCCTGTTGCCCAGTCGAACCCGGCCCCGTTTTCGAACATCTTCTTTTTGGCTTCAATCAATCGCCCGATGGTTTTGTGCAAAGGAAAGCCGTCGGGGGCATGGGTCAGCGATGCGCCGATTTCGGCCAGCGTTTCGGGTTTGATCGCCGTTTGTCCGCGCTGGTAATTCTTGTCATCGCGTTTATCCAGATGTGACCAACGCCCATCAAGCCAATCGGCTTTGTTGGGTTTATAGGATTTGCCCGCTTCAAATTCCGCGTTCAGATGGGCCTGAAACGCGGCTTTCATATCCTCGATCTCGCCTTCGGGGATCAGCCCGTCCTTGACCAGACGTTCGGTGTAAAGCGTCAGTGTCGTTTTTTGCTTTTTGATCTTTTTGTACATCACCGGGTTGGTGAACATCGGCTCATCGCCTTCGTTGTGACCAAAGCGGCGGTAGCAGATGATATCCAGAACTACGTCTTTGTGGAACTTTTGACGGAACTCGGTCGCGACGCGGGCGGCGTGTACCACCGCCTCGGGGTCGTCGCCGTTGACGTGGAAAATCGGGGCTTCGACCATCAGTGCGATGTCGGTGGGATAGGGGCTTGAGCGTGAGAAATGCGGCGCGGTCGTGAACCCGATCTGGTTGTTCACGACGATATGCATCGTCCCGCCGGTTTTGTGACCTTTCAGGCCGGACAAACCAAACCCTTCGGCCACGACACCTTGGCCTGCGAAGGCCGCATCGCCGTGGAGCAGGACGGCCATAACGCGCGTGCGGTCTTCATCGTTTTTCTGGTCTTGCTTGGCGCGCACTTTGCCAAGCACAACCGGGTTCACCGCCTCAAGGTGGGACGGGTTCGCGGTCAGTGACAGGTGCACGGTGTTCTCATCAAAGGTGCGGTCGCTTGAGGCCCCAAGATGGTATTTCACATCGCCCGAACCATCCACGTCTTCAGGTTTGAAGCTGCCGCCCTGAAATTCGTTGAAGATCGCGCGGTAGGGTTTTTCCATGACGTTGGCGAGGACGGACAGGCGGCCCCGGTGGGGCATGCCGATCACGATATCCTCAAGCCCAAGCTGGCCGCCGCGTTTGATAATTTGTTCCATCGCGGGGATCAGGCTTTCGCCGCCATCAAGGCCGAAACGCTTGGTGCCCATGTATTTGACGTGCAGGAATTTTTCGAAACCTTCAGCCTCGACCAAGGAATTCAGGATCGCCTTGCGCCCGTTCTGGGTAAAGCTGATTTCCTTGCCGTAGCCTTCGATCCGCTCTTTCAGCCAACCGGCCTCTTCGGGGTCGGAAATATGCATGTATTGCAGCGCAAACGTGCCGCAATAGGTGCGTTGCACGATGGCGAGGATTTCGTTCATCGTCGCCACTTCAAGACCAAGGACGTTGTCGATGAAAATCGGGCGATCCATGTCGGCTTTGGTAAAGCCATAGGAGGCCGGATCAAGTTCCGGGTGTGGTGTGTTTTCACGCATGCCCAGCGGGTCAAGATCCGCAATCAGGTGGCCGCGGATCCGGTAAGCGCGGATGATCATCAGCGCGCGGATGGAATCGAGCACTGCGGCGCGGACCTGATCCTGGGACAGGGACACGCCTTTTTCGGAGGCCTTGGCTGCGATCTTCTTGCCAGCCGCCTCGGGCTCGGCTGGCCATTGCCCGTCAAGTGCTGCGGTCAGATCATCGGCGGGTTGCGGCGGCCAATCCATGCGGCCCCATGAGGGACCAGCGGCTTCGGCCTTGGCCTCTGCCGGGCTATCGCCAAGCGAGCGGAAGAAGGCCTGCCAGGATTCATCCACCGCGCCGGGGTTGTCGGCATAGCTGGCGTAAAGCTGTTCAACGTATTCCGCGTTGTGCCCTTGCAGGAAGGACGAGGCGTGAAGGATGTCGTTGGGGGATTGGTCGTTCATTTTTTTCACCTATGAGGTAGGGTGGGCAATTTGCCCACCAAAATGATCGGTGGGCACATTGCCCACCTTACAGGTTCATTTCGCGATGGCTTCCAGCACAGCCTCGCCCAGCGTCGCGGGGCTATCGGCCACGACGATCCCGGCGGATTTCATCGCTTCGATCTTGCTTTCCGCATCGCCTTTGCCGCCCGCGACAATCGCCCCGGCGTGGCCCATGCGGCGGCCCGGAGGGGCGGTGCGGCCTGCGATGAAACCGG
>CAYPVL010000158.1:0-3782 GCA_964414165.1 uncultured Cognatiyoonia sp.
AATTTGTCTAAAAATTTCCAATTAGCACGATGTTTTTTTATAATTATGGGTAACGGTCTCGGCTATGAGTAGTTGCGTGGGCTAATACTTAACTTTGCAAGTACACACCAAACTGAAAATCCGCGAGGATTTTCAGAAGTAGACCTGAACAAGCAATTACTTATAGCCATTGTTGTAGCCAGTTTTTTTATAATGGTTGATACCAAGTTGAATTATATTTATAGACCTTTTTACCTCCAAAATCAATTGTCGTATAAGTCCATTTGTTTTTCTTATTTCCGTGTTCGTCAGTATGAAATTTGTTTTTATCAAGAAGCTTACTGTATGATGCAGAACAAATGCCGATTTTGCCACCAAATAAGGTTTTATCACTTAATTTTGCTCCAAGATTTGGTGGGTCGCCAATCCAAACGAGGTCTCTATTATTTTTGTCATATCCTACACCAGCTTTTATTACAACCGTTTTCCCTGTGGCAATTCCAATTCCTAAATCAAAACTGGTGTTATTGTAATACGATTTTATTTTTGGTTGAAGTACATCATAAAGACAACCAACCATATATTTCGCACATTCTACTGCGTCATTAACCTTTCGGTTTCCTCCAAAAACAGCCATAACTCTATCTCCATCAAAACTTCTGATTTGTCCACCTTTATGTTTTATACATTCGACCATACAATAATGAAAAGCTTTATAAATCTTTGCAATTGTATATAATCTGTGAGAACCTGTGAATGATGAAGAACCTCTTAAATCTACGTATAAAAAAGTAAAATTTCCCTCTAGTCCAGTTGCTCCGTGTGTGAGTCTGCTATCGCTGATATCAGGAACATCTGTGACTTCTTTAGAGGTAAAGGATTCATCAAAGAGTGCTTTTACTTTACTGTTCAAGTCTTTTTTATCCATTCGCAAAATTCATTATTACAAGTACTATAGTAAAAACAACAAATTGCAGAATAAGGAATATCCAAGCTTTAAAATAATTGGCACTTTTTAGTTTGACAATAGTTGCTAATTCGTAAATCTGGTAATAGAGGTCATTTTGTAATTCTTTGTCAGAGGTTTTTTCAAAATCGTCAACATAATCCTTTGCCTCAACACGAGATGCTATATCTTTGAAATATATCAGTTTTGGAATTGATTTTCCTGATTTAGTTGGTTTCCTTGGGAATATTGTAAGCAGAGCAAAGACCACAAAACAAGCAAAAAACAAAACAAATAACCCAAACATTATTTTACCTGACATTCCTAAACCCAAAATCTCTTTTAAATTTACCAAAAGGAATGATGTTGTAATTCCACTAATTACAAGTAAAACATTGACTTTCGTGTCAAAAAGACGAATTAAGTCCTGTTGATTATTAAAAATTTTCCAAGTATTTTCTGTTCTATTTTCCATTTTGTTCAAATTGGCTACAACGGTCTCGTATAACCGTCAGTTACGGGTTAATATGCGTTAATTTTCGGTTTGGCGCAGGCTTTAGCAATTCCGAGTGGATTCGGACGTAGTCGAATCCGCCGTAATTGCGGTTATACATTGTTAGCTTTAGTGTTTTATGTAGATTTTTCTTTTTTAATAAGGTGTTTTTTTAGTTTTAATTCACGCAATTTTTTTTCTAATTTATTTTTTCCGATTGAATATCCAACAGGGTAGATAATCGCAAAAACAATTGCACTAAAAATTACCGCATTATGATAATCCCAAGTTTCAATCATAGGTCTTCTTCCACGTCTACCTGGTAAATATGGAAAAAGAAAAGAGAATCCAATTCCGGCTAAAATTCCGAGTGGAATCCGTTTTTTCATTCGGTCAAGTTTGTTCTGACAGTCTAACATTTCGGACTCTACATTTTTTATTCGGTCGTTTATTTCTTCCAAGTTTTAGTTGGGTTTACATTAAAGCTAACGTCTCTGTATATGGCTCGTAGCGTGCAAAAAGGCTGTTTCATTTCGGTTGAGCACAAGCCAGATTTTTAAATTTTACTATTTATCTTTTTTATTGGAAATCGTCAAATTTAGAAATTTGGCGACCTTGCAAATATACCTTAACTTCGTTTAAGCAACTGATTAGCTATGAGCTATATACGTTGTTAGGCACTGGCTTTTTATTCAAATATCGCAGTGTTATTATTATTACACCACATTTCTAATTCAGTGAATAAATTAGTTTTTTCCATTTGTTGTTTATTAAACGAAATTCTCAATATACTCGCAATATTTTTATCAGTTACACCATTGATACCTGATACATTTTTAAAATAGTTCGCAAATGTTTTAACTAAATCGTGACCGTTTGTCAAATGAAATAAATCTGGATTTCTAGATTCTAATTGAATAATTTTTGATTTAATTACGTTTATGTCTGTTATTTGGGCATTTGGTGATTTTGATAAAACACGCATAAAATAGGTGTCGAAATCTATATTTAAATTGGCAAAGGATACTAAATCATCAAAGCCACATTCAAATTTTAATTGTAAACTTTCTATGCTATTAAGCCATTTAAGATAACCAACCATTTTAATAGATTCCATTATGTCATTTCGTAAATCAATATGTTCATTTTTTGGTTTATTGGTGAACTCAAAAACTAATGTGTTTAAAACATCTTCATCAGATAAAATAGTTGTTTCTATATCGTGTTTATCAGTCAAAAGCATATTAGCTTTATTGTAATTGACATTATTTAGATTAATAAAGTCAGTGTCTCTAATACCAATAACTAAAGGGTAAATGTTAATTAAGGTATCTACACATTCTTCTAATTTACTTTTGCCTCCTGGAATTGATTCTATTTTACATTTTTCAATATCAAAAAGACTTCTGAATAATCTGATATCACTATCTCCCTCTACTAAAGTAAAATTAATACCAGAGCTATTAGGGTGCGATACATCAAGTCTTAATTCATTTAGTTTATCTTGATAGGTAATGTCTTGTCTAGTCATTTATTTCACTTTTTTCAAGATTGTATACTAAATCCCATCTGTCATTTATAATTGAAGGTGAATGAGTGGCTATTAAAACTTGGAAATTTTGAATTTGAATAATTCTCAATAAGTCATCTAGAAATTCTTTTTGCCAAGTAATATGAAGTGAAATTTCTGGTTCGTCAATCAAGACTAAAATCCCTTGTTTTGTTTTAAATATTAACTCATATAATAAGACTACCTCGTGTATATGAATTGATTTGAAAGTAAATCTTCTTTCATTTAAAATATTCGTAAATAATTCTAATTTTTCAAGTAAGTCATCAAATACTTCTAACTTTTTCTCCAAATCGTTTAAGTAAACCAAAAGGGCTTTAGAATCATCTTTACTATATCCCAATACTTTTTGTTTACTCTCGTATAATCCGTTTTTAGTTAGTTTTTCTTGTTTTTTTGTTAAATCAGTAAATCGATTATCGTATTCTTCTTTAGAAACTTTATCTTTTTCAGTTATAAGGCGAGTTGGATAACTACTATCTAATTCTTGAGCTATTGAAAATGATTGTTGAATTTTACCAATAATCAAACTTTTCAACTCATCAGAATACGCTTGAATCGTTTCTGTCATAATATTTTGGTCGCGTTCACTTCTCGTGTAATGTCGATTATCACTTCGTGTAACTTTTTGAAAAAGTCTTTGCTCTCTGATTAAGTGAACATCTATTGAGTCTAGAATCTCATTTGCAGATTTAGTTTTTACCTTTTGTATTGAGCTAGTTATTTCTAAAGGAAGTTCATTCGAAAATTCCTCTATTATTTGTTCTAAATTGTAAATTTGGTCATTTCTATAG
>CAYPVL010000159.1:0-3428 GCA_964414165.1 uncultured Cognatiyoonia sp.
TCAAAGAGGTGCTCGACACCATGATCGAGCTGGCCGAGGAAGGCATGACCATGCTGTGCGTGACCCACGAGATGGGCTTTGCCCGGCAGGTCGCGAACCGCGTGATCTTTATGGATCAGGGCCAGATCGTCGAGCAGAATGAGCCGGAAGAGTTCTTTAACAATCCAAAGTCAGAGCGCACGCAGTTGTTCCTGAGCCAGATTTTGGGTCACTAAGGGCGTCCATATCCCTGCGAAAAATAGTGTGCCTGTGGCGAAAGCTTGATTACACAAAGAGAGAGGGGTGTGGCGCGCAGCTGCGCCCTTTTTTGCTTACAAATCGCGCGGGACGGTGAAGGCCTCGCAGGTTCCAGTGCCGATATTGACCGTATCTGTGAAGTCGATCACAGTTGTGGCCCCGGTGGGATAGTCGCTAAACCGGTCGTGGTTGGGGCGTGATTGGACCAAACCATGGGCGGCCATGGCGATTCCGGGGTTGTGTCCGATAATCGCGATGGTTTCGTCTGGTTGCTTTTGTGCAAGTTCTAGGATGGTATCCGGGGCTGCATGATAGAGTAGGGTCAGAAAATTGCTATTTGGGGTTTCCCCAAGCCCTGCGCATAGGTGTTTGTGTGTCTCAATCGTTCTCGCGCTGTCTGACACCAGAAGGACGTCAGGCGTATAGCTGTTATCTGCAAGCCAAGCGCCGATTTTCTGCGCCGCTTTGCGCCCTCTGTCCGTCAAGGTACGTGCGTGATCATCAGCGGCTGCATCGTCCCAGCCGGATTTCGCGTGGCGGATCAGGATCAGACGTTTCATTCAGATGCTTTCGTGCGATGGGCTGTTAGCAATGGTCACGCGCACAAGCCTAGGTCAGCCTGCATTGACAGGCTAGTCACAATCGGCTGACGAACGCTGCTTGCGGATCAACGACCCGGCACCATGGTCGGTGAATAATTCCAGTAAGCACGCGTTCGGTGCCCGTCCATCAAGGATAACAACACCGCGTACCCCTTGGGCGATGGCGTCTGTTGCGGTTTCGGTCTTTGGGATCATGCCGCCTGCGATGGTACCATCCGCAATAAGATCAGCAATCTGGCGCGCATCGATTTCTGTCAGGACGTCACCCGCCTTGTTCTTCACGCCGGACACATCGGTCAAAAGCAACAGCCTGTCTGCCTGTAATGCACCGGCGATGGCACCAGCGGCAGTGTCGCCATTGATGTTATAAGTCGCGCCATTGCACCCCATGCCAAGGGGGGCAATCACAGGGATCGCTTTGGCCGCGTGCAGGTCGCTGATGATCGTGGTATTCACAAGTGTCGGGGTGCCAACCAGCCCAAGTGCGGGGTCGGTCTGTTCACAGATCAGCAGGCTTGCGTCCTTGCCGGACAGTCCAACGGCTTTGCCGCCCTCTTCGGAAATCGCCTGCACGATCCGGCTGTTCACGCTGCCAGACAGCACCATCTCAACAACCTCAATTGTCGCCTCATCGGTGACGCGCTTGCCGTTCACGAATTCAGACTTGATCGACAGCTTTTCAAGCATCTTGTTGATCATCGGCCCGCCACCATGCACCACAACCGGGTTCACACCAACCTGCTGCATCAGCGTCACATCACGGGCAAAGCTTTGCATGCCTGCGTCCGATCCCATGGCATGACCGCCCAGTTTGATGACAACGGTCGCACCCTTGTAGCGCTGCAGGTAGGGCAGCGCGTTTGACAAGGTGGCGGCGGTGGCAATCCAATCGCGGTTCATTTCTTGGGTCCTCATGGTTCAATTCCGGCGATAATGGCGCGCAGGGTGGGGATGCCAATCCCTTTTTCTGAACTGGTTAGCAGTAATTCTGGATAGGCGGCCGGATGCTTGGCCATCGCTGCCCGGGTTTTTGCAAGGGATGCGTCCAGATCTTTGCCTTTCAGTTTGTCGACTTTTGTCATTACCACCTGAAAGGTGACAGCGGCGCGGTCAAGCAAACTCATAATCTCTTCATCGACGGCTTTGGCCCCGTGCCGCGCATCAATCAGGACAAACACACGGCGCAGCGTTTGACGCCCTTGCAGGTATTGCTTGAGCAACCGTTGCCATTTTTCGACTACGGCCACGGGCGCATTGGCAAAGCCATAGCCCGGTAGATCGACCACATAAATGTTTCCGGCGGTGAAAAAGTTAATCTCTTGCGTGCGCCCCGGCGTGTTGGAGGCGCGCGCCAGCCCTTTGCGCCCGGTCAGCGCGTTGATCAGGGATGATTTCCCCACGTTCGAGCGGCCGGCAAAGCAAATCTCCATCCGGTCGGGATCGGGCAGGCCGTCCATCGCAACGACGCCTTTGACGAATTCGGTTTCGCCCGCAAAAAGCAGCCGTCCTTTTTCCATCAGCGCATCATCGGGCGTTTCAACTTCGGGGAAGGGGAGTTGCATCATAAAACCTTTGCCGTATCGCCGATTTTGATGTGCCCGCTTTCGATCACCTCACAATAGACACCAAAATCAGTATGGTCCCAACCGTCGCGCAATGCGCCAAGAGTGTCGACATCCCGCACACCCGTCACCGGGTTTGCGTTGGTGTGATTGCAGCGCACGCACCGTTCCTGCATGCGCAACGTCGCCGTCCCGATGCGCAAGTCTTGTCCGATCCAATCCCATTCGGCCCAAGGCTTTGCCCCATCCAACCAGATGTTCCCACGCCAGCGTTCCGGTTCAAGGGCTTGCCCAAGCTGTGTGGCTACCGCATCGTGGCTGGCCGTGTTCATGACTGTGAGCGAAGGAAAAGGTGTATCTGTCATGCCGCGTTCGCCTGCAGAGACCAGCGCCGTTGGCTGACTTGCAATATGTGCCGTGAGCGGTGCGATCCAGTTCAGGAAGCGGGTTACATCGATAGGGTCATCGGGGTCAAAGCTGATCTCGCCCGTCTGTACGTGCTGCAAATGCATAATTCCGCGGCCCTCATCAAAACGGGCCCAGATGCCTGCAATACTGGGGTTGACCGCCCCAATCATGAAATTTCGGCATTTTTCCCACTTGGGGTGCGCACTGTCGAACTTTGTCTGTTCATGGGTCACCGCCCAGCGGCGGTCAAAAGGCATGGTCTGCCCTTTGGTCAACGTCACAGCGTCAAGCGCCTCGCGTCCGTGGCTCTTGATCGGGTGCCGCCATAGGGAGGCGACGGTGAACATCTACTTGTCCTTGCCCGGCACGCTTGCCTTTTTCTTGGTCGACACAGGCGCGGCCTGCTTCTTCTTGAAGCTGGCTTTGATGTTCCCGAACACATCCGGTTTAGCCCCATGCCTGCGCATGATCAGGTACTGTTGCGTGAAGGTGATCATGTTGTTTGCAATCCAATAGATCACAAGACCACTGGCGAACGACCCCAGCATGAACATTAATACCCAAGGCATCCAGGCAAAAATCATCTGCTGTGTGGGTCTGTTGGGGCCGGGTTCAGCTT
>CAYPVL010000160.1:0-3398 GCA_964414165.1 uncultured Cognatiyoonia sp.
CGATGGCGCGGGTGCAGGGGACGTTTTAGGAGTAGGGTGTTAGCTGTGGCAGTGTGCTTACCTGCTCTTATCCAAAGATTATGACAGGAGAATTGGATTGAGATATACGGTGAAGTAGTATGGAGTTGTGATGTTTTTAAATTTTTGGGTGGGCATTGTTGATGTGGTTTGGTTTTTGGAGCTTTTTTGGTTGATTAGTTTGGTTTTGTGGAATACTGTGATTGGCAGCATTTCGAAGTAAGAAAGTACCGTCAGGAGTGTGGTTATTAAAATTTAATTTTGCTGATGCGCGTAAAATGATTATATTTGTGTGAAGTTCATGAAGAAAAATCTGATAAATGAAAAATAATGCCCTTTTCTGTGGTTCTGTGTTCTGTGTTCTTTGGCTCTCTAAATGCACAACAGCAACCTCCTCTCAACAAATTCTTAACCCTCGCTAACTCAAAAGTTTCGATTGAGAAAGTGGCAACCCAAACTTATCACAATAAAGTATTTGTGATAGACGAATATTCTCTTACCCAAAAGGGAGGAGCCATTTTTCTTAAAGATAATTTATCGCTTAGTTCTGATAATTCCTTCACCGTTCAAAGAATCTCACCAACAGGAGTAGACTCTAGTAAATATACTGTTGTATTTCAACACTACTATGAGGGTGTTTTGGTAGAAGGAAGTGGATATTCTGCCGTCATAGATGGTGACTCAAATGATGTGTTTGACATCTTTGCGAAAGCGACGCAAAATTATCCACCTGGCCCTGGTCCCTGTTCTTCTTTGAGTCTTTTAAACTTTTACATAGCGGATATTAAAAATGAGAGCCTCATAGGGACAAAATTTGATACTCCTTCTCCGCAAGATTTGCAGGATATTGCTATGCAATTAGACGTTGATAGTTCAAAAGTAGGTCGCCAAGTTGTTCTAAGATGGTCGGAAACATTAGGACAGTACGAATATGTTAACAATATTTTTTCCTACAATCAACACGAGGAGCTTGTAAACGTTGGTTACTTTTCCAATCCTAGTGGGCTAGTTGTAAATAAAGGCTCAAGAGGTATTTTGGGGCAAACCGTATCTTATGGTACAGTTGATCTTGATGATAGCTTCATAGATGGAACACAAAGAATGATTAGTTCTGATGGGAGACTGAGCACTTATGATGCAACACCTCTAAATTCTGGTGTGTTTTTATGTGACCGCCCTCGAGGAACTGCTTGTGATTTTTTGCTAGATGAAGATGTTTTTATTCCTCAAACAACTTTAAATTCATGGCCTACTTCTAATCATTTAGATAGACATGTAGTTCAATCACATCATGTTGTGTCATTGGCTCTGCAAGAATGGAATACCCTCCGAATTGATAATGGTATGGCCATTTTTAATAATGTGAAGGTGGCGGCTATAGGAGATGGTTCAGAGAATTTTACAGGCCGTACTGGAACGTCTTTTTCCTCAAATTCAGCATCGAGCTTTATTAAGATACACACAAGAGACAATATTACACATGCAACATATGATATTGCTGCTCATGAATTATCTCACGTGCATTTGGGAAGTAGATTACGATTTACTGACATTAACTCAAATACTTTTCATGAAGCAATAAGCGAAATGATAGGAGTCTATGTTGAATCAAAAATTCAAGGTTCAATAGATTGGCAAGAAGGTGACGATGATCCCAATAGGAGTATAAATATTGATTTTGAAAATTTACCTTTTGAGTGCTTTACGCCTCAAGTTTTAGGCTCTAATAACGAATATTTCCGCGGAATGCCTCTTTTACATTGGTACTACTTACTTGTTACAGGTGATGCTTCATTGGAAATAGATGAATTAGGGATCGATGTTGTTACAGACATTTTATTCAAAGGAATAGAATTATTGCCCTCACGTCCTAATGTTATAACAGACTTCAGTGATGCAATTCTAGGTTATGCCAGCGTAAATTATGGGTTTTGCTCTGATGAATATCGATCGATATTAAATGCGTTTAACGAGATATGTATAATCGATTATGTTGCTACTTGTGACTTTACGATTAATGGTCCTAGATCTTGGTGTGAAGAATATACTCCTGGTAGACTATTAAGTTGGAATCTTTCAACCGATTTCCCAAATGCAGACTATTACTGGACGTTTCCTCATGAATGGCAGATTCTAGGTCAGCGCCAAGGTAACACACACATAGGCCCGTTCCTGACTGTAACTAATATTCCAGCTTACTCTAGCTACCCTGTAATATTTAAGATCGGAGTCTATGCTCCTCAGGTCGGTGCAAACTTTAAAGAAACTTTGACGCTACGATTAAATGATTGTGATCGTGATGATCCTGAAGGCTGTTCTATTTATTCTGAGGAAAACCCCAAAATATTCGCCCAAGATGATAATTTAGGCGTAACAAACGGCCATCTATCAAAATCGTTGGAAGAATATAATTTTCAATACTATGATATGTCGGGGAAAAATGTCCATTCGTTCGTTAGTAATTCGACACAAGCTAACATTGAACGGCAGCCTTCTCTACCATCTGGGCTCTATTTTGTCGTCAAATTAGATTTGCAAGGTCATCATATCAGTACAACAAAAAGAATAATCGTTAAATGAAAGCTCTAGTTGTTTTAATATTCGTTACTTTTTTCATAGAAGACGGTATCGGACAATCTTTTTTACAACCATATTTCGGAGCCGCCTTTGCTACTTTAGAGGGTCACGACACTGAACCTATTCCTGGTAGATTGATTGTGAACTCAAATAACGAAGTGAGTAAAGGCATATTAATTGGATTAACTTACACTCACCAAATATCTAATAAATCATCCATAGGAATAGATGTTTCTTCAAATTCATACCAAACAGAATCTTACATTTCTAGAGTACAAGACTACCCGGAACGTATTGGGTTTAGAGAATTTTCAATATCTCCAATTTACAAATATGAAATAGTCAAAGAGCGAATCCAACTGTTTACTGGGCCACAAGTATCAATGCTAACGAATCATAGGGAATTTAACTATAATCTAGATGGAACTGTGGATAAATATAAAATACAAGACTTAGACAATTTTATGTTTGGAGTTCAATCGGGAATGCTTATAAAGTATAAATCTGTATGGATTGGAGGAGATATATCGGTTCCTATTTCTCTGAGAGATAGTAGAAGCTATAGACAGTATATCAAAAAGTACTCATCATTTTCCGTGAAGTTCGGTTATGAATTTGAACTATAGTTTATACAAATAAGCGTTGTTGCGCCGACGAGGCTTCATGTAAGACGGGACGCAACAAACTATGGAGGAAGTTATTTTGCCGAGATAAAATAACCGAAGTGCTTATGGAGGTGTGTCAGGCCCACCTACCGCTTCCGAAACGTCCTCATCACCTTCTTTATATCGGCCTTTGCTCGC
>CAYPVL010000161.1:0-3377 GCA_964414165.1 uncultured Cognatiyoonia sp.
TTTGGCGCGGGATGGAGCAGCCCGGTAGCTCGTCAGGCTCATAACCTGAAGGTCGTAGGTTCAAATCCTACTCCCGCAACCAAATCATACGATACCCCGCCCGTAAAACGGCGGGTTTCGTTGTTTTTGAGGCGGGCAATGCCAAGGTTGCTGTCAGTTTCATCAGTTTGCACCCCTCCCCAGAACACGAAAGCGCGTGATCCTCATGTATGGGCTTGCAAGAATCATCTGTAAGCGCTTACATTTCACGGGAACCTGACAGAGTGGAGGCTCTTGGTGTTTCTTATCGGCTCATTCATCGTCTTTATCGTTTTTTTCACGAATGTCGCTTTGGGCGCTTTCGCGGATAGTGCGTTCCTGGGTGATGTCGGGGAAATGTTGGTTCTGTCTGTTGCGTCGGTGCTTTTCGTCGTCGCCATTCTGACAAAAGAGGCTGAACGTCGGGAAAATGACGACAGCTAACGTATCACTAGGGAGGAGATCCAAATGGATAACAAAGACCGCAAAGAGCTTGAGTCAACCGAGCGTCGTAATTTTCTGAAAGTCGCATCTACCGCTGGCTTTACCGCTGCTGTTGTCGCCGGGGCGGCAGGTACGCTTTGGTCGACCGAAGCCGCAGCCCAATCTGCCAACGAGGAACGTGACCGCGAAGCCGCAGCCGAGCATGTTATGACCATCGCGACGGCATATGTTCTGGGCGCATCACGCAGCTATCCGATTATGCAATTGGATCTAAAGGAAAACATCCAGAACGCCACCAATGGCAAAGTCTATGTTCGCCTGGCCCCCGGTGGTCAGCTTGGTGCCGGTGGTGCCCTTGTGCAGGCTGTTCAGGGTGGCACAATTCAAGCCGCGCAGCATTCGCTGTCGAACTTTGCACCGTTCGCGTCCACAGTTGACCTGATCAACATGCCCTATCTGTGTGGGTCGAACCAGCGTTTCACAAACCTTGTAAATTCTGATTTCTGGGGCACGAATGTCACGCCCAAGATCGAAGAGAACGGCTTTAAGCCCCTGTTTTATGTCAACATTGATCCCCGCGTCGTCGCCGTTCGCAAGGGTGGCGCAGGTGCTGTGATCACACCGGGCGATCTGGACGGTGTGAAATTCCGCGTTCCCGGTTCTGCGATGTTGCAGCAGTACTACCGTTTGGTTGGTGCCAACCCAACGCCGGTTGCATGGGGCGAAACGCCTTCGGCGATCCAGCAGGGTGTGGCCGATGCGCTTGACCCATCTGTGGGCGCGCTGTTTGTCTTTGGTTTCAAGGATATCCTGTCCCACGTCACCTTCACCCAAGCGGTGCCGGATTCGCAGGTTTATTCCTGTAACCTTGAATGGTTCAACTCAATGCCTGCCGACGTTCAGGAAGGCATCATGTGGGGCTCTGAAATGACCGCCCACCAGAACCTTGCCAAAGTACCATCTGCCCGGTCCTATGCCATGGCAGAGCTGGCCAAAGCCGGTGTCGAATTCCACAGCCTGTCTGATGATCAGCTGGCCGAGTGGAAAGACGCAGGTGGTTACCAGCGCTCTGAATGGGATGAGTTCAAGGTCGAGCTTGCAGGCTCAATGGACGCCTTCGCCCAAATGGAAGAGGCCGCAGGCACGCAGGGCAAATACTACGTCCACGACGCCTAAGTCACACACTTTGCGAGCGCTCCCCTTGCGGGGCGCTCGCCACTCTTTCTTCACGCCATGGTTTGACGTCTCGCTTATTATGCGCTGTCTCAGGTCGTGGGCAACGAACGGATGTCTGTTATGTCAATCCTCCGCAAACTTGATCAGAACGCAGAGCGCTGGCTGCTTTTGACCTTCTACGTGATGCTTGTCATCACGATGGCTGTCGAAGTGCTGCGCCGTGAGATTTTCGCCTATTCGTCCATCTGGGGCGAAGAGATTGTCCGCTATTCATTTATCTATCTTGCGTGGATTGGGGCGGCGGCTGCCGTCAAAGAACGTGCGCATATCCGCATTGATGTGATTATGCATTATCTTGGGCAACGCCCCAAGGCCCTGCTTTATATGTTCGGCGACATCATCATGATGATTGTCGCGGTCATTGCCCTTTACTGGTCTTATGAATCTGTTCATGTCTCGGCCAAGTTCGGGTCTGTGACGGACGGTTTGCGCATCTCGAAGGTGTGGTTTTTGATGGCTGTGCCACTGGGCTTTGGCCTGATGATTTGGCGCCTGCTGCAATCACTCCGCCGCGATTTCATCTCTCTCAAGACGGGCAAGCCTGTCTATGAGGGCGACACGTTGTTCGAATAGGGGGACGCGGAATGCTTTGGAACACAGCCGCCCAAACCGTTGAACTTGGTTGGGATTTCTATATTCCCGTCCTTGTCTTTGTGGCCCTGATTGCTATGGCCGTGCCCGTTTGGGCCGCCATTGGTAGCTCTGCTATTTTGATGTTGCTCATGTCTGGTGATCTGCCGCTTAGCCTTGTTGGCGAACGTCTTTTCACGGGTATTGATGCCTTTGCCCTGACCGCGATCCCGCTGTTTATTCTAACCGGCGATGTGTTGGTCCGAACGGGGCTTAGTCGAAAATTTCTTGACGTGGCTGAGGCGCTGACCTGCTTTACCAAAGGTGGCTTTGGATCGGCGACGGTGCTGGTTTGCGGTATGTTTGCCGCCATCTCTGGATCGGACGCCGCTGGTGCTGCCGCTGTTGGCCGCATGACCATCGCGCGTTTGGTTGAGGCAGGGTATCCACGCCCCTATGCCTGTGCGCTGGTCGCGGCTGGTGCCTGTACCGGTATCCTGATCCCGCCCTCGATTGCTTATATCATCATCGGTCTTGTGTTGGGGATATCCGCCTCGACCCTGTTTTTGGCAGCCCTTATTCCCGGTCTGTGCATCCTGTTTGCCATTCTGATCACCAACCTTGTTGTGAACCGCATCTATTCCTATGAGGGCGGGGGCAACCTGACGTTTGGGGAATGGCTGGGCAATCTGGGCCGATCGCTGAAATCCGGGTGGTATGCCTTTATCGTCCCCGGTATCATTTTCTACGGCATCTTTTCGGGCCGCCTTACACCAACCGAGGCGGGTGCGACTGCCGTGGTTGTGACCATCCTGATGGGCTTTTTGCTGGGCACGCTGCGCTTTGCGGATTTCCCTGCGATGCTGGTCAGTTCTGCGAAGGTGAATGGTGTGATCCTGCCTATCATCGCCTTTTCGGCCCCCTTGGCCGAAGCTTTGGCGATCATGGGCGTGCCGCAGGGCTTTGTGACCTCGGCCACAAGTCTGACGAATGAACCTTGGCTGTTGATCTTGTTGATGATCGGTATTCTGATCGCGGCGGGCTGTGTGATGGAAACCACGCCCAACATCGTGATCCTTGCGCCGATCCTGCAGCCGCTGGCCGAAAAC
>CAYPVL010000162.1:0-3262 GCA_964414165.1 uncultured Cognatiyoonia sp.
AGCCCCCTCCTAAGGGGCAGGTTGCAGGTTCGAATCCTGCCGGGGTCGCCAGCGCTTTTTCAAGCATTTGATTCTCCTGTCTTTTTTGGTTGAGTTGGAACTTTGGTCGCGGAAGTTGGAACTTTCTGTTCTGTTTTTGTGCTGGAGAGCACCTTTCGTTTGTTGAATTTTTTGATGTATCGCTCGACTTCAGAGAGGCTTTCATGGCCAGTCCATGCGCTGATTTGAGCCGTTGTACCTCCGGCTTCAGCAAGCGCTTGAGCGCGACTTTTCCGCAGCCCATGCGCGGTCTTGCCTTGAATACCTGCGACACGAGCTTTTGCTGCAAACCATTGGCCTGCAGCCTTAGAACTCCTCGACCTTCCGTGAACCGTTGTCATCCAAGTGATGTGAAGTGAGCTTCGCGCATCAAGCGCACTCTTGAGCATCATAAGATCGTTTTCCATTCTCTCGGCAAAGTCCGGCAGATCGCGATCAAAGGGGATTTCTACCTCTCCACCCGTCTTTTCCTGAACAAATGCGAGCCAGCCGTCCTTGTTCACATTTCCCTGCCCCAAGCGCACTGCATCGGAAATTCGTGCGCCGGTCCAAAAGATCAACTCGAGCGCCAGTCGTTCGGAAGTGCCAATCGACCAATGGGCGCGAAACATTTGAATCTCTTCGGTTGTCCAAGGAATATGTCCGTCAGACTTCGGGACCGGCAACTGTTTGATAGGTGCAGCGGGATCTTTAATTTTATACTTTTGCGCCAACCATTTTCCGAAACCGCGCCAGACTTTGAGTCTGTTGTTATGTGCGTGCCCTGAGAACCGCTCAAGGTCTAGCCCGACATGTTTTGATTGAAGATGCATAATGCGAGCGTGCCCGTAACGGTCACGCATGTTGTCGAGCATCCTACGCCTGACAGAACGAGTGCTTTCTTTTAGCATGATTTGAAAGGCGTCTGATCTAAGATACCCCGTGACAGCCTGGGCGAAGCTACCGTCTAGAACAGGCCGCTGAGATGGTGAGCTCTCATCTGCCGCACCTGCATAAGCAGCTAGGAATTTTGGGTGATCTATAGGTAGATCAGGCATCGCTATGCCCTTTTTACCCTTTGGCCGGTAGTAGTACCGAATGTTGCCGCTTGAGAAACTGCCAGATGGATTAAGGTGCTTCAGTTTCATTATCATTGAAACACTTCATCACAGCTATTGCCGGTTTCCCAGTCATCTCCAGAGACGGTTGGTAACTCTGCCAAGGCGTTTTCGAGCTCCCAGCGCAGCCACAGAGCCACACCGTCGGCATTGCGGCCAGGTGGATAGATCCCATTCTTCACAAGCTTATCAAAGTGGCCTGGTGAATGCCCGCAATAGCGCGCTGCTTCAGCGCGTCGTAGTGCTCCACCCCAATCTGAATTTATGCGCGAATGCTTCATATTTCAGCTCCTTGAGTCACTTGTTTCGTTTGGAAAAAGCGGAAGCTGGCTCTGATCGGTCTGAGCTTTACCTGGTTCAATAAGGGCTTCGATGTGTGCCGGCAAAAGCAGCATCAAATGCCCAAGTTGACGATAGTTGCCAGTCGCACGGGCCTTTGAGCGGATAAGGCGTGGAGAAACGTGAACACCGTGTCCAGCCAAATGTTGGCTCCACTCTTCTGGCGTTTGCCCTTGGTTCAGCAATTCAGACACCAAATTTCTCCATTCCTTGCAACTTTTTGCATTTATGCGCAATTCCAGTTTACTCACAAGATGATTCTGGTATGGATTAAAAAACCGGAACTATAGGACCGATTGACGCTATGACCTTCGAACTTAAGCCCGATGATCGGTCGCCAGAGCAGCAGCACGCAGACGAAGAAGCTGAGATGCAAGCTATGATCGATGAGCAAATGCTGGCTGAGGCTCTGAGCGTAAGGGTTCATGAGAATCTAGAGGCGTTCCGAAAGAAGCGAAAATACAAGAAGGCTGAAATGGCGGAGATGATGGGTGTATCAGCGCGCAGTTACTACATGTACGAAACTGGCAAGCGCCCAATCCCTTCAAGTGCTCTGGTCCAACTTGAAGCATTCACTGGCGCAGACCTGAACGAAGTCCTTCTGGGTGGTTCGAAAGCCCCGAAGCAGGATGAAATCAGGTTCGTTGTTGATGAAGCGATCAAAGCGCTCTGTTTTCTTGGATACAATTACAAAGACATGCCGATGACGACCAAACGGGATGTCATCGACAGGATGTTTAAGTGGCAACGAAAGGGCGAGAGAGCGCGGCCAGATGATATCATCGAAGCTGTTAAATCCGTGACCCGTTACAAGTATCATCAAGAAGATCTGCCTGCGCCGCCGTTCTGGGAAGACTACGGCGAGGATCAGGAAGCCTACGAACGTGACATGGCCGAATGGGATAAGATGGTCGCAGAGGATTTCCCTCCCGACGAAGACGGTGATAACCCGGCAGATGACAGCAAGGCAGCTGACAAATGAACGCCGTAGAGATCGAAGAGGCCATATCGGCTTTGGCCGAGCAGCCATTCCTTGCTGAAGAGTTCCCATACGCTTTCTTGGAAGCATTCGGGAACAAACAGACCACGATAAAACGCCTGCGCAGCGGTGCGTCCAACAAATCCGATCTGGATGGCGTGCTTCAGACCAATAACATCCACATCAAGACCTGCCCGACGGGTGGGGTCACAACGACACTTGAGCAGCTTAAAGCCAGCCCAGCCACTACGAAGGCCAAAGCGAAATTCATCCTAACGACAGATGGTGAAGCGCTGGAAGCCGAAGACTTGAACACTGGCGACACCATCGCCTGCGCGTTTACCGATTTTCCCGATCACTTCGGGTTCTTCCTGCCGCTCGCAGGCATCTCGACCGTCAAACAAATCCGAGAAAGCTCCTTCGACATCAAGGCGACGGGCCGCCTCAACCGCCTCTATGTCGAGCTTTTGAAAACCAACCCCGATTGGGGCACGGCAGAGCGCCGCCATGACATGAACCACTTCATGGCGCGGCTGATCTTCCTGTTCTTCGCCGAAGACACGTCAATCTTGAACGGCGAAGACCTGTTCACCGCCACCGTCACGCAGATGTCGGACCGAGACAGCGCGAACACGCATGAGGTGATCTCGGAACTTTTCCGCGCCATGAACACCAAGATCGAGGACCGCGCCACGGCGAACCTCCCTCGCTGGGCGGATGTCTTTCCTTACGTGAATGGTGGACTATTCTCCGGCAGCACAGATGTTCCCCGTTTTACCAAGATCGCGCGCAGCTACCTGTTGCACAT
>CAYPVL010000163.1:0-3060 GCA_964414165.1 uncultured Cognatiyoonia sp.
TCGCGATCCGCGAAGGCGGCCGGACAGTGGGCGCTGGCGTGGTGTCAAAGATTATTGAGTAACTTCGCCTAAGGCGAAGTTAACAGTGTGACGCCCTGCGGCAGTCGTTCTGCAAGAACGATGAGAGCAGGGGGTCAGCACCCGGTTGAAATAAAAGAAGGCCGTCGCATTTTGCGGCGGCCTTTTTGTTAATTTCCTAGCCAGCCACTCTCACTGAGAACGCCAAGCCGAAATAGTAGGTAGCGACAAGAACGTAAATGAGCGCGATTAGAATGGTGAGCATATTACCCATCAGGAAATACGCTCTTGCGTTCTCTTTCTCACGATCTTCCTTGTTTCCGTCTCTTTCAAGCCCAATTCTATTCTGAAGTTTTAACACGCCAAAAGGTATCAGAACTTGTGGGAAACCACTGAAAATCCCGATTGCAAGAACAGCCCGTTCAAGGATGCCACGAATAAATTCAAACCAAAATCGCGCGAAGACTTCATTCCAAGATGCCGCCACAGTGAAACGCTTTAAAAGTGCAAAAATAATTTGGGCTGCGACTTCCAACCCAAAAATAAAATAAACGAAATAGATCATCTTCCCGCCTCTAAGTTGAGCTCTTCCAGGGTTCCTCTGCTTGAAAGTGTTTTCAACACTGCCCTTAAGGCAAGGTAGCTGTCAATTTGCATTTTCTGCCTTCTTTTCCAGATCGCTGACTGCGTATAGCCAACGGCCTTCGCGATTGTTTTGTCTTTCTCGCCTTGGATCATGCGATATGCAATTTCGGCGTGTTTTTGTTTCCACCCGGATCGGATGGTAGAGAGTGTCAAAAATATCGCTTCGAATGTTTTGCTTGCTTCTCTCGATTGAAGCTCGAACCAGACATGTCCCCGACGGACGAGGGCTGACCGATAGTCTTCATCATGTTTGATTTCTTCTATGGTATCTCTTGCGTGGATCAGGCCAGCACCGGACAATGTCCGAATGTCATCGTGAGCCTCTCCCGTGATTTCATCAAAAACGACAGCATAGCGGAACTGCATTGACCTTCTAAACGCAAATTCTTCGATATGAAGTATCGTCTCGAACACACATCGAAGCGATCTCAAGGACATTTGAACTTCATCACCTAGGCTTCTCTTTGGCGTGTTCAGAAATGCACCGTCGAGATCGACCTCTAAAGAGGCGATAAGATCTTGAAGCGATTGTGTCAGCTTGTCATGGTTTAGCATGCGGCTGGAGACGACATCAGCGATAATGATGAAAGCTTCTCTTGATCTTACTTGCATAAAACTTCCATTTTTTGGAATAAGTCCGCTAATATTCCAGTATTGAATAACTTACTTCATCGCAAGTGAAAATTGTTTGAACGGTGATAGGGAGGCTTGCGACGCGCCGCTTATTTGGCTCAATTGCGATGTTATCTACGTTATCTTCTAGGCGGTTACTTGGCCCAATCACCTATTTATTTACCCACAAAAAAGGACGGCCCTCCCGGACCGCCCTCAACACTCACTACCCTACAGATCTCAAATCACGCCGCCTTGGCGTTAATACCACCTGTCGCGATCTCCGTCATCCGACGATCACCGCCATAGGCTTCATCCAGACAGGCCTGCAAAATCGCCCCATCTTCATCGAACCCCAGACGGTTCGCAAAGGCGACCAGACAGCCGTAGCCCGCCAGACCGTAGTGCACCATCCGCTGGTATTGCGTGATGATCATCGCATCCTTGGTCTCTGCATCGCCGAATTTTGCCTCAATCACATGGGCGTCGACTTCGGACACAAGGCCCTCCATCCCGTTGCAATGCTCACCTGATGGATCAATCCCATGGCGGTTGCAGATTTCGGCGATTTTCTCCATGCCGTCTGCGATCCCGTTGCTGCCGGCGATCAGGGCTTCGGACAACCCTTTGTCATCTGCTGCGCGGCCCAGTTTCGTTGTGGCCTCAAGGGATTGCTTGTTCGCGCTCCACATATCCTGAAGTTGATCAAAGTAGACGTCTTTCAAAGAATTAAGTGCCATGTGGCAATCTCCTTTCATATGCGTTTCGGTTGATTTGGGAACCGACCAGAAAGCACATTGTTCCAAAGAAAAAACGCTTGCACGGTGCGCAGACTCCCCCTATACGCCCGCTATCCAGCCGGGGTGCACAGCGCGTGCGCCCTTTTGGTTTGGACCATAGTATCGCAAGGGTAGGCCCTGCGGTGCGACAGACGCGAAGAGGGGTGCCGATGAGCGGTACTCGTCCAATCCGTTCTAGACCCTAAATTAGGGGTGATGACATGGCAGCCAGCCAGAACATCCGTATTCGCCTGAAGGCGTTTGATTACCGGGTGCTTGATGCAAGCACACAGGAAATCGTATCCACCGCAAAACGTACAGGGGCCTCCGTGCGCGGACCGATCCCTTTGCCGAACAAGATCGAAAAGTTCACCGTTCTGCGTGGTCCACACATCGACAAGAAATCCCGCGATCAGTTCGAGATCCGCACGCATAAGCGTCTTCTCGACATCGTTGACCCAACACCACAGACAGTTGACGCGCTGATGAAGCTCGACCTGGCTGCGGGCGTTGACGTCCAGATCAGCGTGTAAGGGAGGGTCCTTGATGCTCCGTACAGGATTAATCGCGAAGAAGGTGGGCATGACCCGCATCTTCCAGGAAGACGGTCGCCAGATCCCGGTCACTGTTCTTTCGCTTGAAAACTTGCAAGTGGTTGCACAGCGCACGACCGAGCGTGACGGCTACGTCGCCGTTCAGCTGGGTGCCGGTGCGGCCAAAGCCAAGCGTACATCACAAGCCATGCGCGGTCACTTCGCTGCGGCGAAAGTGGAACCAAAGCGCAAAGTCGCTGAATTCCGCGTTGCCGAAGAGAACATGATCAACGTGGGCGAGACGCTCACAGCGAACCACTATTTCGAAGGTCAGTTCGTTGACGTCTCCGGTACATCCATCGGTAAAGGTTTTGCCGGTGCGATGAAGCGCCACAACTTCGGCGGTCTGCGCGCGACACACGGTGTGTCGATCTCGCACCGCTCGCACGGCTCCACAGGTCAGTGTCAGGATC
>CAYPVL010000164.1:0-3058 GCA_964414165.1 uncultured Cognatiyoonia sp.
GGCCAGCCCAATCGCCTCTTCATAGGATTGCGCCCGCACGGTGGTAAGGACAGGGCCAAAGATTTCCTGCTTGTAGATGTCCATATCTTTGGTCGCGTGATCAAAGAGGTGCGGCCCGACAAAGAACCCGTCTTCATAGCCTTGCAGTTTGAACCCACGTCCGTCCACGACAAGCTTGGCCCCTTGGTCGATCCCCGACTGCACCAGCCGTTCGATGTTGGCTTTCGCAGCTGCCGTGACCACGGGGCCGTAGTCCACGTCTTTACCGGATGTGTAGGGCCCGACTTTCAGCGCTTCGATGCGTGGCACCAGCTTGTCGATCAGCCGGTCTGCGGTTTCATCGCCCACAGGCACGGCGACCGAGATTGCCATGCAGCGTTCGCCCGCAGCGCCGTAGCCCGCGCCGATTAGGGCGTCTGCGGCTTGGTCCATGTCTGCATCGGGCATGATGATCATATGGTTCTTGGCGCCGCCAAAGCACTGCACGCGTTTGCCTTTCGCGCAGCCTTTGCCATAGATATATTCGGCGATGGGGGTGGAGCCGACGAAGCCGACGGATTGGACGATGTCGTTATCAAGCAAAGCATCGACGGCTTCTTTGTCGCCATTGATGACTTGCAGGACGCCCTTGGGCAGTCCGGCCTCTTCCATCAACTCAGCCAGCATCAGTGGAACAGATGGATCACGCTCGGACGGTTTCAGGATGAAGGCGTTGCCGCAGGCAAGTGCGGGGGCGAACATCCACATGGGGATCATGGCCGGAAAGTTGAACGGGGTGATCCCGCAGGTGACGCCAAGGGGCTGGCGCATGGAATACATATCAATGCCGGGGCCGGCGGAGTCTGTATAGTCGCCCTTCAGCATCTCAGGCGCGCCAATGCAGTATTCCACCACCTCAAGCCCGCGCTGCACATCGCCCTTGGCATCATCAAAGGTCTTGCCATGTTCGCGCGATAAAGCCTCGGCCAACTTGTCCATGTCGCGGTTGAGCAAGCCCACGAAAGCCATCATCACCCGTGCGCGGCGCTGCGGGTTCACGGCACCCCATGCGGGTTGGGCAGCGGCTGCTATATCAATGGCTTGGTCAATCTCGGCTTGGCTGGCCAGCGGCACTTTGGCCTGCACTTCGCCTGTGGCCGGATTGAAGACATCCGCAAAACGCCCGGATGTGCCTTTGGTGTGCGCACCGTTGATATAGTGGGTAAGTTCTTGCATGGGCTGTCCTCCTGTTGGGGTTACCCTAGCGGCGCAATTTCTGGGGTGAAAGCATCAAATGCGCCGGGCGCTTGACACATACGCCTTTGATCGCGGACGCTGGGGACATTCATATACAGATTGGAGGACCCATTATGCTTGTGCAACAAATCCTGAAATCAAAGGATGGGGCAGGGGTGATTTCGGTTAAACCTGATGACACGGTTGCGGCGGCGGCCAATCTGCTGTCATCCAACCGGATCGGGACGGTGGTTGTGTCGGCCGATGGTGCGTCACTGGATGGTATCCTGTCCGAGCGGGATATCGTGCGCGAGCTTGGCAAGCGCGGGGCGGGCGTTCTGAATGATGCGGTTAGCACGATGATGACCAGCAAACTGGTCACATGCGCCCCGACTGATAGCGCCTTGGAGGTGTTGGAGATGATGACCAAAGGGCGTTTCCGCCATATGCCGGTGATGGAGGACGGCAAGATGCTGGGCCTGATTTCCATCGGCGATACGGTCAAAGCCCGTCTGGCAGAACTGTCGATGGAGAAAGATGCCCTTGAGGGCATGATCATGGGGCATTAACCCTCCCGGGGGCTGGTGGATCAAGATCCACCTTGTGTGCTGAAGCGGGGGCTTGGTCTGGGGTGGGATGGTGCGGACCCTCAGGGGGGCGTCGCCATTGTCGCTCGGACCAATGGCGCGAGAATGACGACTTGTGTTCAAAAGAAGCCATTTGATTTTGCGCATCTCGCCTGCGCAATCTGCTGATTTTGAGGTGTGATTTTCAAAGCCCCTTGCATTTGCCAAGCAGATGATATTGCGTGCCGCCTACGTTAACGACAGGAGCCAGCCCATGCGCACTGGCCTTTACCCCGGCACGTTTGACCCAATCCACAAGGGCCACGTCGATATCATTCGGCGCGGCTGCACCCTTGTTGATCGGATGGTCATTGGCGTGGCGATCAACCGTGACAAGGGCCCGATGTTTTCGCTTGAAGAACGCGTCGCCATGATCGAGGCCGAAGTTGCCCCCTTTGCCGGGAATACATGCGAGATTGTGGTCCATCCTTTTGAAAACCTGCTGATTGATTGCGCCCGCGATGTGGGCGCAAATATCATCATCCGCGGCCTGCGCGCGGTGGCTGATTTTGAATATGAATATCAGATGGTGGGCATGAACCGCGTCTTGGATGATTCCGTTGAGACAGTGTTCTTGATGGCCGAGGCTGAACATCAGGCGATTGCATCAAAACTGGTGAAAGAAATCGCGCGCCTTGGCGGGGATGTATCCCAATTCGTCAGCCCCGGCGTGCACAAAGCCATGAAGACCCGTCTTTCGGGTGCATGATGGGCAGGGCGCAAAAAATGCCTCTCACAAAAAAGACCGCCCGGAATGGGCGGCCTTTTTGTTGGCTTGAATGATGTCGATCCTAGATCAGCTTGCCCATCGCAACAGCTGTATCGGCCATGCGGTTTGAGAAGCCCCATTCGTTGTCATACCACGACAGGATGCGCACCATGTTGCCGTCCAGCACTTTGGTTTGATCCAAGTGGAAGATCGATGAATGTGGGTCATGGTTGAAATCTGATGACACCATCGGCAAGTCTGTATAGCCCAGCACGCCTTTGAGCGGGCCGTCTGCAGCGGCGATGATCGCGTTGTTGACCTCTTCCACTGTTGTGGCTTCAGAGGCCTCAAACGTCAGATCCACGACCGACACGTTTGGCGTGGGCACGCGGATCGCGACGCCGTCCAGTTTGCCATTCAGTTCGGGCAGTACAAGTCCAACGGCTTTGGCAGCACCAGTAGATGTTGGGATCATAGACAAAGCTGCGGCACGTGCGCGGTACAGGTC
>CAYPVL010000165.1:0-2730 GCA_964414165.1 uncultured Cognatiyoonia sp.
TTTGAACTTTCAATCTCGCGCCCGCAGGTGATCTTTCGCGACATTGACGGCGTGCGTCATGAACCGATCGAGGAAGCCACGATTGATGTGGATGACGAATATACCGGGTCTGTTGTCGAAAAACTGACCGGGCCCCGCAAGGGTGAATTGGTCGAAATGAAGCCAGCCGGTGTCGGCAAGACCCGCATCATCGCCCATGTCCCATCGCGCGGATTGATCGGCTATCACGGTGAATTCCTGACCGATACGCGTGGCTCTGGCATCCTGAACCGCCTGTTCCACGGCTGGGCCCCTTACAAGGGCAAAATTCAGGGCCGCCGTCAGGGTGTTCTGATTTCTATGGAAAACGGCACGTCCGTCGCCTTTGCCCTGTGGAAGCTTGAAGATCGCGGCAAGTTCTTTATTGGCGCGCAAGAAGCCGTTTATCAGGGCATGATCATTGGCGAACACAGCCGCGAAAATGATCTGGAAGTGAACCCCTTGAAGGGTAAGCAACTGACCAACGTGCGCGCCTCGGGGACGGACGAAGCCGTGCGCCTGACAACGCCTGTGCGCATGTCACTGGAAGAGGCGATTGCCTATATTGATGATGATGAATTGGTGGAAGTGACGCCCAATGCAATCCGTTTGCGCAAGCGGTATCTGGACCCGCACGAGCGTAAGCGGCAAGCACGCGCGGCTGAATAGGGCAGAGCCCCGTTATTGGACGAAGAAAGATAAGGCGCTGGTCTGTCGGGATCAGCGCCTTTCTTTATGCAATCTCTTCAACGATAGAGAGTTCCCGCTGGCTTGCCCCTTTGGCAAAGCCAAGCGCCTCTTGGTAGGCCTTTGAATAATAGCAATCGTGGGCCGCTTGCAGGCTGGAGAACCGTGCGACGACATTGCGCGGACGGTCTGGCCCTTCAAGTTGTTCGTAGGCCCCGCCCCGCGCAAGGAAAACGCCGCCATGATCGGCAATGGCGACGGTCGCGCGTTTGGCGTATTCGCTGTAGGCTGCTTCATCCGTAACGGTGACGTGGGCGATCCAAAGGGCGGTCATAGGGCCTCCAATACGGCTTTGGCGGCAGCAATCGCCGCATCTGCGTTATCAGCGGATGCACCGCCGCCTTGGGCCATATCCGGGCGGCCACCGCCGCCTTTCCCGCCCAGTTCCGGGGTCACAGCGCGCAGCACGTCCACCGCACTGACCTTGTCTGTGAGGTCGGCTGTGACGCCCACGGCGACAGCGGCCTTGCCGCCCGTGTCCGCAATCAAAAGCACGACGCCAGAGCCGATCTTTTCTTTGAATTGATCGACCAATCCCGGCAGATCCTTACCAGAGATGCCCTGCATCGCCTGCCCCATAAAGCAGATCCCGTTCACCTTTTCCTGCGCAGGTCCCACATCACCGCCGCCACCACCCATGGCCAGTTCACGGCGCAACTGTGCGACCTCATTTGTCAGCGCCTTGCGTTCATCCATGAGCGCTTTCACACGCGCGGGCACGTCCGCTGCGGGGGCTTTCAGCGCCAATGCGGCCTCGGCCAGTTTGTGATCTTGGGCGCGCAGGTAATCAAGTGCCCCCTGCCCGGTCAAAGCCTCGATCCGGCGCACGCCCGCGCTTGACGCACTATCGCCAAGGCAAACAAACGCACCGATCTGGCCAAGCTGCGCCACATGGGTGCCGCCGCAAAGTTCCAGTGAATACGTCTGCCCGTCGGTCCCCTTACCCGACCCGTCTTTGCGCCCCATGGACACAACACGCACCTCGTCCCCGTATTTCTCACCAAAAAGCGCCTGTGCACCCAAGGCGCGCGCATCATCGGGCGTCATGATCCGGGTTTCCACAGTCGTGTTCTGACGGATGAGCGCATTCACATCGCGTTCGACCTGATTGATTTCCGCCAAAGACAGCGCCTTTGTATGACTAAAATCAAAGCGCAGGCGGTCCGGCGCATTCAACGACCCGCGCTGCGCAATATGATCGCCCAGCGTGTCGCGCAGGGCTTCGTTCAGCAGGTGCGTGGCCGAATGATTGGCTTGGATGTCAGCGCGACGTTCCGCAGCAACGGTCAAAACAGCCGCCTGCCCGGTTTTCACCGTGCCATCGCTGACCGTCCCAATGTGAATGAAGACGCCAGCGACCTTCTTGGTGTCGGTGATGGTCACCCTGCCCGTTTCGGTCTTGATCACACCCGCATCGCCGACCTGCCCACCGGATTCGGCATAGAACGGCGTCTGATTCAGGACGACCTGCACCTCTCCATCTGCATTGTCGACTTGCGCGCCATCGGACACCAAGGCAACGATCTGCCCTTCCGCTGTCAATGTGTCATAGCCCAGAAAATCCGTTGTCCCATGGGCATCAGCTACATCGAACCAGACCGACGCATCCGCCTCGGCCCCTGTGCCTGACCATGCCGCGCGGGCCTTGGCCTTTTGTTCGGCCATCGCCGCATCAAAGCCATCCACATCCACGCCACGGCCCTTTTCGCGCAGGGCATCCTGCGTCAGATCAAGCGGGAAACCATAAGTATCATAAAGCTTGAAAGCCGCTTGCCCCGGCAGGTTTGCAGCCTCATCAAGACCGGCAAGTTCATCGTCCAGCAGCTTGAGACCGCGATCCAGCGTAGTCTTAAAGCGCACTTCTTCGTTCAGCAGCGTTTCTTCGATCAGACGTTGGCCCTGCCCCAGTTCAGGATAGGCCCCGCCCATCTGTTTGACCAATTCGGGCACCAGTTTGTGCATCAC
>CAYPVL010000165.1:2740-2949 GCA_964414165.1 uncultured Cognatiyoonia sp.
ACCGGGTCTTTGGCCCCTAGCAAATGCGCATGCCGCATCGCGCGGCGCATGATGCGGCGCAGCACATAACCACGCCCTTCGTTAGAGGGCAGCACACCTTCGGCAATCAGGAACGAGGTCGACCGCAAGTGATCTGCAATCACCCGGTGGTGGGTGTTGCCGTCGCCGTCCGGATCGCTTGATGTGGCATGGGCCGAGGCCTCGATCAG
>CAYPVL010000166.1:0-2883 GCA_964414165.1 uncultured Cognatiyoonia sp.
CCGCCATGTCATCGCCCAGCACTTCGGTGGCCGGGATCACTGGCACGCCTGCTTCAATCGCGACGCGGCGCGCGCTGGCTTTATCGCCAAGCTGGCGCATGGTTTTGGCCTTGGGGCCAATGAAGGTGATGCCATTGTCAAAGCAGGCATCCACAAAATCCGGGTTTTCGGACAGCAGGCCATAGCCGGGGTGGATCGCATCCGCGCCCGACATTTTGGCGACGCGAATGATTTCTTCAATCGACAGGTAGGCGGCAACAGGGCCCATGCCTTCGCCGATGCGGTAGGCCTCGTCGGCTTTAAAGCGGTGCAAGCCCAGCTTGTCCTCTTCGGCGAACACGGCGACCGTCTTTTTGCCCATCTCATTGGCGGCGCGCATGATGCGGATTGCGATTTCGCCGCGGTTGGCAATGAGGATTTTCTTAAAGTCAGCCATGGTCGTCCCTTTTGCAGTTGCAGCATACTTAATCTGCGATTGCACGAAGGTCCATCCGTAAGACGACGGGCGGGATGCAACTTACCCTGCGGGGCTGATCCTATGGGGAAATGTACGTTTTATCTGGCAAATCAGACAGACTGCGGGCACCCATTTGGCCCATGTTCGCGATCATATCCTTGCGTAGAATGTCAAAGACATGGGCCGCCCCAGCCTCTCCCATTGCGCCCAACCCATAATGAAACGGGCGGCCCATCATCACGAAATCAGCCCCCAAAGCGAGGGCGCGGATGATATCAAGCCCGGTCTCAAACCCGCTGTCGATCAGGATTGGCAGACCGGTCGCCGCGCGGATCGCAGGCAGTACCTCAATCGTTGCAGGGGCCGCCGCAAACTGGCGGCCTGCGTGATTGCTGATCCAGATCGCGTCTGCGCCGGCCTGTTTCAGGGGCGCGCAATCGCGCGGATCAAGCACGCCTTTCACGATCAATCGCCCGTCCCATTCATCGCGCAAAGCGCGCAAGTAAGACCAATCGGGTGCTGTGCGCAGCAGATAGCCGATATGTTCTGTTGATGCCGTTGGCCCGGTTTGTGTGCTGTAGGATTCGATCAGTTTCATGCGCGGCATCCCCGTTTGCCGGATGCCCATCAACCATGCCGGACACAGCGCGGCCTGCAAGGCCAGACGCGCGGTAAGCCTTGGCGGTTGCTTCAGCCCGCCCCGTGTTTGGCGTTCCCGGCGCGACGCGACAGGCACATCAACCGTCAGGACAAGCGTATGAAACCCCGCATTCTTGGCCCGCCGAAGCATATCTTTTCGGATCGTTTCGTCGCGCGGTGGGTAGATCTGGTACCAGCCCTGATCGCCAACATGCGGGGCCAGATCTTCGGGGGTCTGCGTTGCCACAGTTGACAGGGTGTAAGGCAGCCCTTCGCTTGCCGCCGTGCGCGCAAGCATCTGTTCGGCCCCCGGCCAGATCAGCCCGGACATACCCACCGGCGCGATGCCCAGGGGCAGCGGATAGCTGCGTCCAAGCAGGGTGGTGGACAGGTCCGGCGCAAATTCACCCTTTAGGATCGCGGGTTGCAACAAGATCGCGTCCAAAGCCGCGCGGTTGCGATGCAACGTCGCCTCGTCCCCTGTGGCGCTATCAAGATATTCCCAGACAAAATGGGGAATACGCCTGCGGGCGCGGGCTTTGAGGTCTGCGATGGCGGGAAATTGATCGTGGCGCATGGTTGGACGCTATGGCGGAACCTGCGCGGCTTGCAAGGGCAGAGCCTCTGGCGGGCGTATTTTAAGAAAGTAAGGATAAGGCGCCTGCGAACAGATGTAGAACACCCTCTTTTCGTGGCTGATGTTTCGATGTATGACGGGGTATGAGCAGTTTTTCCGAAGAAGATGCCTTTGAGGCCGCAAGCGTTCCTTTGTCCCAGCGCGCGATGGTGGGGCGTTCGGCGGCATATCTTGATGGGTTGAACCCCGCCCAGCGCGAGGCGGTGGAAACCTTAGAGGGGCCAGTGTTGATGTTGGCCGGGGCAGGGACGGGCAAGACCAAAGCCCTTACCAGCCGCATCGCCCATTTACTGATGACCGGCACGGCGCGACCCCATGAAATACTGGCGGTGACCTTCACCAACAAAGCTGCGCGCGAAATGAAAATACGCGTGGGTCGCTTGCTTGGCGAAGGTGTTGAAGGGATGCCTTGGCTGTGCACATTTCATGCGATCTGTGTCAAGCTGCTGCGTCGTCATGCAGAATTGGTGGGGCTGAAATCGAATTTCACCATTCTGGACACCGACGACCAGCTGCGCCTTCTCAAGCAATTGATCGTGGCCGAAGGGATTGACGAAAAGCGTTGGCCGCCCCGGATGCTGGCGGGAATCATTGATCAGTGGAAGAACAAGGCGCTGACACCTGACAAAGTGCCTGTCGCCGATAGCGGTGTTTATGACCACAAGGGCGTGCCGCTTTACGCTGCATATCAGGCGCGCCTGAAAGATCTGAACGCCTGTGATTTCGGTGACTTACTGCTGCATGTGGTCACGATTTTCCAAACACACACCGACGTGCTCGAACAATACCAACGCTGGTTCCGTTTCATTCTGGTCGACGAATATCAGGATACGAATGTCGCCCAATACCTTTGGCTGCGCCTGCTTGCCGGGGGGCATAAGAACATCTGTTGCGTCGGCGATGATGACCAGTCGATCTATGGCTGGCGCGGGGCTGAGGTCGGCAATATCCTGCGGTTTGAAAAGGATTTTCCCGGTGCCCATGTGGTCAAGCTGGAACAGAACTACCGCTCGACCGGGCATATTCTGGGGGCGGCTGCCGGCGTCATTGCCGCCAACAAGGGCCGTCTTGGCAAGACCTTGTTCACCGACGGCGAAGACGGCGAGCAGGTCCGCCTGATCGGTCATTGGGATGGCGAGGAAGAGGCGCG
>CAYPVL010000167.1:0-2807 GCA_964414165.1 uncultured Cognatiyoonia sp.
GCCCATGAACTGGGGCACGGCGTACATCAGGTTCTGGCGGCAGAGCAAGGCGAACTGCTCTCATCCACCCCGCTGACCTTGGCCGAAACAGCCTCGGTCTTTGGGGAAATGCTGACCTTCCGCAAGCTGCTTGAAGGGGCAAAGACCAAGCAAGAACGCAAGGTGCTTTTGGCGGGCAAAGTCGAGGACATGATCAACACTGTCGTGCGCCAGATCGCATTTTACGACTTTGAATGCAAACTGCACGCAGCAAGGGCGCAGGGCGAACTGACGCCGGATGATATCAACGCACTGTGGATGTCGGTGCAGGCGGAATCTTTGGGCGAAGTTTTTGATTTCCAAGAGGGCTATGAAACTTTCTGGGCCTACATCCCGCACTTTGTCCATTCACCCTTCTACGTCTACGCCTACGCCTTTGGCGATGGCCTCGTGAACGCGCTTTATGCGGTCTATGAAGAGGGCGATCCGGACTTCAAAACCAAATATTTTGACATGTTGAAAGCGGGTGGATCAAAGCATCACAAAGAACTGCTGGCCCCATTCGGACTGGACGCCTCCGACCCGGCGTTCTGGGACAAAGGCTTGTCGATGATCGAAGGGTTCATCGACGAACTGGAAGCGCTGGAAGATTGATCACGATCCACCCTCTGCCGTGGACCCAAGTCGACCGGGTCTCGCACCTGATCTTGACCGAACCACAATATCCGCTGGTCGGTCAGATCACCCATATGACGGCGGAAAAAGACCGACTGACGGACTTTCATTGCGCGTTGCGGGGCACGACATATGTAGGCTACTTCAAGGTCGACCGCGACTTTTCGCGGATCGTTGACAGGCTCCCGCAAGGCACCATGGGCTTTCGCGGACTTCTGATCGGCGGGCAATATCAAGGGCTTGGCTATGGCAGCATGCTGCTGACCGCCCTGCCCGATTATCTGCGCAGCACCTATCCCAAGCGCGACGCGGTCTGGCTATCGATTGCCAAACACAACGCGCGGGGGATTGCGGTTTATGAAAAGGCAGGCTGGGTCGCTGACGGTCCAGATCGCGACGGGCGCTTTGGACCGGAACAAGTCATGCGGTTGAAGCTTTAACAAAAGCCTACGTCACAGAACGCTGCGCCAATCCGCCGTTTGACGCTGACACGAAAGTGAAATCTGGCTCTTTTCGCATGCGAAAAGCCTAATCCAACTCGGTCCAGGGCCAAGGTTTCACTTCGCTTGCCCCGGTCTGATAGCGCACAGCCTTGGCGATCCAGACACCCATGGTCGTGCCCATTTCGGCCAATTGTTCATTGGGTTCGCGCCTGTTGGCCAGCATGATGATGAACTGCCCAACGGTGATCAGCACAAGCACGGTTTGTGCGAAATACAAAAGCACGCCGATGATGATCATAAAGACCAGCCGGACCAGCATGTTATCGCGCTCGTCTTCATGCGCTGTCATTCTGCCCTCCCGCAGCGAAAACCATATCCATCATCTTCTGCGTCCCTTGCGAAAACTCAAGGGGG
Source organism: uncultured Cognatiyoonia sp. (assembly GCA_964414165.1). GTDB lineage: Bacteria > Pseudomonadota > Alphaproteobacteria > Rhodobacterales > Rhodobacteraceae > Cognatiyoonia. The sequence continues at coordinate 1,512 of CAYPVL010000167.1, forward strand.
CACGGATAGTCCGCGCCCGTCGTGGCCGATGCTACGAAATTCTCGACCTGCGTGACATAGTGGTTTTCAGCAGGCCAGCGTTCATGGGTCCGCACGTGTTTTTCATTCTCCAGCACCAGTTCAGACAGGCCAAAGACGTTGGCGTTGAACGGACAGGTCAGCGTCAAAACGCCCTTGTCGCCATGAAAGGTGATGTATTGGCGGTTGAACATCCGCATTGAGACCTGCGCGGAATAGGTGAAATCGGGGAAATCTGCGGCAACTTGGGCAAACACATCAACGCCATTCTCATAGGCAAGTTTTGCGTAAGGGACGGCCACAGGCTCGGCCCCTGTCACAAAGCGCGCGGCCCCGAATGTGTAGACCCCAATGTCATAAAGCCCGCCGCCGCCCTTCGCGGGATCGCGGCGGATGTTCGTGACATCACCGGTGTTATTGTAGGAAAACACCGCATCCACATGCACCAGTGCCCCGATGGCACCGCCCTGCACCAGTGCGCGGGCGCGGGCAAATTGCGGATGATGGACGATCATAAAAGCCTCAGCCGCCAGCTTGCCCGCCTTGTCACGCGCCGCAATGACCGGGGCAAAATCGTCTGCGGATAAAGCAAGCGGCTTTTCTACCAACACATGCTTGCCCGCCTTAAGCGCCTTCACTGCCCATGGCACATGCAAGTGATTGGGAAGTGGAATGTAGACCGCATCAATCGCAGGGTCCGCCAGCAACGCATCATAGTCCGCATAAACCTGCAGCCCCGGTGTAAAAGCTTTGAAGCCATCCGCCTTGGCAGGATCAGACGTTGCCAGCGCGACCAATTCCGCACCCTTCGCCGCGTGGATCGCCGGCCCCATGTGCTGGCGCGCAAACTTAGCCGCGCCCAAAATTCCAAAGCGCATCACGCCTCCTCAATCCGTTTGTCCCACCAAACCACAGTCCGCATCATAGCCCAACCCCATAGCTCTTTGGTTCAAAAAATATCCCCGCCGGAGGCTCCGACGGGGATCATTTTCGCAGCGAAATGACACGGGCTTAGGCGGTTGCCAACATGCCCTTTGCTTTCGCAAGCTCTTTCATCCGTTTTTGCAGTTTCTCAAAAGCACGCACTTCGATCTGGCGGATGCGTTCGCGGGACACGTCATACTGCCCGGACAAATCCTCAAGCGTGATCGTTTCTTCGGCCAAGCGGCGCTGGACCAGAATGTCCTTTTCACGGTCATTCAGAACGTCCATGGCTTCGGCCAAAAGTTCACGGCGGGCTGTCAGCTCATCGCTTTCCTCGTAAGCGGTCGCCTGATC
>CAYPVL010000168.1:0-2785 GCA_964414165.1 uncultured Cognatiyoonia sp.
TGGTCGGGTCGGGGTATTCCGGGTAGAGGCCCGCGCGGTCGGCCGTGTAGTAATGTCCGTTCCCCTTAACCGCCCGGCCGTACAGGCCCACCACCTTGCACCCTTCGTCGACCAGCGGGAAGATGATGCAACCCCGGCCCCACCGCTCCTTCGATTTGCGGGATTTGTAGCCGATGCCCTCGCTGTCCAGACCGCGCGCGGCGCAGTAGGCTTTGCCGCTTGGGGTGCGGGCCATGTCGGATAGGCTTTCTTCGTAGGTGGCCGGCAGGTCTAGTTTTTCTACCGCTGGGCTTGGGCTTGGTATTGGTGCCGTGGTCAGCACCTGCCCGCACATCGCTTTTGCTTTCAGGATGGCTTCGCGCTTCGTGCTTTTGTCCATCTTCATTATGAAGTCGATTACGTCTACGCTTTTTACTTCGCATGATCCGGCGAAGCAGTAGGCGGTGTTGGTTTCTGGGTAGATTTTCATGCTTGCCTTGCAGTCGGCGTGGAAGGGGCAGCGCATCGAGCCTTTGGCACCGGCTTCCAGGCCGTAGTGGGCCAGGACGGTAGCGATGGGGAGGGCGGCTTTGATTTCGGGGATGGTCATGTGCGTGGCTGATTTCAGTTTTTCTTTCAATTGAAGAAAAAATCTGACTTGTTACAGTTTGGTAACAAATGTAAACGATCGGCAACCATACATCAAAACTATCAGGGTTGTTTATTACTAATCTATGCCTTATTTTTACGTAAACCGTCACAAAACGGTGCAAATTGGCACATTATGAGCATAGATTTCGGCCTTAGGCTTAAAAACATCCGGGAAGAGAAGGGACTAAAGCGTGAAGATGTCGCTACGAAAATCGGAACTTCACAAGCAATCATCGGAAGATACGAACGAGGTGAAAGAACCCCATCCATCGACATCGCTAAGAACATAGCGGAAGCCCTCGAAGTTAGTCTAGACTATTTGGCCGGAGATACTTCCGTTTTACTGAAGGACAAGAAAATGCTGTACCGACTGGAAGTCCTGGAAAAGGTAAGTCCAACCTACAAAGACCGCATTCTCTATATGCTGGATGTCATGTTGAAGGACGCACAAAACAACTCCCTGAACGAGAAGCTAGCATAAATCACGGATTCCATCAAGAGTGCAGTCCCCTTCGTTATTTTCGCTAACCTGAACTCAGTTTCTATATTTGACTAGAAGAATAATAGAAAAGGTTATTCTTCCTCATAATTACGCAGTTCAACTATCAAGTCTCTCATAAACTCTTCTACAGAGAGAATAAATCCAGATTTATTTTCTACCGGGTAGATACTAATCAAGAAATCATCTTCCTCTCCTATAAGGTCAAAAAAATCTTCTATACTATAACTCTTTGGTTTGTGATCACCCCACCCATCAATAGCGTTTTGAGATGCCGATGCCTTCGAAGGCCATACAGGTAGTATAGCATGACCTTCAACTTCGCCGTAAGCAAGCTCATTTGAAAAACTCTCCAACACGTAAACCTCTTCCCATTCAGCTATCTTCTCAACTGAATACTCCCTTCTCATCTCAGCGTTTGATGCGTTTAAAATTGCTAGTTTTTTCTTTGTTTGTACAAACATATCATTATTGTTTTGGAGGTGGTCTCCGTTTGTTTTTCTTTCCGTAATTGTCATGCTTATGCTGTCGACGGTGGAGAACTCTATCTTGCAATTTACTCCAGTAATAACTGAATCCTTTTGCTGATTCTCTACCACGTTCGTGTGCTAAATCCTTACCTGGTGGATTTCTAATATGCTTCTTTTTTCTACCTTTCCCCCCTTTCATCCTTTTCCCTCGAAGAATTTCATTTAATTCTTGTCTTAACCAACCTCTATCTGCTTTACCCAACTTATCGTCCTCCGCAAGTTCACGAAGCTTGGCATTCTTGCCCTGTCTTCCTGCTTTTTTAGCTAGAGATAATGTAACGTCAATTACATCATCAGACTTTGATATCCGAGATCCAGCTCCTAAAGTGAGCAAATTAAAAATCGGATCATCTGCGCCATCCATCGTCTGCATGTTCACATTCTGGCCAGGAATACCCATCACTCCCGGTCCCCTGAAGTATGGCATCTCTCCTGTTGGCTGACTATGAACATCGATCACCTCTGGATCAGTATTGTCTATTGTTACTGAACCGTCATCGTTAACAGTTCCTGAATAGACCAAATCAAATTCATCTCCTCCGACTGTACTTACCTGCGTAGTCTCGCCAGTATTGTTATCTCTAACATACCCATTGTTGACACTTCGTCCATCAGGATCAGTGTGAATAACCGGATTCCCCATTACATAATTGTAGGAACTCCAAGCTTCATACATACCCGCCATTGGATCGACCCTATCCCACCCCTGCGCTACCGCCCAGCCAAGTCAAGCAAAGCCCCGGCACCCGTTGGCACCGCCCACAAGATACAACACTTCCCCTTTTCCTTCATCTGCCATTTTCAATTGAAGATCTCAGATGAAGAAAAAAGCCCCACTCGATCACGCTGACCAAGTAGGGTTGCTGTTGCGTCGTTGTGGCTCGGACCGGAAGGTTGCTTTGGCCTGGCGATAGCCGGACAAAGTAACCTTCCGGGCTGAGCTTCGCGGGGTCTGGGGCGGCGACTTAGCCCCAGTGTTAGACGGGCTGCTAGTCGAGCTGTCGCGTTCCGTCCGGTGCAGCTCCTGCGGAACCGGCCGGCTGATAATGGGTCTGTTGCCGCTAAGGGTGGGAGGCGCGGTTGCGGCCAAGATGCAGCACCACGCAGTGCGTAGCATTGTCGTGGT
>CAYPVL010000169.1:0-2748 GCA_964414165.1 uncultured Cognatiyoonia sp.
ACGCCAAGTGCTGTACCAGCGACATACATCCAGAAGGACAGATTGTTCATCCGTGGGAACGCCATATCCGGCGCGCCGATCTGCAAGGGCATGAAATAGTTACCAAAACCACCGAACAGGGCCGGAATGACGACGAAGAACATCATCAAAACACCGTGGTATGTGATCAACACATTCCAAAGGTGGCCGTTTGGCGTACATGCGCTGGCGCTATCAGCGAACAGACGTGCGCCTTCAAGGCACATGTGCTGCACACCCGGTTCCATAAGCTCCATCCGCATGAAGACGGTGAAGGCGACCGAGATGAACCCGACAAAGCCGGATACAAACAGGTACAAGATCCCGATATCTTTGTGGTTTGTGGACATGAACCAACGCGTAAAGAACCCGCGATTGTCTTCATGTTCGTGGCCGTGAATGGCGGCGTCTGCCATGTGGCTCTCCCTCGAATTGGCTGCGTCTTTGGCGAGGCGAGTCGTAACTTGCACCGCCGCTTGGCCCGCTTCTAGTCGCTGATGCGTAAAGGGGCAATAAACGAAGTGCCATTTCGATTGGGTTAAATTGGCGCAGGTGCGTGAAACAATTGCATTTGTCTGGCGGAGGGGTAGGATTTCGGCATGGATGCTTCATTCTCTCGTCGCAAACTGCTGACCCCGGTTGAAATGCGCGCATTAACGCAGCGCTCTGACCTGCAGGGGGCATTGCAAATGGCCTCGCACCTTGGGGCCATTGGGATCGCGGTTGTTTTGCACGCTTTTGCGCTGGGGACGGGCTGGGTCTGGATCACAGGCTTTGCCTTGGGCGTTTTGCTGAACTTCACCTATGCCGCCCAGCATGAACTAAGCCATGCGACTGTGTTCAAGACCCGAAAATTGAACGAGATTTTTGGGCGGCTGATCGGTTTTGTCCAAATTTTCCCACGTGATTTCGACCAAGTCATGCATTTCGCCCATCACCAACACACGCAAGACTGGGACCGGGACGGAGAGTTGGTGCGCGCGCCCTATACGCTGACGACCTATTTGCTGTGGCTTTCCGGGATCACCTACTGGCGCAACCGCGTTCTTGGCAATCTGCGCCGTGCGCGCGGCATTATCCTTGAACCCTTCATTCGCCCCGAGGAAGAGGCCAAGATCATCCGCGAAGCGCGGCTCCATCTGCTGGGCTATGCGGTGATTGCGCTTGTGTCTGTGCTGGCGGGGTCTTGGGTGGCTGTCACCTTCTGGTTGGTGCCGATGGTCCTTACCAAGCCTGTCCATCAATTACAGAATACGATTGAACATCTGGGGCTGAGCCACGAAAGCGATATCCTTGAAAACACGCGCTCCACCCGCGCGAACGCCTTTGTCCGCTGGCTGTGCTGGCAGATGCCCTATCACACCGCCCACCACACGTTCCCCGCCGTGCCCTTCTGGCAGCTGCGCGCGCTGAACGACAAGATCGAGGCGCAGGCGGGCGAGGTGCATCGCATGGGCTGGATCGAATTCCAGATCGAAGTGATCCGCAAGCTTAGCGCCAAGAACGAAAGCCAATACCCCATGGATGAGGTCTGGATCGTGCCCCATAATGGCGGTCGCGTGCGGATCCCTGCCGCGTGAGGCAACTTCGGGTCTATACCTCGCTTTGGGCGATGCAGCCCCATGACCAGACGGGGGTGAAGCTGCCGCACGCGCAGGTCTGCGAGATGGTCGCGCAGGCTGGCTTTGACGGGATGGCGATTGATCTGGGTGCGTCGGACGTCGCCGTTGCCCATGCGGTGCGTCCGCATATGGAGGCCAACGGGCTGACGCCGCTGATCGTGGCATTCCCAAAGACCATCGACAGCCTTGAGGACACGTTGCACATGGCCGCCGACTTTGGTGCGCCATTCGTGGATGTGATCGGGCAGGTGATGCCTTTGGCGATCAAGGATATGGTGCCGGTGATTGAGACATGGATGTGCATGGCCGACCGGATCGGGGTGCCGATCCAATTTGAGACCCACCGCAACTGCATCACAAACGACCTTTATGTCACGCTGCAACTGCTTGATCTTATTCCTGATATGCGGATCTGTGCGGATCTTTCGCACTACGTGGTGGACCGGGAATTCTGGTATCCGCTGTCAGAGCACGACATGGGGCTGATGAGCCGTATCTTAAAGCGTTCGGACAGTTTCCAAGGGAGGGTCGCAAGCCGTCAGCAGATTCAGTTGCAACTCGATTTTCCCCAGAACCAGAAATGGGTTGAGCTGTTCAAAGGCTGGTGGCGCGAAGGGTTGGCCGACTGGCGGGCACGCAACCCTAAGGGGGATTGCATCTTCGTCTGCGAACTCGGCCCCCCCGAATACGCGATGACCGGCCCCGACGGGCGCGAAATGTCGAACCGCTGGGAAGAGGCGCAGGTGATCAAAGGCTGGGTGCGCGAGATTTGGGATGAGTTGGGCGGGGATGGGTAGGATTGGGTTGCTCGGTCGGATGGCAGGGGGGCAAAGTTCGTCCGAAGTTCGGAAGTAAGGCACAACAAACTCTTGATCATAGAGTATTCAATGTCTGCTTAGAGCTCAGAGTGTCATGGTTAGGGAAGCTTGGATTAATGTTCAGTACCCAATACAGTTTATCAATTTAGAAACCTTTGGAGACGTAGTCTATGTATTCGCAAAACTTCAATCTTGCATCGGCTTCTGAAGAAGACGGATACAGCATCGTCGCTTTTGAGGTGCCCCTAGATTTGTAGACGCTTTGCTTGGTAATTTTGGAAGCAAAGGAA
>CAYPVL010000170.1:0-2643 GCA_964414165.1 uncultured Cognatiyoonia sp.
ATGCATCGCGTGGATCACGGAGCCCGCGCCAAGAAACAGCATCGCCTTGAAGAATGCGTGTGTCAGCAGGTGGAACATCGCGACGGAGTAAACGCCAAGTCCAGCGGCAACAAACATGTAACCAAGTTGGGAACATGTTGAATAAGCAATCACGCGCTTGATGTCGTTCTGCACAAGGCCGACGGTCGCGGCAAAGAACGCTGTGGTCGCACCAAGGAAGACGACAAAGGACATCGCCTCGGGCGCGTATTCCATCAGTGGGGACATACGGCAAACAAGGAAGACCCCGGCGGTGACCATGGTCGCCGCGTGGATCAGCGCAGACACAGGCGTCGGACCTTCCATCGCGTCAGGCAACCATGTGTGCAGGATCAACTGCGCCGATTTGCCCATGGCACCGATGAACAAAAGGAAAGCGATGACATTCGCGGCATTCCAGTCGCGCCACAGGAAGGTAAGCGTGGCTTCGGCCAGCTCAGGTGTGGCGGCAAAGATGTCGTCAAACTTGATGCTATCGGTCATCAGGAACAGGGCAAAGATACCCAAAGCAAAGCCAAAGTCCCCGACCCGGTTGACCACAAAAGCCTTGATCGCGGCGGCATTCGCACTTGGCTTCTTATAGTAGAAACCGATCAGCAGGTATGAGGCGACGCCCACCCCTTCCCAGCCGAAGAACATCTGCACGAGGTTGTCGGCGGTCACCAGCATCAACATCGCGAAGGTGAAGAAAGACAGATAGGCAAAGAAGCGGGCTTTATAGTTCTCGCCCTCGCCGAAGTTTTCATCATGGGCCATGTAGCCGAACGAATACAGATGGACGAGCGCCGAGACGGTCGTGATGACAATCAACATCGTCGCGGTCAGGCGGTCCATGCGGATGGCCCAATCGGTAGACAGGCTACCGGATTCAATCCAGCGCAGGATCTGGATGTTCTCGGTTGTGCCATCAAAGGTGATGAAGACAATCCACGACAGGAAGGCCGCCAGGAACAAAAGGCTGGTGGCCGTCCACTGCGCGGCGGTTTCCCCGATGAACTTCCAACCGAAACCGGCGATCAAAGCACCGATAAGGGGGGCGAAAAGGATGATGGTTTCCATTGGTATTTAGCCCTTCATCACATTGACGTCTTCAACATCAATGGTCCCACGGTTGCGGAAGAAACAGACAAGGATCGCAAGGCCAATCGCGGCCTCGGCGGCGGCGACAGTCAACACAAACAGGGTGAAGACCTGCCCGACCAGATCGTCGAGATAGCTTGAGAAGGCCACGAAGTTGATATTCACCGCCAGCAACATCAATTCGATGCTCATCAACAGGATAATCACGTTCTTGCGGTTCAGGAACAGCCCGAAGATGCCAATGACAAACAGGGCGGCAGCCACTGTGAGATAATGTTCAAGTCCGATCATTGGGTCTTTCCTTCGGTCAGCGCCAAACTCTTGATAAGAGTTTGCGGGCAAATCCTTGTCGAGGATTTGGCTTCAAATTTTCCAAGCAAATTTGTCATCAGAGGCCCTGCCCCGGCTTCACGTCCTTCAACTCCATCGCCACCGCTGGATCGCGGTGCATCTGGGCGATGACGTTCTGGCGTTTGATATCGACACGGTGGCGCAGGGTCAGGACAATCGCCCCTATCATTGCGACCAGCAGGATCAGGCCAGAGAGTTGGAACAGCATGATGTATTGATCATAGATCAACATGCCCAAAGCGGCTGTATTGTGCAGCTCACCTGTTGGGGCCGCGATGCGTGTCTCGACCCCATCTGAATAGCCCCAGACCCCAAAAGCCATCGCCATTTGCATCAGCATAATCACACCGATCAGCAAGCCAAGCGGTAGGTATTTTGACATCTCCGCCTTTAACTCGGCGAAATCCACATCCAGCATCATCACCACAAACAGGAACAACACCGCGACGGCCCCAACGTAGACGATCACCAGCAGCATCGCCACGAATTCAGCCCCCAAGGTCACGAACAATCCGGCGGCGGACAGGAAAGCAAGGATCAGCCAAAGCACCGAATGCACCGGGTTGCGGCTGAGCACGGTCATCAAACCGCCCAGCACGGTGCTGACGGCAAAGACGTAGAATGTGAATGCGAATACGGTCATGCCGTGTCCCCTTCGTCCAGAACTTGGGTGGCGAGATCCATCGCCTTGGTCATGGCGGGCACGCCGCCAAACATCGCCGCTTGGGCGATGGTCTCTGCGATTTCTTGTTTTGTAGCCCCGGCTTCAACTGCATGGCGCACAGTCAGGCGCAACTGCGCCTCGGCCTGCGCGCCCATGATGGTCAGGCCCTGCAAGGTCAACAGCAGCTTGGTCTTTGCATCAAGCCCTTCGGGGTTCAGCCCCTTGCCCATGAAGCTTTCCATCAAGTCTTTGGGCATCGTTGGGACCATATCCTCCCACCCCTTGGGCGTGAAGGATTCCAGCGCAGGGTTCATCTGCTTGGCCAAGTCCTGACCCATCTTCATCATCGCATCAAAGGGGTTGTCGGTCATCGGTACGGCGCATCCAGTTCAAGGTTGCGGGCGATTTCGGATTCCCAGCGGTCGCCGTTGGCAAGCAGCTTGTCCTTGTCGTAATACAGCTCTTCCCGCGTCTCGGTCGAGAATTCAAAGTTCGGCCCCTCGACAATC
>CAYPVL010000171.1:0-2642 GCA_964414165.1 uncultured Cognatiyoonia sp.
AAAATCGTTGGAATGCGACCAGTTCACCACCTGCCCGGTGATCAGATCTTCGTTCGGGATCAGGTATTCTTTGCCATCGCGCGTGACGACCGACACATAGCGCGCGCCCAGCGAATTGATCCAACCGAAGGTATCCCCAAGGCTGATCACGTCCCCGGGTTTGATCGATTTGTCCAGCAGGATGATCACACCCGACACAAGGTTTGACACGACCTTCTGCAGACCAAAACCAAGACCCACACCAATAGCACCAGACAGAACTGCAAGGCCGGTCAGATCAATCCCGATGGCGCGCACGCCGATGAAGAAGGCCGCTGCATAAAAGGCGATCTGCATGATCTTGACGATCAAGACCTGCATGGATGGGCTGATATCTTCATTCGTGCGAATGCGCGCGGCGGTTGAGGTGGTGATCAGGCGCGCCAGCGTAACAAGCGCCCCGATGACCACAATTGCCTGAATAACAAGCAGGATCGAGATGCGGAAATCGCCGATGGAAAAGCCAAGGCTGTCAAGCAGTTGCTCGGCCTCTTCCAACAGACCAAGGATATAAAGGGTCGCATAGGTCCACGCCCCGTAGCGCACGAATTTGCGCAAGAACTGGCTTTTGATCAGTCGGGTCAGCAACACAACACTGAGCCAGGCAAGCGCAAGTGTCCCGATGACCCCCAGAAGATAACTGCGGCTGGGCCACGTCACTTCGCGCATGATGTAGATCGCGGACCAGATCAGCATCACAAAGAAGATCGGGCGCAGGCGTTGATGGATCACAACCAGAACGCGCATCCGCCATTGTGGCCAGTTTTCGCGGCTGGCCATCCATGTGCGAATGCGTGGGCCAAAGGTGATGCGCATCAGATGGGCCACTACGAACAGACCGATGGCAATCAGAACCTGATAAAGGTTCCACGTGCGAAACAGACTTGTGATGAAGACTTCGGCCTGAACAAGCAGGGATTGGCCAATGTCTACAACCTGATCAAGGGCGATATCCGGGGGCAGGGCGTCGGGTGCGGTATCTTGTTCCGCGATGATGTCATCCGGTCCTGAAATATTGACGTGCCCAGCCATCGCTTACCTTTTGTGTGAAGTGACCCAAGCTTTGCATGGGGAAAGTTGACGTACAAGCAGGGACAGGGTGGTTTGGTGCTTTCACCAAGAACTTAGACATTTCCAATCTGACCTTGCTAAAGAAGCCGTTATTGCACGTTAGATATTTCCCATTTCGCACCAGCTTTAGCGTGCAAGGTTTGCGCAAGCATCCACGCGTATCTTAGTCGTTGATCGGTAAAGTCACTTCATTTCGCCGGTTCCACGGCAATGTCATCGGATCGTCATAGTAAAGATACTGCGCCGGACCAGTGACCGCGAACCCTTGCGTTTGTGCAAATCTGCGCAGCTCTGCCTCTTTTGCGGTCATCCGCGCGTTTGAGGCCAAACCACTGAACCGCACCGCGACCCGTTGTTCGGGCTCTGTCATCACAAAGCGGATCGCGTCGTTCTTAGGGGCAGGCAGCGTGTCCATCGTATAGGCGCGTGGCATCATGAAGCTGACGGTCCACAACCCGTCTGTGCCGGTCTGCGCCACGGGGGAGGTCATGGCGATGGTTTCAGATGCAGTTTGCGCAACAGGCGACGTCATCGCCACGCTTTCGGCGCTGGTGTTTCCGCCAAAGATGTAGCCCGCAAGGATTTGGAACCCTTTGCGTAAAGCGCCTGACTGGCTGGACTTTACTGTCACCTCGGCCATCAAGGCAGGTTCATAGGCGCGCAGTTCAAAAGCACTGTCCTGCATCAGCACGCTATAGCGTGGCATTTCGTATTTGCCGTAGGTATCTGCCATCGCTGGAGTGGCTACAGTAAGGGCGATTGTGAGGGCTGTGGCCTTCATGAAGAACCTCCATTTTCATTGTATACGCGGGGCATGCAGAACCCGATCACTCTTGCGGTAGACACTCTGCGTGTATATCTGACCCCTATGACACCGATTTTTGACATGGATGACCGCGCGCGCCTTCCCTGGCGCTTTTATGGTGCGAACTGCACGATCCTCGCCCATCTATGATCGCCCGGCCCCCAAAAGGGCCGCCCATTTCCCCACGCTTGAAACCTAAATGAACGGGAGAGGACCATGTCCCCCAAAACGCTTTATGATAAAATCTGGGATGCGCATGTCGCGCATGAGGCCGAGGATGGCACCTGCCTGCTGTATATCGACCGCCATCTGGTCCACGAAGTGACTTCACCCCAAGCCTTTGAAGGTCTGCGGATGACGAACCGGACGGTGCGTGCGCCCGATAAGACCATTGCTGTACCAGATCACAATGTGCCCACCACGCCGGGCCGCGATGATCCCAAGAACATGACCGAGGATTCGGCGATTCAGGTTGCGGCTTTGGATAAAAATGCCAAAGACTTTGGCATCCACTATTACCCTGTGTCCGATGTGCGCCAAGGTATCGTGCACATCGTCGGCCCCGAACAGGGCTGGACGTTGCCCGGCATGACCGTCGTTTGCGGTGATAGCCATACCGCGACCCATGGCGCTTTTGGTGCGTTGGCGCATGGGATTGGGACATCCGAGGTTGAGCACGTTCTGGCCACGCAGACGCTGATCCAGAAGAAATCCAAGAACATGAAGG
>CAYPVL010000172.1:0-2599 GCA_964414165.1 uncultured Cognatiyoonia sp.
GTAAACGCGTGTGCATACACCGCGCTTCTGCGGGCAGGCTTCCAAGTGCATGGACTTGGATCGTGTAACTTTTGGCTGGCGCGGCTTGCGGATCAGCTGCTGAATCGTTGGCATCGTTTGATGTTCCCATCTATTCACATGTGTGCACCACGTCGGATGCGAGAGATATAAAATGCCATTCGCGTCCGAAAAGCACAAAAATTCCGCAGTCAAACCCTTACCGGAGGTTTGGTGCGGTGCGTTGCAGAGGAACAAACCAGCAGTAGGTCGGTTCTTGCCCAGCGTGATCTTGTATATCAGGCGGTAAAGGTTCCCCCTTAGGCCCGGATGTGCGGCGTATAGGGGGAGTCGATTAAGGTGTCAACAACCCTACTGGTGTCAGCAGAATTTGAGGTCTGACGATCCACTTTGCACGGCTATTCTGCGGGGTGCAGCGCCTGCTTTGGTTCCCGGATGTCCGAAAACCGCACCATCTTGCCCCGATCCTCATCCCATAGCTTCCACTGGATGCAGGCGATGACCTGCCCCAGTGACAGGCGCGTCGGTTTTAGGTGGTCGGACAGCGCGATGTGGCAGGCCTTGAGCTTATAGGCCGGAATGCGTGAATTGAGGTGGTGCAGGTCGTGATAGGCGAAGTTGAAGGTCATGAAGTCATAAAACCACCCAAGGTCGATGACGGACGATCCTTTGAGCGACGCCTCTTCAAAATCCACCTGCGGCCCGCTGGCCCAATAGGTGTCTTCGTGATTATGCCCAACATAAACCATGAACACGCCAACACAGACTGTTACCGTCATCGCCAGCGCCATAAACGCGAATGTCGGCCAGCCGCCAATCAAGTAGGCCCCGGCCCAAAGCCCGCCCATCAGGATGTTTTGCACAGCCACATCCCAAAGCCCGGTTTTGAATGCGTTCTTCGGGAACCGGTAGCGGATCAGGATCACAAACATCGGCCCCAGAAAGAAAATCGATGGGATCGACCGGTAGGCCCGGTAGAAAAGCTTTCCAGTATGCGTCGCACCCTGATATTGCCGCACCGTCCATGTAAGGACCTCGTGCGTCTCCATCCGGTCCAGATTGCCGATATAGGCGTGGTGCTGGTTATGATTGTATTGCATCGCAAAATAGGGGTTCGCAGTCATCGCCCCCGCAAGCACCCCCACAAGGTTATTCACTTTGCGCGACCCGAAATAGCTGCCATGCCCACAGTCGTGCTGGATGCCAAACATCCGCATCGTGCCGCACATGAAGGCAACGACGGCGATGGCAGTGAGCGGGATATTGCCCCAAGCGTAACCGCCCAAACCGATCGCGCATGCGTAGCAGAATAGCGTGATGATAAGATGAAAGTACGCTTGGAAAGCGTCAGGCGACGCGAACGGATGCGTCATCTTGCGGATGGACATGAACGACCTCGGATCAATAAATACTAAAAACGCGCGGCAAAAATATACCGCGAAGATGACGCTAAGGCAGGTATGGCGATGGATCAAGATAAGTTAACGAATGGTTAACGCCTGAACATGAACTGGCTGGGACCTTGGCTTTATAAAGTCATATAATTTGAGATTTCTTTCAACGTAGGCTCTTGTTTCAAGGGCTCAATCGTCGTTGCATAGCCTGCCGAAAACCTGCAATTTTAGAAATAATAACGCAGGCAAACTGTGTGACGTCATCAATTTCCTTACCTTATTTACGAACTAAATCAGAGGCTTGCTCCACTGCAAGCGAACCGTCTTGCAGGCCAATCATCGCCTTGAGCCATGACTGAAAGCTTACCAATAATCATAACATATCAAAATCAAGCCTGCCTCATGTTTGGGGATGTATTGCCTGCCCCCGCATATTGATTGGACAGGGAAAATCACAGGACCGGGCCAACAAAAAAGCCCCCAGATTTCTCTTGGGGGCTTTTTCTATGCTTATGAACCGAGGGTTATTCTTCCCGGCTATCTGGTGCGTCGGCGATCATTGTGTCGAATTCGTCGCCGCCGATGATGTCATCGGATGGCGCGTCCATCGGTGCTGCCAGAAGTGCGGCCTGTTCGGCCTCTTCCCGGCGTGCTTCGATCACCACGTTGTCACGTTCGCCCGCGATGCGCGCGACGCGTTGTGTGGCACCACCCGTCCCGGCTGGGATCAGGCGACCGACGATGACGTTCTCTTTCAGGCCGACCAGCTTGTCTTTCTTACCTTGCACGGAGGCCTCGGTCAGAACGCGTGTGGTTTCTTGGAACGACGCGGCTGAGATGAAGCTGCGTGTTTGCAGCGACGCTTTGGTGATCCCAAGCAGGATCGGCTCACCCGTGGCCGGGCGATCACCGCGCTTGAGCGCCTTGGCGTTGGCTTCATCAAACTCGGCCTTATCGACGTTCTCGCCCTTCAGCAGAACGGTGTCACCGCTGTCCTGAATCTCCCACTTCTGGAGCATCTGGCGCACGATCACTTCGATGTGCTTGTCGTTGATCTTCACACCCTGCAGGCGATAGACGTCCTGCACTTCGTCGATCATGTAGTCCGCAAGGGCCTCGACCCCCATGACCGCAAGAATATCGTGCGGGGCTGGGTTGCCGTCCATGATGTAGTCGCCCTTCTGAAC